>JACPHY010000015.1 GCA_016188355.1 Candidatus Uhrbacteria bacterium
GACCGTAATGTACGCACTGATCTTTCCCATCCCATATCAACAATAAGGAGACGACGTGCAACGACGCCTCATGATGATGCGTTTCGGCGTGCTCGCGGGCATGATTGCCGTCCACGAACTAGGGCATTTTGTCGCGGCGCGACAGTTCGACGTCGGCGTGCAGGAGGTAGGTATCGGGTTCGGTCCCGCGCTCCTCACGTATCCGCTCGATGGATACCGCCTCACGATTCGTCCTATTCCACTGGGCGGATTCGTCTCCCTGAAGAGTCGGCCATCGGAGAGCAGTGCCGCGACCGACGCCGCCACTCCCGGACGCTACCTCTCGGAATGTGCCGTGTGGCAGCAGAGCATCGTCTACGGCGCAGGCGTATGCATGAATCTCCTCGCCTCCGCCTGCATTGGTCTCCTCATGTTCGGATTGGCATACCGATCCAATGCCATCGTCACCCTGGGGGACAGAGAACGACGCATTCGCGAACATCCCATCCGGTGGGCTGGATTCGCTGCCCTCTTTCCGATCCTCATCTGCATCGTGCTGCCGTGGAAGCTGTTCCGAAAAATCTGCTCGCATACCTTCCTCCGACAGATGCTCCGAGAAGGAAACCTCGTCCCCCTCATCCGACGCGGATTCGGCACTGCAGCCGAAAACAAATCCGCCACTGCAACGCACGCAGCGCCGTTGAGCGATATCTCCGCACTCCTCCCGTCAGTCCTCATTACCGCGTATTTCCTTGGAGTTGCGCTCGCGGCAATCAACATCATTCCGCTGCAGCCACTGGATGGTGGGCACCTCCTCAACGTCATGCTCGTGGAACAGGTCATTCCTGCGACTGCGCTCGTTGAAACGAAATTCGCGCTCTTGATGTTCGGGTGCACGCTCCTGGGACCCATGTTCGTCGCAGGCATCATTGGCGATCTCTACCAAATCTGGCTCCTCTGTTTCACGCGATCATCCGCTCCCAGAGGGTAAGGCGGATCAATCCAGCACACCACCTCGGAGGCTTCTCGTGTCACACGCACCACAACCCACACTCCATGGATGGCGCCACGGGCACACATTGCTCGTCAGCGCAGCAATCGCGATCATCGGTACGATCCTCACACGCACCATGCTCCCCCGGGGCGACTGGGTCACGGATTTCCTGAGTTTCGTCTGCCTCGGCATTGCCGTGGTCTGCACGTGCGCAGGGATCTGCAGCCTGGCGGCGGACGACGCTACCGCGCGCACGATGTTCGAGCGGGATCGATTTGAGGAGCGATACCATTACGGCCTCCATCAAAACGAGCGCCGCAGGCGCGGCGAACCCTGGACGCCCATGTATGCGGACGCACCATCCCCGACCCTAGTAATGGGCTGGACATCCGACGATCGCCCGCTACCCAAAAGCTGAAACGCAATCCCCCGAGGCACGACGTGCCTCGGGGGATATCCATATGCACTACTGTAGGCCGCCGCGCATCACGCACGCTGCCCCTCAAGACGTGCCACGCGCGCCGTGAGCTGGTCATAGAGCGCCCGCAATGCAGCAAGCTCGATATCCACCTTCTGATGCAACTGCACAAAATCGTCCACATGCGCCGCGAGCGTGTTGATACGATCATCCACGCGAGCAAACTCTTCCTTCATTTCCTTTCGCAGGACGCCAAATTCACGATCGATCCCATCGAAACGTTGGTCGACTCGAGCAAAACGCTGGTCAATCTCGTCGAAACGTTGGTCGACTCGAGCAAAACGCTGGTCGATCCCATCGAAGCGCTGATCTATTTTCGTGAAGTGCTCCTGCAGGAATTCGAGGAGCCCTTGTTGTTGTGGCTCTGCCATACGGACACCAGTATACATTGGTCCCGCCCGCTCGTCCTACGACGCGTCAAGTCCGCATTGCTTCCTTGAGATACTTCCCGGTGATCGACCGTTTCTCCTTTGCAATATCTTTTGGTGTCCCCGCGACCACCACCTCGCCACCATGTACGCCGCCTTCGGGTCCCATATCGATGACCCAATCGGCGCTCTTGATGACATCGAGATTGTGTTCAATGACGAGCACCGTATTGCCAACGTCCACCAATTTGCCGAGCACCTTGAGCAGCCGATCGATGTCGGCGAAATGCAGCCCGGTCGTCGGTTCATCCAGAATGTAGAGCGTGCGACCGGTGGCACGACGAGAAAGCTCCGTTGCGAGTTTAATACGCTGCGCCTCACCACCGGAGAGCGTCGTCGCGGATTGTCCGAGTTTCACGTAGCCCAATCCCACCTCCTCTAAAATCTCCAGCTTCTCGGCAATCGCGGGGATTGTTGCAAAGAACGCACGCGCCTCTTCGACGGTCATGTTGAGCACGTCAGAAATGTGCCGGCCCTTGTAATGAATCTCGAGCGCCTCGCGATTGTAGCGCTTCCCGTGGCATTCCTCGCATTCGACGTACACATCCGGAAGGAACTGCATTTCAATTTTCACCATGCCGTCGCCCTGGCACGCCTCACAGCGCCCACCGACCACATTGAAACTGAATCGCCCCGCCTTGTATCCGCGCACTTTCGCTTCCGGCAATTCCGCGTAGAGTTCGCGCATCGGGGTGAAGACGCCCGTATACGTTGCCGGATTTGATCGCGGCGTCCGACCAATCGGCGACTGATCAATATCAATCACCTTGTCGATATGCTCCACGCCCGTGATGGTTTTATGCTTTCCGGGCGCATCTTTCGCGTTGTAGAACTTCTGATTCAGGAAACGGCTCAAGATATCAATCATGAGCGTCGATTTTCCGGAACCCGAAACACCCGTGATGCACACGAGTTTCCCGAGTGGGATCGCCACGTCGACATTCTTCAAATTGTGCTCCGTCGCGCCTTTGATCGTAATCAATTTCCCATTCCCCCTCCGGTACGCCGCAGGCGATGCGATGGCCAGTGCACCGGACAGATATTTTCCGGTGAGCGACTCGGGGTGCTTCGCGATTTCTGCTGGCGTCCCCGCGGCAATAATTCTCCCCCCATGCTCACCCGCGCCCGGACCAATATCAATGAGGTAATCCGCGGCGCGCATCGTTGCTTCATCGTGCTCCACCACGATCACCGTATTACCGAGATCACGCAATTCCTGGAGCGTCGTGAGTAGTTTGTCGTTATCGCGTTGATGCAATCCGATAGACGGCTCGTCGAGGATGTAGATCACCCCAGTCAACGCGGAACCAATCTGTGTCGCCAGCCGAATGCGTTGCGCCTCTCCGCCGGAAAGGGTAGATGCTGCGCGGTCGAGCGTCAGGTAATCGAGGCCCACGTTCTGGAGGAACGTGAGTCGCGCGGTAATTTCCTTGAGCACGATTGCAGCAATCTTCGCCTCCCGCGCATCGAGCACGGGCGCATCGTGATGCGTGCGCTTCGCCGTCTTCCCCTTGCCGGTCGTCGGTACTGCATTTTCCGTTGCCCGCGCGAGGGACACGAAGAATGCGGCTGCATCTTCAATGGAAAGTCCGGTCACCACCGCAATGTTCTTGCCCGCCACGGTCACCGCGAGCGCCTCGGGACGCAGTCGCTCCCCATGGCACGCCGGGCACGGGGACGAACGCATGTAGTGCTCGATTTCCGAACGGATGTACTCAGAATCCGTTTCCTTGTGCTTCTGCTCGAGATACGGGATCACGCCCTGGAACCCTCCATCACCATAGAGAATGACGTCGAGCTGCTGCTTCGTGAGATCCTTCACTGGCGTTGCAGTCGTAAACCCATGGACTACCGCAACTCGCTCGAGCGTTTGGTACATCCAGCTCTGGTTGGCGAACACCTTTGTCCACGGCCGAATCGCACCCTGCGCAATGGTGAGGGTCTTGTTGGGAATAATGAGATCCGCATCGAGCTCCAGAAGGGAACCAAGTCCGGAGCAGGTGGGGCATGCCCCATGCGGCGAGTTGAACGAAAAGTTGCGCGGCTCGAGTTCGGGAATACTCACTCCGCATGCCGGACAGGAAAACAGTTGCGAGAAGAGGAGCACTTCCTGCTCCTGATCCGCGTCATTGAGCACCGCCGCCACGAGCAACCCATTCGCAAGGTCCAGTGCGGTTTCCGCAGAATCCGCAATCCGCGAACGCTCCGACGGATCCACAGTGACGCGATCCACCACCACTTCGAGGGAGTGCTTCTTCTGCTTATCTACCGTCAGGCTCGCCGCCTCATCAATCGTGTAGACCACACCATCGAGGCGCACGCGGGAATACCCCGCTTGATCCACCTTCTTCAAGATCGCCTTGTGCTCGCCCTTCTGATCGCGAATGAGCGGGGCGAGCAGTAGTACGCGCGTACCCTCTTCGAGCGTGAAGAGTCGATCCACGATTTGATCGATGGTCTGTCGCACCACCTCACGACCACACTGCGGACAGTGCGGGCGCCCGATGCGCGCGAACAGCAACCGGACGTAATCGTAAATTTCCGTGATCGTGCCGACCGTGGATCGTGGATTATGCGAGACGGTGCGCTGATCAATGGAAATGGTCGGCGATAATCCCTCGATGCTATCCACGTCCGGCTTGTCCATGACCCCCAAAAATTGCCGCGCGTACGCGGACAACGACTCCACGTATCGACGCTGTCCTTCCGCGTAAATGGTATCGAACGCGAGCGACGATTTTCCCGAACCGGACAATCCAGTGAGCACCGTGAGCTTCCCGCGCGGGATCTCCGCGTTCACGCTCTTCAGGTTGTGCACGCGCGCACCACGAATGGTGATCTTGTCAGGGCCGAAGGACATAGCATTGGGGTGGAGGAAGGCGCCGCGGGTATTCCCCGCGCACCACAAAGCAGGCGTTCCGCCCGCACGTACGGGCTTGGAACGCTCAAATCAAGAGAACCCATGGCTTCCAGAATAGATTCCTCCGGAAGACGCGTCAAGCAGTATCCAAATTAACGATCATCGAAGTTGGCCCGGGTCACATTGAGATCACAGCGCACCACGGGTGCCCCGGGTTTCTGGAATAACGCGTCCACTACTTCGCCGACTCCAAAAAACTCCTCCGCTGGAATTGCCAACCAATCGGATGCAGTAAAATCATCGAAATCTGTTTCCCCTCCCTTGCTCTCGATGGGCCTCGCCTCTCCGGAGCAGGATTTCTTGCCCACGAGAAAGAAATCATCGCTGCCAGAACCAAAGGTTCCGCCCTCATCATTCACCTCTGCCGCCAATAAAAATCCACGCACCGCCTGACTGCGCTCGGTCAATGAGAGTGTGTTATATGACTTCCCGTTCACCGTACAGGGCATTCCCCCTAATCCCTGAATTGCAGACTGCACCGCGAACGCATACGCCTGCTTCGCGTGCCGATCGTCCGCGTCGACCACGTCCACATCGTCCACGGTCCATGTTCTTCCATCCGCGCACACCCCCATGAGCCGGATATTATTATCAATGAATGCGTCGCCATCATTGGTAATGGTTCCCCCAAATGCCCCTTTCTTGCAGGGATTCGGATCCGACGAATCAATTGGCAAACACACCTCCCCGCTTGGGCACACGTCACCCGTACATTGACCAGACGACGCACCGATCACGGTGAATATCTGCCCGCACTTCAGCTGGGATCGATCGGTAACGATTGATCCATTCGGACCGAATTTACGAATCTCGACCTCCCGTGGAAGACTCGAACAAAACTTTTGACCAGTCGCAATCGGACGGAGCATCATCGTCCGCGGCAACGAGAGTTGCACGAGATCCGGGTTGATAGTTTGCAGTAATACGTACGACCCAATCGACAAGAGGAGACCGATGAGCGCATTCCGAATCCACTGCTTCGCCGTATCAATACGCCCGGCACCCGCCGAAGTGATCCACATGAGCCCGCCCGCCATGATCACCACCACCGCAAGGATCGCAGCGAATCGCACGAGCCACACGTACGCCAATACAATGTACTGACGGAGATCCGAAACCTCGCGCACATCCTCACCCCTTGGCGTCGCGAGGTGAATCTGCAACGCAACACGCTTTCCTGCGTAGCAATGCCCCCACTCCACACCACCACAGCCCTCCACCGCCTTCTCCCAATGCGTTTCCAGTGGTCCCAGATTCGCATGCGCGCATTGTTTCTCGGTCCAACACACGGGATTTTGCGCAGGAGCAACATCCGCTTGTCCGGGCAGCGGTCGCACCATCGCTCCCAGCACCGCAAAAAATAGGATAATCCGCCACGTGCGATGCATACGCGATGTCACTGCGGGTTATGCAAAAAATGATCCAACACCCGGAACAACGCTTCTCGGGGGATCACGCCTTCCACGCGCCGCGCATGCGCCGTATCGTTGCCGAGCACAAAAAACCAGGTCGGCGTTCCGCGGACACCGAGCTTCTGACCCGCCTCCACGTCTGCAGCCACCTCTGCGGCGAAGCGCCCGGAACTCAAGCACACATCAAACTGTTGCCCATCCAAACCGACCGCCCGTGCATACTTCCGCAGCGATGCATCATCCAAAATGCCCGCATGCGCAAAGAGCTTGTCGTGATACGCCCAAAACTTGCCCTGCGCATGCGCACACTGCCCCGCCTCCGCGGCACGGCGCGCAAATTCATGGAGGGAATCGACCGGAAAATCGCGATACACTACCCGAAGGCGATTCCCGTATCGCGCCATCGCCTCACGAATGACCGGGAACGCACGCAGAGAAAATGGGCACTGGAAATCACTGAACTCCACAATCGTCAGGCGCGCATCCGTAGCACCCATGGACGGATCATCGTCCGTGATGATCGGCACATTCGGATCAATCGTCACCGGCACCGCGCCCGATTGCGCCTCCGTAAACTCCGAAGTACGTAACACCTCTACCGAAGTGGCACGCGGCACCGCCACACGGCGCGATACAATCAAAAACCAGCCGCCCAATGCCCCCGTGCTCCCCACATACACCAACAACGCAATGCCCCACCATCGGCGATACCATGAACGCATACATCAACGAATCGTTGCCTCTCCGGGAGGCGAGGGACGCAAACCAACCGTACGCACTTGCAGTGTATCATTCTTGCATTTCCCATTCCCAATAATCACGCCTCGTCAGGACGTGATCATCCCACAGAACAACAGGAGCGCAATGGGTGCTGTCCGTGGATGAGCAACGGGCATATTTCCGGATACCAAGGATTCCGCTTTTATTGACACACCACACCAACCAATGATATGGTTTTGGGGTGAGGCATCACGCCTCTTTTTGCTATTCCCGTACTCTGGCTGATATGTCCGCCCTCCGCATTCTTCAAGTACTTAGCGCCATTTTGCTCATCGTGGTCGTCCTCCTCCAGCAACGCGGCACCGGCCTCGGCAGCTCGTTTGGCGGTGACAGCACCTCCTATCGCACCATCCGTGGTCTCGAACGCACCCTTGCCGTGATCACCGCAGCACTCGCAGTCATCTTCTTTGGCAGCGCACTCGCGCAAATCGCGCTTTCGTAATACCCACAATCCTCTCCGCCGCTGCCCCTGACTCCTCGTCGTTGTCATTGCGAGGAGTCCTCGACGAAACCATCCCACGCCATGCACCGGTAATGCTGCGCGCGCGATTGTTTCGAGGACTCGCAATGACCGGCTCCATCTCATCATGCCTCTTGCCGATCGCATTCGACACGTACTCCGATCGTTCCCTCTTCCCTCTGCACGACAATTGCTCCGCCTCCCGACGGTCCTCGATGCACGGGAACGCATGCGCGCCATCGCCGGTATCGTAGCGCTGCTCACGGGCGGTGCCCTGCTATTCTATTCGTGGTACGAACGCACCACAGTGGAAGCTCCCGCAATCGGTGGTACCTACGTGGAGGGATTAGTTGGCGAACCACGATTCGTCAATCCTATTTTTGCGATGGCGAATGATGTGGATGCGGATCTCGCGCGACTCATCTATTCCGGTCTCTTCCGCACCGATCGCACGGGTGCAGTGGTCCCTGATCTCGCGGAGCGATACGAACTTTCTGACGACGGAAAATCCCTCACCGTCCAGCTCAAGGATGGTCTCCGTTGGCACGATGGCGCGCTCCTCACCGCGAGCGACGTGGTCTTCACCATGAATCTCATTGAGGATCCGAATGCCGGAAGCCCGCTCCGCGGCAGTTTCCGCGGCGTGACGGTCGAGCGCGTAGATGATCGCACGGTACGATTCACCATTGAGCGACCGCTTGCCATTTTCCTGAGCGCGCTCACGGTGGGCATTCTCCCGGAGCATGTTTGGGTGGATATTCCGCCCAGTCATCTTCCCCTTGCCGAAATGAACCTCCGACCAGTGGGTTCGGGTCCATTCGCATTTGTGGGACTCACAAAAGATCGGCGCGGCAGCATTCGTTCATATACCGTCGAACGCTACCCGGGATACCACGACATCCCCGCTCGCATCGCGCGTATCACCTTCCGGCTCTACGGGAGCACCTCAGAGCTCCTCACCGCGTTCAATGGCCGAGAGGTAGACGGCATCGGAACGCTGGTTCCCATGGGAGCGGCAGCGATCACGCGACACGACATCACCCGCTACCCCGTACATCTCCCACAAACAACGGCAATGTTCTTGAACGAAAAACGTGCACCGGCGCTCCGCGATACCGCGGTCCGACGCGCGCTCTCCATTGCCATTGATCGACGCACGCTCCTCACGGATGCACTCAACGGCGCTGGCACATTAGTGGGAGGACCACTCATTCCTGGATTTAGTCCAATTGCCGATCCTCCCGCACCAGATCCTTTCGATGCCGCCGGCGCAGCAACTGCGCTCGATCGTGCGAAATGGGAACGCGTGGACACTGCGGCAATCATTCAAGCAAAAATTCGTTCTGCGCTCCTCGCACTAGAGGCCGCGAAGGCGAAAGCGGGCAAGAAGAAAAAAGAACTCGCCGCGACAGACGAGGAGCGAAAACAAATCGGGGATCGCATCCGGGCGGAGGTGACGGAAACGCAGCCGTACTATCGCCTTCGGAATGGCACCGTGCTCGAAGTGACCATCACCACCCCCGATGCACCGGAATTCGTTGCCATCGCAGAACGCGTCCGTGACGCGTGGCGTGCTATTGGCGTCCGTGCAACCGTTGATGCGGTCTCCATTGAACGCATCCGCGGAGACGCCATTCCGAATCGGGCGTACGATGCACTCCTCTTCAGTCAAATTCTCGGTCCCGATCCCGACCCCTTCCCCTTCTGGCACTCCTCGCAAGTACGCCACCCCGGACTCAATCTCTCCTTCTTCTCCAATAAGGCAATCGATAAGGCACTCGAGGATGCACGCGGCACGCTCGACCGCTCCGTGCGTGGACAGAAATACCAGGAATTCCAGCGACTCCTCGCCGAGGAGCGGCCTGCTATTTTCCTCATGACCCCCTCACTCTCCTACGTCGTCAGCAATGCCGTCCGCGGCATCACCCTGGAGCAACCCACACAACCCACCGACCGATTCGCCACCATCACCGAATGGTATACTGAGGTGCAACGGGTGCGTAGGAAGAACTGAAGACGATCACTTTCGAGCCGCGGTGGTGGAATGGCAGACACGCATGGTTCAGGGCCATGTGCCCGCAAGGGCATGGGGGTTCAAGTCCCCCCCGCGGCAAAGACATCGTGGAGGAACCTCCCCCACTCCGCTCCTGAACGGAGCTTCGCGGGGCAAGCCGGTTTCCCTCCCGTGCCCCCTTCCCTCCAGACGGACGAAGCAACCCTACGGCCGCCTGCCCCGCGAAGCGCTGCGCGAAGTGGGGCTGCGCTCGGGCATCGGAAACCGAAAATTCGGACAGCAGACACCACGATTCCGTCTCATCTTTTAGATTTTCGAAACGCGCAATTTCCTTTTCATTTTCCATTCGACATTCTTTTTCTTCGCGCCGCTGCGTTTGTTGCGGATCCTCGATCTGCGCTCGCGTGCCGGACGCGCACTGTATTCATGTCTCCTATTGCTCCTGCCGTTCCCCCATCTCCTGCGGCTCTCACCGCACCCATGGGATCGCGTCTCCGACGACGCGGCGCCCGACCACCGCATCGTGGCCGACCACGACCCGTACCACAAGCCGCTGCAGTGCCCACGGAACACGCACGTGACGTCCTCCGCGTCATTCCGATTGGCGGCTGTGACGAAGTCGGGAAAAACATGACCATCCTCGAGTACGGGAATGATATCCTCATCATGGACATGGGGGTCATGTTCCCCGAGGAAGACATGCCCGGAGTGGACTTCATCATTCCGAACATCAAGTACCTCAAGGGGAAAGAGAAGAACATTCGCGGCATCTGTATCACCCACGGCCACTTCGACCACATTGGTGCCGTGAGCTATCTCGCGCCGCGCCTCGGGAACCCGCCCATCTTCGGCACACCCCTTACCCTCGCGCTCATCAAAAAGCGCCACGAGGAATTCCGAGTGCAGCCGCTCCGGCTCCATCCCATTCATCCCGGAGAACAAATCCAGCTCGGCTGCTTCCGCGTGGAGGCATTCTACGAGAGCCACAACATTCCGGATTCCGTTGGACTCATCGTCCAAACACCGCACGGCATCGTCGTGAATACGGGTGACTTCAAATTTGACCTCGCCCCGCTCGGCACCACCCCCGGCGATATCGCAAAGGTGGCCGCACTCGCCGATAAGCACGTGCTCGCGCTCCTCTCCGATTCCACCGCCGCCGAAAAACCGGGGCACCAAATCTCGGAGTCGGAGATCACAAAAACCCTCGACCAAATCGTCAAGGATTCTCCGGGGCGCATTATCGTGGGCCTCTTCTCGACGCTCCTCTCGCGCATCCAGCAGCTCCTCTGGATTGCCGAGAAGCACAATCGCAAAGTCGCGATCGAGGGGTTCTCCATGAAAACGAACATTGAAATCGCGCGCGAACTTCGGTACATGCAATACCCGAAGGGGCTCATCATAGAAACCGCCGAACTCCTGAAACTCCCTCCGGAGCACCAGATGTTCCTCGTGACCGGCGCCATGGGACAGGACCGTGCCGCGCTCATGCGCATCGCGAATCGGGAACACCAGCTCCTGGAGATTGAACCAGGCGACACCGTCATCTTCTCGTCCTCCGTGATTCCGGGAACAGAGCGCTCCGTGCAGCGCCTCAAGGACAACGTGGCACGACAGGGCGCGAACGTCATTCACTATCAGATGATGGACGTGCACTCCGGTGGACACGGACTGCAGGATGACCTGAAGCTCATGATTAAGCTCGTGAATCCGCAGTACTTCATTCCCGTGCACGGCAACTACTCCTTCCTCGTGACCCACGGCAAACTCGCGCAGCAGGTCGGCATCCCCAAGGAAAACGTGCTCATTCCGGAGAATGGTCGCGTGATCACCTTTGACCGCACCGGTGGCCGCATGACCAACGAACGCGTGCCCGCGGAACACGTTATGGTGGATGGACTCGGCGTCGGCGACGTCTCCGAAGTCGTGCTCCGCGATCGTCAGCAGCTTGCGGAGGACGGCATGCTCGTCATCATCGCCACCATCGAACGGGAAACCGGCGCACTCGCCACGAACCCCGATCTCATCTCCCGCGGATTCGTCCACCTCAAAGAATCAAAACCGCTCCTCGAGGTGGTACGGCAGAAGGTGCGGGAAATCGTGGAATCCAGTGGAGACGCAAAATCTCGCAGCGGCCCTATCGAGCCCTATCTCCGCACAAAGATCCGCGACGAAATCGGTAACTTCCTGTTCCAAAAAACAGAACGCCGCCCAATGATTCTGCCCGTGGTCATCGAAGTATAAATCCGCACCGAACACTTGACGCGCCCACCGTACCATCGTACGGTGGGCGCGTTCATTCCCAACAGAAGGAAGGAAAGCTCATGCTACTCTACGCGGCACTGCTCCTGTCGATCGGCATGCCCGTCGTCGGGTCATTCGATCCTCCTGAAGATTTCGTTGCGGACTGCGATGCCCATGTGGCGACGTTTCAGGTCACCTACGCAACGCTCGGCGAGAATCATCGTGCGTTCTGCGTGGTCCGAAAGGACACGCTGCCCAGTCCACCGCTCCGTCACGCATGCGTGCAGCTTCGTATGTCACTCGTGACGCTCAGCCGAGTCCTCGTCGAGGCTCGACGGGCGATCGTCGCCGCGCGACCGAAAGAGCGCACCCCACTCTCCCCTGATCATGGAGCGGATCCCATCACTCGAGAGCACCACGAGGTCATGCATCGTACATTCCAGGATATGCATGCCACCATGCTGGCTGCCATCGAACGTCAACTCGAAGTCGTACGCGCATTCGCGAATCACTTCGGTCGTACACACCCCGCCATTGATCAGGCAAACGATCGTTTCGCGCACGTCGTACAGCAGCTCACTTCCGGCATCACACGTGCTCGACGCATCAATCTGCATCTCGGACACCCCGAAGCACCGCCACATACAGAGGAGTAGAGAACACGCATGATGTACCGGCAGATCATTACGCTGCTCATCCTATTGCTCGGCATCAGCGCACTGCCATTGACTGCGCATGCGCACGATGAAGCGCCTTGGCGTGGTCCACGGTTTTCCGTAGAAACGCGCACGCATGCCGGCAAATCATTCCGCATCTTCCATGGCGGCGCGATGGACTTCACGACGACGCGCCCGCAGCACACCAATACACGCGTCCTCCTCATGGTGGCGGGAACCTACACCAGCCCACAGAACACCGCGGAAGGACACATCATTGATCACGGTACTGCGCAACATCGCACCTGTGATCTCAGCTGTCGGAACTGGAACGCAGTGGCGATCATCGAATCCGGGTACGTGCGCATCATGCGTCAAGACGCCGAAGCGCTCGAACGATCGCGTCTCCTCACCGAAGTCATTCGATCTCGAGGATCGCTCATCCAAGGACACCTCCTCGTGGAGCATGGCGTCCCGATCCGTGGATACGCTCGTGGCCGACCGTACCATCGTCGCGCGCTCGCTACCATGGACGATCGCCTCCGCATCGGCGACATCATCGAGAGCGCTCAGCCGCACACGAGCCTCTCCGATTTCGCCAAGCACCTCGCCGCGCTCGGGTACCGCAATGCGATCAACCTCGACATGGGCGCGTGGGATGAGGGTTGGTATCGCGATCCGAACACCGGAACCATCCATCCGATTGGCCAGATACGCACGGCAACCAACCGCCAGACAAACTGGATCATCATCCGGAAATAATCATTCCCGAACAGGCGATCTGTAGCACGTGCCGCATCAACGGCGCATGGGGGTCGATTCCGAATTCGTTCGAAGGGTATCCGCAGTAATCACCACACCGAAGCCTCCGATCTCCCATAACCGCACCCACACAACCCCCGCACCATTTCGGTGCGGGGGTCACTCTCTGCCTCCTCATCACACGATCATCATGGAGCATGAGCTCGCATCGGCTCGGGCGGTGTGACGGGAATGAGTTGCGCCGACCATTGAATGCCGGGTGGTCCCTCTTGGTGCAGTATGCTCTCCGAGCGCATCTCCTGATTGAGTACCGGGAGATAGCTCGGCACCGCACTCGACGGATTACCCGGAAGATAGTCCAAAGCACCCCCCAAGCGAATCGTCGATGACACGGGCGCGGACACAGGTGGAAACGAGAACTCAAAAACGTTTGCAGTGACTCCCGAATCGGAACCATCAGGCATCACTACGACGGGCGATGACGGCAATAATCCTTCATCCGGTAAAATCCGCACCCCACGCGACTCATCCACAAAACTCGAGAGCGACTTCGCCGCGATCACGGTCGCAGAGGTCGCAAAGAGCACCACCCCCACCACGAGCGCCATCTCCTTCCCGTACGGAAGTTGCATAGATGCGCAAGAAAAGTGAGCCGCCCACCATTGAGCGTAGCCCTATGGAATCAGTATATCACGAATATTGGCCAAAAAGTGCTCTGTCCGTTTCGTAACATTCACCAAACAACACACCAGGCGTTCTGCGCATATTCCAGCCGCCCGAATAATGCATGGGAGGAGACCGTGCAAGGTGTATTGTTACGTTTCAAGGGCATTGACTCAACGTGCTGCACGTGCTATGGTTCGCGCAGTTCACTCGAAAGGAGCCCCTTACCAATGGACACCACGAAGCCAATTTCGCATTGGCGCCACACCTGGAACGAACTCCGCGTGAAGGGCGAAATGATCATCGGGTCCATTCCCGCTGCGATCGCCGTAATCACCGATCCGCCACGGGCGCGAGGCATCCAGCTCCAGCTCAAGAACATCGAACGCTGGGAGGCCACTCCGAGCACCAAACAAGCAGACGGTCGCCACACGCTCGTCGTCTTCAACTGCACGGCATGGCAGCCGGAACGCAAGCATCACTACGTCGATGGCGACGGCGAGCTCCGCGAAAGCCGCATTGAAGGGCACCGGTACGATTGCCGTATCGCGATCAATGTCGCCCGCGAGCGCATCGATCGCGGCCTCTATACGAGCGGTCACCTCTTTCACGAGGAGCACCAGGGCTCGGGCATGATCGGCGTCATGCTCTTCGCCGCGCCAGTGCTCCTCCTCAGCACGCCGATCCTGTATCCGATCTGCAAATACCGCGCATGGCAGGAGCGACGCGATGGCATGTCCCGTCACGGCCGCGCCATCCTCGATGCGCTCGCCCCCGATCTCACGCCCGACGACACCGCGCTCCTCGCGCGGGCGCTCCGGAACACCTGGTCACAAGATCAAGCAATGGAGCGCACCGTCACGTTCGTCGAGGCACAGCAACTGCTCCAGCAATGCACGCTCCGTCGCACCGAGTTCGCTCCACACAAATTCGATGGCTCAATCACCGGCGCGGCATGGTTCGATGGCCACGGCGACTGCGTGGCGCGCGACACCCGTAACGCGCGCGCGACGAGCGAGCAGTTCTCCATCCGCGTCCTCGGCACCGAGTTCACCGGTGGCCAAGCCCGGATGCTCCTCGAATGCTACCGAACCCAGACCGTACGCCATCTCGGGAACGATGCAGAAGCTGAGGATGATGACATCCCATAAGGATGCTACACCACGGCGCTCGCCCACTCTGGGCAGCGCCGTTTTCATTGTTTGGTTCCAGAGAACTAGCAGATGCCTCATTCTCCACTTACCATAGGGGAAGCACCTATGATCATCCTCTCTGGCATCCAACCCTCAGGCAGGCTCCACATTGGCAATTACCTTGGCGCGGTCCGCAACTGGCTCACGCTCCAGGAAGATGCGGCAAACGCCTGCCGATTCTTTCTCGCGGATTGGCATTCGCTCACGGAAGCGTTCGATCCCACCACGAAAGCCGCACAGGTACGGGAGCTCGCAGTAGAGCTGCTTGCGCTCGGAGTGGATCCGGAACGCGTCGTCTTCTTCCGGCAATCGGATATCCATGAGCACCTGGAACTCGCATGGTATCTCACGTGCGTGACGCCCGTCGGTGAGCTGGAGCGCATGACGCAGTTCAAGGACAAAACCGCACACGGGGAATCCCCCAGCGTCGGCCTCTTCACGTACCCCGTCCTCATGGCGGCGGATGTTCTCATGTACCGCACGAATGCCGCGGAACCCGTCCATGTGCCGGTGGGCCATGACCAAGTGCAGCACCTCGAACTCACGAATGATCTCGCACGACGATTCAACAATCGATTCGGGGCGACGTTCCCGGAAGTGCAGCCGCTCCTCACGAGCACCGCACGCGTCATGAGCCTCAAGGATCCCACCCGGAAAATGTCAAAGTCCCATGGCCCGGATCACTGCTTGTTCCTCAATGATGCGCCGGAGGAGGTGGAGCGCAAGTTGCGGAGCGCGGTGACCGATGTGGGATCGCCCACATCTCCCGGGGACATGTCCCCAGGCGTTGCCACGCTCTTCTCGATCCTCGAGGCATTCGGTACGCCGGACGAGATGGCGCACTTCCGCGCACAGCACGCGAACGGCACGATCAAGTACAGCGAACTCAAACCTGCAGTCGCCCGCGCATTTGCTGAGTATTTCGGCGCGTTCCGCGAGAGCAAGCGAGCGCTCCTCGCCGATCCCGCCCGCGTCGATGCCATCCTCGCGCAGGGAGCCGAGCGCGCGCACACGCTCGTGGCATCAACGATGCAGGCAGTGCGCACCCGCGTCGGCATCCGGTAGCGTGCTCCACACCGCATCCGTGCCCCTCCCCCGGAGGGGCACGTTTCGTTTGACGAGCAGATATGACCGAGCTACCTTTAGGCCGTGTCCCAAACCAATCGCACCTGGCCGCCACCCCCGCCAACACTCCCCCGAACGCCCATTCACATCCGTGGTGATCAACTCCGCCTCTACCTCGATCTCCTCGCCGCCATTCGCAGTCCGATCTGGCATGGCCCCAATCCGCCAGAAGTTGTGTTCGGTTTTTCCCGATCGCGCACATACCATGCCCTCGAGCAGTGCGGCTGGACCGCAGACGTCTGGCGACGCATCGCCGCCTATGAGGCAGCGCCGACATGCACGCAAGAGGATACGATCGACCCGAGCGCTCCGTACCGGCTACTCCCCTGGGCACGCCAATGCATCGGCGCCATTCCAAACGAACAGCTCCGCGCAATCGCTGTGGACGTGCCGCCACTCTGCGGAGATCAGTTGCTCACCGTACTGCATGAAGCTATCGGTCTCCAGTACCAAACCACCGGACGGATCAATAGCAATCACGCACGGATGCATGCCGGACGAGCCGCAGAGGCCACCATCGCACTTTTCGCCGCACATGAGCATGTGCTCCGCGCTATCGCAGCGGGCGAACTCACCGAGGACATGATTCGCGTCACCGAACCCATCCCGTAACACGACGTTCCGATAGGTACTCCGTACGAGCAGCGCCCGCAAAGGACAACGACCGACCATCATGGGTCGGTCGTTTTGCTTCACCTCATTCTTGATGCGCGAGGGACGCATGGGCATCCGCATCCACCTCGAACCCAATGAGTCCATAGAGACGCGCCAGCCGCTGATGCAGCTCGCGGCGTATCCCGACTGGCAGCTCGGTCAACGTGAGCGCAATCCGATACACGGTGATCGCGTGATGCCATTCGCCCGATTCCGTTAACGTGCTCGCGAAAGCAGCGTAACGAGCATATGCGCGATCCCCTTCACCTTGTCGCGCGAGTCGATTCGCCTCCAGGAGCTGCTGCTGGTATTGGGTCGGTTGATCCCGCGTCAGCCGCTCACGTACTGCTAACTGGTCCACGATGCGCATCCTCCCGCAACACATATCGCGACACTGGCACCACCGTAAACCACTCTCCCGCTCCCGCCAAGCCCCATCCGTCTGGGCCGCATCGTTTTTGTCGATACACATCGGCATCACTGCCCGCCGCGTGCCGAAACTCCTGCGCGCGAAGACAGGATCATGGAAACATGACAGGTGGCTGTCCGAACTGGGCAGCCGCTTTTGCGATTACAAATTCTGTGGACCAAAGTCGAACGGAAGGAGTGCACCGAGCGTCGTGCGCTCGAGCGCCCAGAGGTCGCCGTTTGCACGGAGCTTCGCACCGAGGATCTCCGTCTCTGGGTTCCCGAACTCCCGGATCCACTGACGACAGATGCCGCACGGGAGCGCGTGCTGATGCTCCCCCTCGGCCACCAACGCGACCGCAATGGCCTGGATCGGCCACACGCTCGGCGGCTCCGTGCAAGGATACTCATTCACCATTCGCACGATCGCCGCCTGCTCCGCGTGAATGCCAGCGTACACGGAATTCTCCACGTTCGTACCAACAATCGGTGCGCTCGTCGGCTCACGGGTGAGCGCGGCGCCAACCTGAAATTTCGAGTACGGTGCATGGCCGAACCGCCGCACATTCATCGCCGCGTCGAGCAAGACGCGAAGCTCAACATCCCGAACGAGTTCATTGGTCAGCGCATCTCCGGTGTACACCTGGAGACCGAAAGAGTCCCCCCGGCATCCCGCAGCAGGCGGTAACCGTGTCATCGACGCGCAGAACAACGCTCCCGACGTCGTCTTCTCCACCTGCCACACCGTCGCCAACGGATCCGACCGTAGCATGATCCCGAGTACCGGGGTTGTGGCATCCGTATACCTCCGCAACCATTTGCAGCAATCGGCACACGGCAGTGCACTATCCCCCGAGTTCGGTGCCAGCGCCATGGTGATCACGGCGTGGATCGGCCGCTCATCCCCAGGCGCATGCGATGCACGCGCATCGCGCTGTACGACGGCATGCGATATTGCATGTACGACACGATGCGCTGGTGGTGCCGCATACCCCACGAAATAATCCACGCCATCCCAGAGCACCGCGCTCATCATCTGCGGATTCGCGACCACCATTCGATCTAATGGCTGACGCGCGAGCCGAATCATCTCCACGAGCGTCGGCATCGGGATACCGCACTGCGCGAGATCCTCTGCCTCGTGATCCTTTCGAATACAAATGAGCTCCATGCGTACTCCTCTGCCGAAACCATCGGCGATGGTAGCGTACCTCGCGCGATGACATGCATCAAGATCCCCCTCAAAATCCCCAGGCGCGCAACAAGAGACGCGACAGCTGTTCGGTTTTTGTTCGCTTTTATGCTACCCTATCGATGTATGGACATACCACTCGCGGAGCGCATGCGGCCGATCACACTCGCGGAATTTGTTGGCCAAGAAAAACTCATTGGGCCGAAGGCATTCCTCCGCAAGGCGATTGCGGAGGATCGCGTGCCGTCCATGATTCTCTGGGGGCCGCCCGGGAGCGGCAAAACGACGCTCGCGCGGATCATTGCGCACGAAACACGTGCAGAGTTCGTCGCGCTTTCGGCAACGGGGAGCGGGATCAAGGAGCTCCGGGAAATCTTCACGCGCGCCGAACAACTCCATCGTCTCGGGGGTAAGACGATGCTTTTTATTGATGAAATACACCGATGGAACAAGGCACAGCAGGACGCGCTCCTGCCACAGGTGGAGTCCGGCATCGTCACGCTCATTGGTGCGACCACGGAGAATCCAAGCTTCGAGGTGAACTCGGCGCTCATTTCTCGTGCGCGCGTGTTCGTACTTGATCGCTTGGAGGCAACGGATATTGCCGCGCTCCTCCGCCGCGCGCTTGCGGATGCGGAGCACGGGCTCGGCGCAACACCCATCAAGGTCCCCGAGGACGTCATCGCCTTCATTGCGGCCATGGCGAACGGCGATGCACGGATGGCACTGAACACCCTCGAAGCGGCAGCGGCCGTGGGGAAACGCGTGACCATCGCCCTCGTGAAAGACGTGCTCCAAAAATCCCACCTCCTCTACGACAAAACCGGCGAGGAACATTACAACGTCATTTCCGCGCTCCACAAATCCATGCGCGGGGGAGATGCGAATGCGGCGGTGTACTGGCTCGCACGCATGCTCGAGGGTGGCGAAGATCCTCTCTACGTTGCCCGACGGCTCGTCCGATTCGCTTCCGAGGACATCGGCCTCGCGAATAACACCGCGCTCGTGCTCGCGAATGCGGTATTCGACGCGTGCCACAAGCTTGGCATGCCGGAATGCAGCGTCCACCTCGCACACGGTGTCATCTACCTCGCGAAATCACCGAAAGACGTTCGCGCATATTTTGCATACACCCGTGCGAAACAGGACGTCGAGGAACACGGCAATCTCCCCGTACCCCTCCACATCCGCAATGCGCCCACAAAACTCATGAAAGAACTCGGCTACAGCAAGGAATACCGATACCCGCCCACCGAGGAGAGTGCCGATCAAACATACTTGCCGCCGGAATTGGAGGGGAGGAAATATGTGGAGAACGAAGAGCGACCGCGAACGTAGTCGAGAGATTTCACTCTACGGCATGCACCATCATGCGCTCATGTGAGATCCTTCGCTTCGCTCAGGATGGCGCCAAAAAACAGACATCGTCACGATGGGGAAGATCACTCGACAGGAACGACCAACCACTTGACCGCGCCCCATTTCCGCCGTACACTCCAATCGCTGCGGGTGTCCGGGTGATCGCCCTATCGCAAGATAGGGAGGAAAGTCCGAGCACTTTCGACTCGGAAGAGTCGTGACATGAGGTAGTCGTTAACGACGACGGGGAGCGACGAGATTGGAGAACGCGCTAGCGCCTTCAATGTCGCCAAGCCCACGGAAGTCCGCCGGTGCAGGCGGACGTGCGTCTCCGGGCAACCGGAGGGATCCCGCGTGCGGGGCATCGGACTTCGCACGTGACGACCGCAACAGAAAAAATACCGCCAAGGCTCCGATCCTGAACGCCTTGGTAAGGGTGAAATGGTGGAGTAAGCGCCCACCGGCGCCGCGGTGACGCGGCGAGCATGGCAAACACCTACCCAGTGCAAGGGGAGTACCCCCGCTTGAGCCATGCAGTAATGCATGGCCCAGAGAGATGATCACCACCCGCGGAGGACGCGCAAGCGCTCTCCCGCGTGGGACAGAACTCGGCTTACACGACACCCGCAGCATACGAAACCCCGGAATATCTCCGGGGTTTCGTATGCATGACTTCTCTGCATTCGCTCTCTCCAGCCATTGCCATTTCCCTTCCACATGATACGGTACGATGTCGGTAGCAGTACCCTATGACCCGCGCCGAACGAACGGTGGCCGCGCTCCTCGTGCCTCTCGATTACGCCGCGCTTCTGGCTGCGGCGGCGATGGCGTATGGGGTACGGTATACGAATCTCGCGACCCGCTGGCCCACGACCACGCTGCTCTCGTTTCCTGAATACGTGGGACGCGTGTCGATCATCGCCCTGGGCTGGATCGCCATCTTCGCGCTTGCCGGCTGTTACGCCGCTGGCGCGCGGCGCCGTTGGACCACGGAATTCGGACGCATCGTACTCGCATCCACGGCAGGATTCGGACTCGTGCTCGCAGTGATCGTGTTCTCACGAGAGCTTTTCGCTTCCCGATTCATCGTGCTCACGAGTTGGCCGCTCGCGATTGCGGCCGTCGGCATGCTCCGCCTGCTCGTCCGCGCGATGGAACGTATCTGCTTCCTACATGGGATCGGCGCGCATCGCATCGTCCTCATCGGCACGGGACGATCCGCCGATGCGCTCGCCAACGCACTCACCCAACGCCCGAGCCTCGGCTACCGCATCGTGCATCGCACGCCCATCCTCGACGACGCCGCGATCGCCATGATCACGGCACACTGGCAGCGCGGAACCATCGACGGCGTCATCGACGCCACCACGCCGCCCCACCCGGAGCACATCCGCCAGCTCCTCGACCTCGGAAAAATGCACCACATCCCGGTCCGCTACTCCGCGGACTTCCTCGCCACCCACGCGCCGCGCATCACCATCGAGACCTTTGCTGGCGTTCCATTGGTCGAGGTCCATCGCACACGCCTCCTCGGGTGGGGGCGCATCTTCAAACGCGTCGCCGATTGCATCATCGCGGGCATTGCGCTCCTCCTCCTGAGTCCGCTCCTCTTTGCGATCGCGATCGCCATTCGTCTCGATTCGCGCGGTCCCATCTTCTTCCGGCAGCAACGCATCGGGGAAGCGGGTCGACCGTTCTTATTTCTCAAATTCCGCTCGATGACCGATGGTGCACATGCACAGTGGGCATCACTCCGTACCCAATCGGATCGCTCCGGCATTATTCCGAAGATCAAGCATGATCCCCGCGTGACGCGCGTGGGTCGGTTCCTGCGCCGCTGGAGCCTCGACGAGCTTCCCCAACTCCTCAACGTGCTCGGCGGTACCATGTCGCTCGTCGGTCCGCGCCCCCATCTCCCCGAGGAAGTCGCGCAATATGCGACGCATCACCGCATGGTACTCGCCGTTCCCCCCGGCATCACCGGCCTCGCACAGGTCTCCGGCCGCGCGGATCTCGATTTTGAAGAAGAGGTGCAGCTCGACACGTACTACGTCGAACATTGGTCCCCCGCCCTCGATCTCGTCATCTGCATTCGAACGCCATTCGCGGTCATACGGACACGGGGAGCGTATTGACGCATCCCTCACGATGCGCTACGTTGTCGCCAGCAGACATCATTCCCAATCTATCCCCCGGAGGGGCCATGGCAAGCACCGAAACAAAAATGCAATCCTTCGCGGACCTTGGTCGCACCGCACAGAAATGGATCCTTACACAAGTCGAGCATGATCTTGGATACTGGATCACCAATGAAGCGGGGGTTCACTGCTCCGCCATCCACATCGTTTCTTGGGTGGGGCTCGTCGTCAGCATCACGGCTTGCGCGTTCACGTTCTGGGGACTCCTGCCTGTTGGCATCTTTGGTATCAGCATCCTGGCCAGCGTGGCTGTCGATCGCGCAAAGACCATCGCCCATAGACTACGAGACGTATACCCTTCCGAGCTGCACATGGTCTGCGCGTTCCTCCGTGCGCGAGTGGATACCACGGAACAGGAAATCATTGGCGCGGAGTCGCCGATCACGCAGCTCACCCAACACCTCGAACGCCTCCAGGGTGAGGCGCGGAGCACCGCAGCGCAGATCGAAAAGCGCATCGGGAATCCCTCGCCATCCGGCATCCTCCAACCCGATGATCTCCGCATGTCGCAGGAGACGGTGACGCTCCTCACGCGCGATCTCGACCGCATGCGAAAACACGTGGATGATCTCCGCGCCTTTTTCGTTCGGGCGCGCCAGCAGGTGGACGATCTCCTGAACCCGGAGTCCGAACTTTCCCTCAAACGGAAGGTCACCGAGCTCCATGCCGCCGCACAGCAGGCGGGGCACCGCGTCGACCTAGTGCTCACCCAGAGCACGGTGGGCATTCACGCTGCACTCGAACGCATGCAGGAAGATCTCCGCACGCTCATCGCGGACACCGGCGTCGCTGCCGCCGCCGCACTCCCCGCTACCGGCAACGCCGCAGCAGATATCGAAGCGGTCGAACGCGTGGTCACCACGTACCTCACGCAAGCGCATGCGCTTGATCTCTCCATCCCTTCGACCACCACCACAGGAGGTGCCGCATGCTGAGCTTCACGATCTTCTTGATGAGCGCAGCGGGCATCATCATCAGCTACAGCATCCTTGGCGAGAAACGCCCATCGCTCTGGGGCGCCGCCGCTCGCGTGCTCGTCGCGTTGCTAGGGCTTGGTCATCCGATCGTCTTCGAAGATGCAACCGGCCCGGGGTGCGGGTCCGTGGTGACCGCACAACCACCCGATGGCCAGCTCGAGCGACACGAACACCTCGCCTGGTGTCCCGATGCGTGCGTCAACGTACCGAAATCGATCAACATAGACATCATATTGCCTAACCAAAATCGTTTCACCGCGCATTTCCCGGTGCGTGATCCCGTAGCAGCCGTCCGAGCATTCAAGCTCCTTTCCGCGGACACCGTCGTCAGCAACAATGCCACCACCGAGGCGATTCGAAAATTGGCAACACCGCATCTCCTCGCGTTCTCCGATGAGCACAAGAACGATCTGCTCGCGCGCAATTTCTGCACCCAGGAAGGCCTCGATCGCACGGGCCAGGAATTTGCGCAATACCTCGATCAGCACCCAGCCGTCCTCCTGAGTTTCCGGGAGCACGGCATTGCCTTCACCGGAATCACATCGCTGGAGCGATGTTAAGCAGCCACACACCCGCACCGCTCTGGTGCGGGTGTTGCCTTGACCTCGATACCGGCAACGGATACCATGACCGCGATACTGCCCTTTTCCAAAATGGGAGACAAGCAACGTGAGTCACACGAACACCGAACTCATGCAGCAACTCCGTACCCGATGGACGACATTCTGGCAGCGCATCGGTGCTGCGGGGGATGGACCTGCTCTCTTCGAGCAACTCGCGCGATGCTACGAGCACGAGGATCGCGCGTACCACAACTTGACGCACATCGCCGCGTGCATGGCGGATCTCGACGAGGTCCGATCCCAACTCAACGGTCCCGATGAGGTGACCGCAGAAGCGGCGCTCTGGTTCCACGACGTCATCTACCTCCCCGGCATCGCCCTCAATGAGCAGTACTCCGAGGAATTCGCCGCGTGGGCACTGTTCGAGGTCGGCGAGGTCCCAGACAAAACGCTGCGTCCGCGCGTGCACGACGCGATCCTCGCGACGAAGCGCCATGCACATTCGCCGAACCTCGCCACGCGCGTGGTGGTGGACATCGACCTCGGCATCCTCGGCGCGGAGCCCGCCCGGTGCGCACAATACTGTGTCGCGATCCGACAGGAGTATTCGTTCCTCGATGAGCGCACGTTCGCAACGGGTCGACTCGCATTCCTCCAGAAACTCGCGAAACGAAAATCGCTCTACCACACCACGCACTTCCAGAAGAAATACGAAGCGCGCGCTCGGGAGAACATCGATACCGAGATCCGCATGCTCCATACGCTCCTCCGTCGCTAGCAACCATACCGCGCCCCCATCGGGCCGCGGTATTTCCCCACGAAGCAGCGGTACGGCCATTCCGTTATCGGTGTCCTCATTCAGGAATCACGATGGATGCACCGATCCCAAAGCTTGCAGGAGACCAAACGGGCGATCTACGCAAAGTACGGTCTGACGCCGCCCGCATGGTGCACGCCGGATGCAGACGACGTCCCGGAAGGTCTCGGTCCCTTTTGCGATCACCTCTTCCACATCCGCGATCTCACCGCCAAGGCGATGGAACCGCTCTTTGATCCGATACTGCGCTGAAAGCAACCGACCACCGGCATACTCGCCGGTGGTTTTCATTGCCGCCCATTTCATACCGCACCCGTGCCCATCCACTGCCGATAGCGCCGCACGATCGAGTGCATCCAATCGGGAAACGCCGGATCATCGCCCCGTACCGGAACCCATCGATATTCCGTATGTTCTTCAGAAAGGATGATATCTGAGGACTGGGGATGACAGAGGAACACCATCATCGTGATCACCTGACCGTCTTGGCGGGTGAAATGGTGAATCTCGAGTGGCAAGTCGATCGTCGCCGTGATGCCGATTTCCTCACGCATTTCACGCACCAATCCTTCGTGGGGACTCTCCCCGAGCGAGAGGCGACCACCGGGAATATCCCACGCGCTCGGCTGATGCACATCATTCGGCCGACGCCGCAACAGCAACACCCGACCCTCATGCACCAACCATGCTTTCGCGGCATTTGCGGGAGGAATCATAGTTTTCCCTCCCGCTCCTGAACGGCGGCGATGCGCCGCACGAGATGCGGATGCGTGGACCACCACTCTGCCGCGCGGACCCAGTATCCGCGCTCCTCACGTGCTTGAGCAACCACCATCGCCGGGTCAATACGGGCGAAGAGCGTCTTTCCTGCTGCAAGCGCGAGCAATCCCGGGGTCGCTCCCGCGGGCACCAAGTATGCCCCGTACCGATCGCACGTGTACTCCGCCGCGCGCTGATATGCCGCACCAAGGAATGGAATGAGCAAACCCGGAAAGAGGAGTGCGCGCCAAACAAGGTGCTTCCGATGAATGTGCGCCAGCTCATGCGCGAGCACGAACGCGACCGCATCGTTGCCTTGCGCATACGCCAACTCGAGGACATCGGAGAAAATGACGACGTATGTACTACGCAAAAACTTCGCCGCGAACGCATTCATCGATCCCCCTGCTTGCAACACGTACACCGCAGGCACCACACGAAATCCCATGCGGTGCGCGAGATCCACCGTCATCGCGTGCACTTCGGGCAACTGCTGCTCCGAGATACGCAACGCATTGCCACGAATCATGCCCCAGAACATCCCGTGCGCATGCAGGAGAATAACCCCCCACACCAGTAACCAGAGCATACCCACAATACTAACCACCAGCCCGATGTAGACCACTACACTCACGAGCACCAAGAGCACAAAATACACACGCTCCCGAGGATGCACGAGGGTACGGGGAAGCACAGGAGATGAAGCGACCATAAAAAGATGGCACCGAGATATCAACTCTGCCGACCATGTGATTGCAGGTATACTAGCACGAGATTCGTTGCCCACCAGTTTCGTTTTATGCGCTCAAAATTCTTCGCGTTCGCGGCGCTCATTGCGTGGTGCATGCCGCCCCTCGCACAGGCGTGCGCGATTGCGCCGTTTACTCCGCCGGAGGTTACCGTTCAACCCACCGGACACACCAATATTCTGGTGCGTTGGGACCACGGCGTCACGCAACAGGGAAATGTGGCGATTGCACCAAAATCTGGGCGCGAAACTCTGGTCATTGCACCCGAACTCCGCGGCAATGCTGCGGACTTTGGATTGGTATTTGGATTCCCCGCAAGACCGGAACTCAGTGAACCCCCCACAGAACTCTTCGCCACGCTCGCCACGATGACTCGACCATTGCCGCCACCCGTGCAATTTGGAGGATTGTTCGATGGCGCAACCGCGACCGCGCCTCCCAGCACCACTGCGCCCGAGGTGGCGGTCACAGAAGAACGAGTAATCGGCGATCTCCAGATCACCGTACTCACCGCAAAAAACGGCCGTGCGCTTGAGGAATGGCTGCGCGCACGTACGTATGTGGTCGATGCGCAGGATCGAGCAAATATCGCGTACTACCTGAATCGCCGCAATCTCGAGCGCTTCTCGCGTGCTCCCGATCCTCACTTCGTCGCCATCCAGCTCACCGCGAAAGCACGCGCCGCCGCACAAAACGAACTCACCGATGATGAAATCGAACCCTCCGAGCAACCGCTCGCTCCGTATGATATCCGTCCAATCGGATTCACCTTTTCCACCAATATGCCGTTTCTCCCGATTCGATTTGCGGCAGACGGTGACCCAACCCAACCCGTGACCCTCTACACCATCAGTTCGTCGCCACTGATCATTCCCGGCGCAGGACTCGCGTTCCATGGACGCCTGGGCATGGAAGTCCGCGAACCCTCCCATGCGCTCGCCCGTCTCGCCCAACCCGGAGACCGTCTCCTCCGTTTGGAACTACGCATCGATCCGCGCCGAATCACGCGGGATCCTGAACTCGTTCCCCAATGGACCATCTCCAAGGAAATACGCCCGACTGTTGGCGATGCACTCCTCATTCTTGCGCCGGAATCCACGCCAATCGACGCAGGCATCGTGCGGCCTGCCCCAGGCGAGCTCCGCGCCATCGACGACGCGCCGGCCATTGCTGATCCGCCACCACCACCCGCAGCGCCTCCAACATCCACACGTCATTGGCCATTTTTTGCCGCACAACAGATGCTGCGCCTCCCACTCCTGCTCTTCTTCGCGGCGCCCTTTGTGGGCGAATAACACTGCGCGCATTGTCGGAATACTCGTCATGCACAGGAACACTGCCCGCACATGGGCAGTGTTCCGGTATACTAAGCGCAGAGACTCTTCATTGCTCTTGCGAACCCACGAGCCTGTCCCTGACGGTGCACGCATCGCGCCACGCCATGCGCATCGCACCTGCACCGACGAGGACAGGCCCGTCCCAATCCTATGCTCATGAGCACGCCCCAGACGCGATGGCATCGTCTCGCGCCACTCCTCGTCCTCTGCGCGCTCGCGCTCCTGCCGCAATCCGTATCCGCAGGCTGGTTCGATTGGCTCTTCCCACCACCGCCCCCTCCCCCGCCCCCACCCGCATTGGAAGTCCGATGCGACGATGCACTCCGATGGACCATTCCCAATGTGGAACTCGGGCAATATCGAACGTGCCCGAAAGCCGGTGAGGCGTATGCGGGCGACATCCTCATCATCGACGCGAAGCACTTCCCCGCGGACAGCGAGGCAAAGCCCGCGCGCATCGCCAAGCTCTACATCTACCAAAACGGCCAATGGCCCACCCGCGCGCTCACCTACGGACCAACCCGAACCGGGAACGGCAACTTCCGTCTGATGGCGCTCGTGCCCTCGTCCCTCGCGCCGGGCAATTACACCTTCATCCTGCGGGTCGTGGACACCTGCGGCACACCCTGCACGCGCCCCATACAGTACGAAGGACTCTGTCCGTCCACCGAGTGCCTCCAGGAGCATCGCGACGTCTTCGTGCAGGCATCGTTTGATCTCCGCATCCGTGATCCCAAACAGGAGGTGCGTCCACCCATCAACCCCGGCAACGGACCGTTCGACTTCACCTGTTCCTGGACCGAAAAAACCTGGAATGCAGCAACGGAACAATTTGATACGGTAAAAAAATCGAGCAAGGACACCTGCCCCGGTGGCTCTTCATTTTCGCTTAACGCAGGACCTTTTCCACGCGCATACCGAGACGAAATGCTCAAGGTGTACCTCCGAGGACCCGCGGACGCAATGGGACTCTGCAAGGATGGCGCGGAGGGTCCCACGCAGTACGGCCATAACGGATTCTGCTACTTCCCGCAATACACTCCATTCGCCGGACGGACGTGCGATCCCATGATCGTGTTCCAAGGACCGCGTTGTCGTCAGGGCAAGAGCGACCCC
Organism: Candidatus Uhrbacteria bacterium; assembly: GCA_016188355.1. Taxonomy (GTDB): domain Bacteria; phylum Patescibacteriota; class Patescibacteriia; order JACPHY01; family JACPHY01; genus JACPHY01. The sequence goes on from JACPHY010000015.1 coordinate 28,238, forward strand.
ATGACCTGCGATGGACCCAATCGTCCGCACTCGCAGACGCCAACGAATTGCCGCATCGCCGTCCAGCATCACCTCGTTGCTCCGCCGGGAACTACCTACGCATTGGTCGTGCGGAATTCCTGGGCATCGAATCCTCCAACCCCAGATCGATGGGAGGTGGTCGGGCAATCAGTACTCATCACCGAGCCCATCACGGAACCCAAGCAAACGTATCGCGGTAAGCAGTTCACCGTCACCCTCGATCGCGATCAGCTCACTTTCGAGAATCCGTACGGATATCCGACGCTCGTTCCGCAGTACATCCGAAAAGGACAGCTCATTCCGGGTGCGCGCTTCCAACTGCCGGTGCGCTGGGATGCACCCGCCGGAACCACCTTCCCCTTCTTCCCGCGACACAAGATGCAGCTCGTCCTAGATGCGGATAGTGCCGGTAATGGCGGAACGGTGCTCCGGGAAGGAAACGCCGCGGAGGCAAAATCGGGGAAAACCACTACGTGGGAAAATTTGCAATCACCCAGCGATCTCCAACCGGGGCGACATCGCCTCACCATCCGCTGCACCAACTGCGATGACCAGCTCACCGTCGGCGATCCCGCAATTGGGAATCGCCCGCGTCCCGTATTCTATGTGCCCACAAGCGTAGAGGTCGAGGTGGTGGATCTTGCCGCTCTCCCCCTGCCCGCCCTTCGCGTACAGCCGACCGCAGTCGCGCCACACGGAACAATAACGGTATTCGGTACCAATTTTCCACCCGATGCCCGCATCACCGAGGTGACCATTGCGGGACGCGGCGGCAGCGCAACGCTCGGCAGCACGTATCGCGCTCCACCATATGAACGATTCACGTTCACCGTGGAAGGACAGCGGGTCACCAAGGAACAGCCTCGCATCGACGTACCCGTAGCATCCGATGGGCGCATGGCGCTCGTCATCCCACTACCGCCACTCGCCGGAGATCTCGTGGCCGGCCGCGGAGAGGTGCGCGTGGAGGTGACCGTCCGCGACGGCGCCACCACGTTCAAGAAGCAAACCACCTTCACGATCGATGCGTCGGATTGTCCACTCGGAGCGGAGCGTCCCATTCTTTCCTTTGGCAAAGAACGGAGCGATTGGATGGCGCCGACCGTTCCCGTCACCACCGCGGCACCACTCGGGTACTTCCAAGGACAAACGGCGGAAATCTACGGGAAACACTTCGCATGTCGATCACCCATCACGAAGGTGACGGCGACGTGGAAATCCGGCGGGAACACGTACGGACCCATCGCGCTGCCCCTCCGCAAACTCGAACGCGAGGAAGCGGCGCCATTTGCCGTCGTGGGTCAAGAGGCAACCAACCATGATGGCACGATCGGGGGGAGCAGCGGACTCGCCCTGCGACCGACCGGATCCCTCTGGTGGCGCAATCATCTTGATGTGGATCACGTCCTCATCGCGATTACAGATCAGAGCGGCCGCACGAGTGCGCCTACACGGCTTGAGCTCCAGTCGCCCCCCTTCCGTGCCACGCCGGTCACTCCGAGCGGCGTTGCCGCCGGCGAACGCGCCGCGATCCGGCTCTCCGGTTTTACCTCCGGCCACCGCATTGTCATCGCACCGCTTCCGAATGAAGGTCTGGGCAATGAGCCGCTCGAATACGCAGAAAATCTCACATGGAATACGGCGCTGGGAAAACGATTTGCGCAGCTCACGAAGAACTTCCGCCTGGAACGCAATCCGGATACCGTGGACTACCAAATCCCCAGCGACCTCACGACCGGAGTCCACACCTTCGCGGTGGTCGACACCACTGAGGGCGAGGAGGCGCGCGTGGATTTGAGTCGCCTCCATCATCAGCTCCTCCGCTCGCGACCGCGCGCCCTCTTCACCATGGAGATCGGCGGCAAGAAAACCGCGCCTGATGATCAGAAAGACCAGAAGACGGACATTCCGGGGAAAGAAAACCTCGCGATCACCGTAGCGCCCACCACTGCGGCGCCAGGAACCCGCATCACCATCACACTCGCACAATTCACTCCCAACAGCGTACCCACGATCACGTTGGGGGGTGACCGCATCTCACGGTTTACCGAATATACCGACGGCCGCGGGGCACTCATGAAACAGTACGAAATTCCCAAGAGTCAAACCCCTGGCACCTACCCCATCACCGCAACCGACCAGAGCGGCGCCAAGGTGGCCGCATCGCTCGTGGTGAACGGCGTTGCCGCTCCCCCTACACTCACCATCGACCCCACGACCACCACATCAGCATCCTCCGTGGTGGTGCGTGGGAAAAACTGGGGCGATGGTCCATGGACGATCACCATGCGCCTCGCGAACGGCAAAGGAAAAGAGTATCCGCTCCCGATCGATATCAATCTCTGTGCGAGAACAGTGAAAGCAGAGGAATGTCAGGACGGCGATCTGGCCGTGAAGGTCATTCTCCCCGAAGCACTAGAGCCGGGCACATACCGCGTGAACGTTGCGGGAACCACGGTGAGCAAGAGCGCGACACTCACCATCATCGCGCAGGATATCCAAGAAGGAACGGAGGCCGCGATCGCCATCACGCCGACCACGGGCGCGCCGGGCACCTCCGTCATCATTAGCGGCACACGTTTCCAGCCCAATTCGAACGTCATCATCAAGTTTGATGAGCAGGTACTCCGCGCACAGCGCGGCGCCACGCGCACCGACGCACGCGGCGCATTCTCTGGCATCACCGTCACCGTGCCCATCACCACCGCCGCAAAACACCAGATCACCGTACTCGACGGACAAGGGCATCGCACATCTACCGCATTCATCGTTGGCGCGATCAAGGAAGCCGATGGAGACGAAAAGAAAAAAGAGGAACAAAAGGAGACGCCATGCAATCCCGATCTCCCCTCGTTCTACGAGGGCGCATGCCCGAAGGGTACGACTCCAGAGCAGAAAAAGGAGGAACCGAAAAAGGATGCGCCGTGCGATCCGAATCTTCCCTCCTGGTGGGCGGGCGCATGTCCAGCAAAATCAAACGCACCAACGCCGGAACCCAAGAAGGAGACACCGCAACCAGAGACACCAAAATCCAACCCACCCTGCAACCCCGATCTCCCGTCATGGTGGGAAGGAGCATGCAAGCCATCCGAACCGTCTCCTCTTCCCGCGCCACAGCCACCCGTCGATACATCCAAATGTAATCCACTCGCTCCGAGCTACACACAACCGCCGGAATGTCGAAGCGCCGCGGCACCGACCTCGAACACCATCGCCGCAGGCGCTGCGCTCCTGAATCGCGTCGTAGAACCGCTCCTCGCGTTGTTCACGATGCCCACTTCCGCCGCAGCCGCAAAGGCACCCGCATTCACATCGAAATTCATGGCGGGATCGTACCGCTGCTGGAGCTACAACGTGAGCGGCGGGGGCGGCTCCTGCCGACTTGCGCCGCCGCTCGAACTCAAGGCGAACGGAACGTACACCATGTCCAGTGAACGCGGGAGGTTCACCGTGCGCGGAAACCAACTCACCCTCTCGCAATCCAAGCTCCGCGGCAAAGGGACGGTGAGCGAAGATGGCATGCGCATCCTGTTCGAGTATCCCTATAACGGATGGCAGCATACCGTCACCTATCTCCGCAGCACTCCACTCCCCGGGAGCGTGGCAGTGGAACTCACGATCCGATATCCCGAAGAACAGGGATGGCTCGACTGGGTTTCGACGGTGGCATTGGAGCCAACGAACGGCAGTGCCACGCGATACGATGGCGTCGCTACCGCACCGGATCGACGCACCATAAAAACCACGTACAACCGCGGCGTCATGGGCGGGCTAACCTACCGCGTGTTCGTCTCTACCGGAACGGACCGACAGGAGGTAGGGGTGCTCGATCTCCGGAAACAACGTGGCGGCAGCATCACGCGCACCATTGATGCACCGCTACCGAAACCCACAGCTACCGAACCCGCTGATCCGCCCGTCGCCCCCATCATCGTTCCGATCGTTCCCGCCATGCCGACGACGCCCACCACTCCGGTCACGCCTCCCGCATCATCGGGAATACCGTGCGATCCCAATGTGCCCAAGTACTCGCAACCAGGCTGCGTCGATCCCGATGCTCCGGTGGTGAGCTCGCCGCCTCCGACCGCATCCCCCATCATCGAAACGCCGATCTTCGGCACACTCTCAGAGGGACCCACCTGGAATGCCCCTCCTCCCCCCGCGGACCCCACGCCCGCGTCGCCGCCCGCGTCATCGCCAAGCGCGCCGCCACGAAAAAACATCGGCGACCCATGGACGGATAGCTACGAAAACGAAGACACGCCCATACGCGAGTACTACCGCACGCATCCCGGGGCAACCATGGGTCCGCCCCTCCTCCGCTATAACCTTCCCTCAGGGATTTTCTAAGCACGCGCTATGGATGCAAAAAAGCCAATAAACCCCATGAAGCTCTACCTCGGGGGCATGATGGGGGGGCTCGTGATCGCGCTCATCGTCATCCTCGTGGTCAATTCTCAGAAGACGCCCCCACCCACCACTCCTCCCTCTGCTGCTCCCCCATCTGCTTCCGCATATGCCGCATGGGTCGCATTACCGGAAGATGCGCCCGTACGCGCAAAGCTCCCCGCGCAAGCAGTAGTAGAAACAGAGGTCCTGCCCATCGGAGAAAATCGGACTGCCACGCAGCGCCGCTACATCGCTTCCGATACGAACGAGCAGGTCTATTTTGTCACTACCCTTGAATACCCAGCGCCCATGAATCTCGAACAGCCGGAACCCGTACTCCGCGCCGGCCTCGACGGCATGGTGCGTGCCGTGCCATCGAACACACTCAAGGAGACGCGCTTCGGCTCCTTCCAGGGAATGCCCGCGCTCGACTTCACCATTGATGATCCCGCGGGTGCGCTGACGCATCGCGGCAAACTTTTTGCGCGAGACCGAACGTTCTATCAGGTATTCGTGACGCACAATGCGGATAAATTTGATGCAACCGCGTACGAGTACTTCCTCTCCTCATTTGCGGCGCAACCGTAGTGGATCTCTATGACACCTCACGCATCGGTACGTCGCTCGCTCGCGCGACACGCGCTCATCGCGCTCGCGATGGGAGCGCTCCTCGTTCCCGCGCCCACGCTCGCCGCAGAACGACTCCTCGCGCGACCCAGTTCGGAACTCATGGACACTCCTCAACGGAGGCCGCGCGTGTCCCCCGAAACGATCCTGCAACGACAAGCCGTCCAAGCGCTCCGTACGGTGTTTGCTCCGGAAATCAAACAGTACGCCGGACTTGATGCCTGGCTCACCGATCGCGCCCATCCACCACTCCCCCGTGCTATTGCCGATCTCCAGGCGATCCGCGCAACCAATCCGAGTGCCGGCCTCACCGAACTCACCGGGAACATCCGCGGCAATCGCAACGTGTATCTCCAGTACATGGGTATCCAGGCGTGGATCGATCAATACGCACCACCCATCATCACGAGCATCGCCCCCGATGCCGTGATCGCTGGCGATCGCGTCACGATCCGAGGAGATCGATTTTCGGATATCAAGGGATTGCAATTTGGCACTCGACCACTTCCCACACAAGATTACATTGTCGTTTCGCCGCAAGAACTCATCGTGGAAATTCCGGAAACGAATTCCCGATACGGTCCATATGCAATCGCATTCACGATCCGCACTGCCCACGGCACCACCACCTCTTCCAGCATCACCCAATGGACCGGCACATGCACCGATGCACGCATCGGACGTGCATTCACCGAGCTCCTCAACACGAAACCCCGAGGCGACAAGACGCAAGGACAATGCGACCCCGCTCCGTACGGCGCGTATACGTCATATACGGATCTCCTCATCAAGGTAGCCCAACGACACGGATACACGAAACGCGATGCGCCCGTCATCACGGAAATCGCTCCCGGGGTAGGTAATCCTGGAGACCGCATCACCATTCGCGGTCGCAATCTCTACCAACTCACGGATGTCCTGTTCGGAAATCACCGCGCAGCATTCACCTCACTCTCCGCCGACGAAATTACCGCCACCGCACCCGGGGAAGGCGCCGGTGTTATCACCATCATCACTAAATCCGGATCCGCAAGCTCCCCACAAGCGTTCGCGTTCCATCCCATTCCCAAGATCACCGCTACCACGCCCGCGGAAGTCATGTTCACTGATCAACCGCTCACGTTATTCGGTGAACATCTCGGCGAGGACACTGCGAACACCGAAGTGCGCATTGGCAACGTGCGCTACCCCGTCGAAACCACGCGCGGTGCGGGTGAGGTGATCATCCGCCCGAACCAGCCGGCACAAAACGCCATCATCACGGTTCGGCGCAATGGCCGACAATCAGAATTCCGATCCGGCATCGACATTTGGACCGGCAAATGCCGCGATCCATGGATCACGCAAGCATTTCAGGACCTCTTTGGGCGTCCCCCATGGGGGCAGGACGATCTCGGCCAATGCGATTACCGAAAATATCGCAATGGCAAGTGGAATAATTACGAGGAGCTCAAATTCGGCGTACGCCAAGTGTACGGATACGGCACCGGCGCCGCGCCCACGATCACCCGCGTCGACCCCCCATCACCCGTTGCAGGAACGCGTGTCACCATCCACGGAACGGGATTCACCAATCTCCAGTCGGTTATTTTTGGGAGCAATGCCGCGCAGGATGTCGTACTGCAATCGAATACCGCGATTGCCGCCACCGTTCCCTACGGTGCCGGGAGTGGCGATGTGGTCGTGGGCACCCTCTTCGGGGTCGCACGTCTGGCCTATACCGTGCAATATCCCCCCGTCGTCAGTCGCATCGAGCCGGTGAATCCCCGACCAGGAACGACGATCACCCTCTTCGGCTCCCATCTCGACGTCGTGGATACGGTGATGATCGGATCCGCCACAAGCACGATCCGCGAGCAATCGACAACCAAACTCGTCGTCGAGGTGCCGCGCGACCTTGCGGGCAAGCACCGCGTCACCGCGAAATCGCCGCGGGGAGACTCTGCATGGCCCGCAGACATTGATATTGCCGTCGTGAAAAACCTCCTCGGCGAGGAAGAATACTGCTTCCCGGGGGTCGGCAAACAATGCCTGGGAAGCGGCGACGAATGGGAATGGCATGGGCTCGGATCGCAAAAGATCCTCAAGCCCATCGGCTGCTCGAAGGAGGATACCATCACCCTTGATGGAGAAACGTTTGCTGCGCGGTCCTGTTGGGTGGTCCCTGGTAGCATCAAGCACGATAACTGCTGCCTGCAGCATCCTTCAGGAAAAAATTGCGGAGGACCAGGGAAGAATCCATTCAATAAGGACGAGCCGGATCGCGATTGGATCTCGGGCAAAGTGAATCCTGCAGGCGAATTCAACCACGACGGCACCTGCGTCCAGGAATGGGATGATGCATTCTGGGATGTGGCCTGGGGTCGCGCGTGGCCTGCCTTGTTCCGGTCACAAGTACCGGCAAATATCAGCCCCGCCCCCAGTCCACATAACCGGTACCCCAAGGGCGAAGTGGTTGATTCTGCATCCGCGTGCGCTCCGGATGGCACCTATCTCACCGCGAAGCATGGCGCAGGATTCTGTTGCTCCGGGAAATTCGAGAAGGACACCGCATACTACGTGCTCGGCGTGGAGCCATGGGCACGATGCGGGAACGGTCTCGGGAGCATCGTGAAAAATTTGAAAGCAGATCTCGCGATCACGGGCCTGGACCTGAGCACCGCGCCGCCGTCACCGAACGATCTCCTCCAAACGACGCGCATGCCCACACCGTCCCCAATCACCACCAGTAATCCGCTCGCCACGGGCATCGTGGGCAATTTCACGCAGCCCGTACCGGGACCAAGCGCCATCACCACCTCCAATCCCTTCTCGGTACCTGCAGGCCGATCGAGTCGAGGCGTCCAAGGAATCACCCCCGGTACCATTGAGCAGGGCGGCGTCATCGCTCCTCCCGCACCCACCAGTCCCCCCACACCCATCCCGACGACGCTGGACGTAACCACCAAGTACTGCAATCCGGAGCTTCCGAAGTATTGGCAGCCAGGGTGCACGGAACGGCCAGCCAACGCGCCGCCGGAGGTCAAATACTGCGACCCTACTCTGCCCCGCATTTGGCAGCAGGGATGCGTCGCGCGCGGCTCCGCTACGGATCCCGTACTGCAACCGACCACGCCAACACCCGCGCCCCCGGGACGCGAACTCACCCCCGCAAACACCACCGGGCCCGTACCCGCCGCACCGTCCACTCCGCCCATTCCCCCGCCGAGCGCTGCTGCCCCAAGCGTGCAGTACTGCGATCCCGAACTCCCGAAGTATTGGCAGCAGGGATGCGTCGAGCCGACCACGGCACCCACACCAATTCCCGCCGCACCCACTCCAGCCGCATCGCGCTGTGATCCGGCGGTGCCCATGTACATGCAGCGCGGCTGCACGGAGGCAACGCTGCCACCCGAGCAACGCATAACGCACGCCCCATCCTCGCCTTCGCTCGCCAGTAGGTTGCTCCAACCACTCGTTGCTGCGCTCCTCGCCCCCACTCCCATCACCGCCGCGGAGCCGCCCGCAATCACGCCCCCGGACCAAACAAAATCTACCGCGACCATCACCGTCGCACCCAAAACCGCACGTCCCGGTCGCCGACTCCTCGTGCAGGGAGAAGGATTCACACCGGAACTTCGCATCGCGGTAGCCATTGATGGCAAGTTCGAACCGGAAATTGAGGAGGAAACCGAGGAGGACGGATCATTCGATTGGGCCTACGTCATCCCGCGCACCATGGCCAATGGCCCACACGAATTGCTCGTAGTGGATCGCAATGGCGTCAAGGCGAGAACCAGCTTCACGGTCTTTGGCTCTGCCGTTCGCGCCCGACGAACACCACCGCCAACCACCAACCCATCGCCCAGCGTGCCGCCGACGATTTCCGTTCCCGTCGCCCCCGCCACGCCGACGGATCGCCGATGCGTGCCGCTCATTCCCCGCCTCTGGCAGCCCGGATGCATCGAAGAATCGGCGCCATCTGCACCGCTCCCCTTTGCGGGGAAGTCATGCGACATGAATATTCCGATCACGTTCCAACCCGGCTGCATCGAACCGGAACGCCCGCTCCCCGCACTCTCGGATATGACCGGAAAACCATGCGATCCCCGCGTACCCAAATACACCCAGCGCGGATGCGTGGAGTAGATGCAACAAACCGGCCTCCCTTCGGAGGCCGGTTTTCCGTTGCGCTGCATTGCTCCCATTGGCAACCAAACTGCAGGCCATGATCCCGGAAGATGACGGCGACCGAGTTCTTGCTATCATGCTACCGCACTGACACCGACTCGGCGTATGCGCCTTGCGCTCGTCCACGACCATCTCAATCAAATCGGCGGCGCGGAACGAGTCCTCCTCACGCTCACGGACGTGTACCCGAAAGCGCCGATCTACACCCTGCTCTACGATCCGCACGCGATCGCGGATTTCTTCCGTGGGTGCGATATTCGTACCTCCTTCATCGAACGTCTCCCGGGAGGACGGCGTTGGTTCAAATGGTTCCTCCCCCTCATGCCCACGGCATTCGAGACCTTTGATCTGACCCGGTACGATGTCATCCTCTCCTCATCTTCCGCGCTCTCCAAAGGGGTCATTGCACACCCCCACCAGCTCCACATTTGCTACTGCCACACGCCCACGCGGTATCTCTGGAGCGATACACACGAGTACCTGGAGAAGCTGCCCCAACGCGGCACGGCACGACTCCTCCTCCCCATGCTCCTCACCCGGCTGCGGATGTGGGATTACCAATCCGCGCAACGAGTGGATCGCTTCATCGCGAACTCGCGCTGGGTCGCTGGACGCATCCGAAAATACTATGGGCGCCCCGCGGATGTGATCTATCCACCCGTTGATACCCGATACTTCGTTCCGAGTAGCGGTGAAGGCGGATACTACTGCATCGTCTCCCGCTTACGGCCGTACAAGAAAGTCGATATTGCCATTGCCGCATGCAATCGACTCCAGTTGCCCTTGGTCATTGCAGGAAGCGGCGAAGACGAAGCACGACTCCGCGCCATGGCAGGGCCCACCATCGCGTTCCGCGGACAGGTGAGCGAGCGCGAAAAACGCGACCTCCTCCAAAACGCGCTCGCCTTCATTCATCCGCAGGAGGAGGATTTTGGCATCACGGCGGTTGAAGCGATGGCCGCAGGACGCCCGGTGATCGCGTTCCGCCGCGGCGGTGCAATGGAAACCATCATCGAAAACGAAACGGGCATCTTTTTCGATGAGCAGTCCTGGGAAGGTCTCGCCGACGCCCTCCTCCGCTTCCGCGGCCACGCACGTCACTGGGATCCGAAACACATTCACCGCCACGCCGAGCAATTCGACACGAGCGTGTTCCGGGATAAAATTACCCAATACGTGCGCAATGCGCGGAAGGAATTCCAAGACACCACCGCCGCCACTCCGCCCGCAGCTCCATCCGCCTCATCCCCACAAGCAACGGGAAATTGACATCCCGCGTACACCGATCGATACTGTGCGTACGTATGATGGACGCGGAAACAAAAAAATTCATCGAGGAGCAGACCGAGATCATCCTCCGCGTCACGAAGGAGGGATTTGATGCTGTGGATGAACGATTTCGAGGAGTCGACGGTCGACTCGATGGCATCGATCATCGACTCGATGCGCTGGACCTCCGCTTGCAAACTATCGAATCCGATATTGCGGACCTCAAACAACGCATGTCACGGGTAGAGCAAGAGGTAATCACCCTCGGCGCGCAAATGGTCACGAAGCAGTACCTCGATGCAAAAATTGATGCACTCCTCTCGCAGCCGCCCATCAACAAAGTCGACGGCGTCCGAAAGGCGGTGCTTGCCGTGCTCCTCCACCTCGAACGCGCGAAGCTCTTACCGAGCGAAGAACGCGCGACACTCGAAATGCTCCTCATGTGAGTCGCATTCTCTTTGATGGTCGGAGTCTCCAATCGCCCCCGCCCCGCGGGGGCGTCGGTGTCGTGGCGGAGCAGCTCCTGCAGCATCTCCTCGCCGGAGACACCGCGAACGAGTATCTCCTCTTCGTCAACGGCATGGGGAATTTCGCTGGACATCTTCCCGTCCTCACCGCTCCGCATGCGCGCTGGATGCGGACGTACTGGCCCAACAAATGCTGGAACGCCGCCGCAAGGTGCGGATTGCCGGTCCTGCGCCCTCCGGAGGTCGATGTCGTGTTCCTCCCGAACCTCAATTTCCTTCCCCCACTCCACCGGTGCACCAAGCTCGTGGTCATGGTCCACGACCTGAGTTTTGTCCATTTCCCTGATTGCTTCACCCCAAAGCAACGCCTCTGGCATCACGCGATACGACCGCGCACCCTCCTCCAGCGCGCCAACGCCATTGTTGCGGTTTCTCACACGACTGCGCGGGATATTGTGGATACGTACGGCATCCCCACATCGCGCGTCCACGTGATTCCTCCCGGCATCACCCATTGCGCACCCACAGAATCACCCCACGCACTCCGTTCGCGATATGCGCTACCCGTGAAATTCATCCTTACGCTTTCCGCATGGGAGCCACGAAAAAATTTGGACGGCCTCATTGCGGCATTCGAACAATGCGCCACGCACCCCGAACTCCAGGATACGCATTTGATCATTGCGGGCATTCCAGGCAGCGCGACCCGCACCATACGTCGCCTCGCCGATCATTCCGCGATGCGCAATCGTATCCGTTTCCTCTCCGCGATTCCGGACCACGAAAAGCACGCGCTCTATGCGCTTGCCACTTGCTTCGCCTATCCCAGCATCTGGGAGGGATTCGGCATCCCCCCCCTCGAAGCCATGGCCGCCGGAACGCCGGTCGTCGCGTCCACTGGCGGATCGCTTCCGGAAATCCTCGGCAATGCCGCACTCCTCGTAGATCCGCTCGACCCCGGCGCCATTGCGCGCGCAATCGTGCATGCATGCACCGACCACCATCTCCGTGCGGAGATCATCGCACAGGGTCGCGCACGCGCACAGCGCTATTCCTGGATCACCGCTGCTCAACAACTCCACCACCTCCTCATCGCATGAAAAGTGCCGACCCGCATGGGTCGGCACTGCACGCTACTGCGTTTCGTAATGGAGAAGCAGGCCGACGACCACCAGATTTCCGGTTCCGCCACTAAATCCGGTAACGATCGCCATCGCCATGACGCACTCTGCCCAGTTTCACATCAACGCTTCTCTTTTCTCATGGAACCGGATCGATGACCAACTTCGTTCCGTCCGAGGCCCAATGATACCGATGCGCTCGTCCATGGTCGTACTGTTGCAGGGTCGCGCCAGCGGTCAGTGCAGGCGACTCGAGCAGTATGGGAGCGATCGCCGCGGCCAGCACCTGCGCGAGATCGGGACTGTCTCCGATGCCGTGCTGCCGCATCCACTGCGGATCCTCGATGCAGGCGTGCGCCAGCGCAGCGAGCGCATGCACGTCGAAGGAAACCGAGTCCTGCGATGCGGCCTCCAAGAGCGCCCGAACCACCACCACAACCGCGCTCTGGATGATGGGCTGGAATGTGCGTTGCCGGATTTGCTCCTCATCTGCTTCGGAGAGCGGCAACGCCTTGGCGGGATCGAGTCCGATCCTCCGGCAAAAATCTTCCATCCATTGATCCGAACACGACTGCGCCGCCTTCATGCCGGGAAGCTGCGCAATCGCATCCTTCGTCCGCGCGAACATCTCCGCAGATAACTGATCCAGTACCGCCTGGGAAGCATTGCTCGACATGGCCACCTCCAAACGCAGCAACACTGCTACCCGGACGGTAGCAGTGCTGTGCGCACTTGTCAATCTCCATCACTTCGGAAACAGCTCCCTCCGGAACGCATGATCTTTTCGCATGTGGTGGCGTTCATGGTATGCCTCCGTCACGGTGCACACTTCGGCGACGGTCGGCTCCACAGCGAGATGTGCGAGGCCGCGCTCGAACTGCCGAACGACTTCGTGAATTTCTCGATGCGCCCCATCATCATGCGCAATGCGATCTGCGAGCCGCCGGAGGTTCGCGAGATGCTGTTCGATTTCATGCTGGATGGCCGCATACACGCGAACACGCTGCTGGTACTCCGTGGCATCCGCAACAATCGCGGCACGCACATGCGTCTCCGCCTCGCGACGCGCCTCTGCGAGCACCGCACAGAGCGCGCCCAGTTCGGCAGTCGTAAATCGACCCCCGATGCGACTCGTGTCATGCAGCAGGAGGATCGATCCGCCATCCGCACGAAATCCAGCGTACTTCTCTCGCAATTTGCGATCCAATTTGGCAACAAAGCGATCAAAATCATGCGCCTCCAGGTGCTCACGCACGAGTGCCTCGAGCGCCTTCCGATACGGCCAGAGTATTTTCCCGTACGCCACCAGTACCTCCTCCAGTTCCGCCGTGTGGCTCGGTGGCATGCGGAGCAATCGCTCGTACGCCGCACGCGCCGCGCGAATGGTCGGTTCCGGGGTAAACGGTGGCGCAGCAGTGGCAATCGACTTGAGGAGCGCCATGGAATGCGGGTAGGGGTGCATACGATATCACCATGATATCACGCACTCACCACATCCACACCCGATGCCGTATCGCTGCTCGCCAGATATGCCATCGGCGACGCAACAGATAGCACGGCCATTTCGCAAAGAACAGCACGGGATCGCGCCCACCGTGCGTCACGTAGCGGACGATCAGGAGCGGGAGCAGGAATGGAAATCCGAGCAGCGGGAGATAATCCTCCGCGTTGACGACGTGCCGCCATCGGATCGGCGGACGGAACTCCGATGTAAAGATTTCGTTTCCATACCGCGCAGCGAGGAGCGGCCATACGCTCGCATTGCGCGACTGCGCTGCGAGCGTTGCGGGAGTCCAGAACGATTCCGCATGGATCGCGACCGCACCCGATGCAGGAACCAGCCGTCCCACACGAGCCAATCGATAGGCGATCTCCGTGTCTTCGTTGTGATACCGACCAAATTGCGAATCGAATCCACCAACGGCACGGAGCGCCGCCGCGCGATAGGCGATACACCCCGCGCCCGGCCACGTCGGGCCGAGGTTCTGGACGATGCGTTCGGGAAATCGACCCCGATACCCCGGGGCACGGTAGATCACTGAACCGTACGCAGCCACAACCTCCGGATCCCCGCAGGATGCGACGAGCGCAGCGAGCCAGCCCGACTGCACCACGCAATCATCATCGGTAAACGCAAGCACCTCGCCCTGGGCCTGCGCGAGCGCCGAGTTCCGCGCTGCGCTGACTCCCTGATTTTGTGCATGGCGTACGACGTGCAGCTTTGGGTGCATGCGTTGCAATTCCTGGCAATATGCTGCAGTGTCGTCCGTCGAACCGTCATCAATCACCAGGAACTCGTTCGCTCCTGCCGCATGCCGCAAAATCGACGCCAAGCACTGTTCAAGCAATGCGCGCCGATTATACGTACAGATGGCGACGGTGACCGTCATAGGAACACATGGAACCATTGCTGCGCTTCTATCGTATCCCCTTTCGTAGGAAGCACACGGATATTTCGTTCGTCATTTCGACCACGGTGAGCACTACTCTATGCCCGTCACCATCCGCAAAAAAGGCAGCAAGTACGAGGTTCGTACCCCGCAGGGCGTTAAAGCGAAGGGGACGACCAGGGCCAAGGCGGAAGCGCAAAGGCGTCTCCTGAAAGGCATCGAGAGCGGCAAGTGGCGACCAACGGGGAAACCCAGACGGAAACGAACGACCCGCGCATGAGCATACATGATGCGTCCACCAACGAAACGACGGCCACCCGGTTGGGTGACCGTCTCCTGATCAGCTCGTCGCGCCGTTCCCCTGCGATTCGATGACGACTTCCTGAAACCGCACTCGTCGCCGAACGCGCACCACCACGCTCCAACCGCTCGGGAGATGCGGGCTCAGGACACGCACCATGAGTTGCGCGAACTCCTTGATATTCTCTTCACTGGCTCCGGTTCGAGCCCCCGAAAGCCTCGCCAGATCGTGAAAGTTGCCCTCTGCCTGCACGAGGATCGTTTTGGCATTTGCCGGATACCAGCGGTAACCGAGCACCACGAGCGGTCCGTCATCCGGATCGTGGACGTGTTCGTCCTTTGCACGCAGACGCCTCCGGCTTCGCTCGGTGAGGTACGCAGGAAAGAGGTCATGGTCGAGCGGAATTGCTTGACCGATCTTGTTCCGGGTGGCCGTCCAATATTTATCCAGCCATTCCCACACAAACGAATAGCGCGCCCGCAACACCTCACGCGCGAGGGCGTGCCGCTTACTCTCCTCCGCCTGTTCCGGGGTTGGCTCTGGGAGCTTTCCGCTCGCGCGAATGCGATCAACGAATTCCAGCATCGCTTTCGCTTGCGCCGGATCCAAGTCCTCCTCCTCCAGAATACATTCCGCAAACGCCACCACTGCCGCAGGAGAAGGCTCTGGCTCTGGATCGGGCCCTCCTCCATGCTCGAGCGCCCTGTCCATGTCCGCCCACGACTCCAGAACGAACGACACGCAGAGCTCCTCCGGAACGAGCCGAACAAGCTCCTCGATTCGCTGCCGGCCTCGCTCGAGATCTTCCAATGGACTTCCGCGCCCTTTGCGATCACCGATTGGCTCGTCAGAACTCATGCAACCTCCTCAGGAAGGCTTCAGCCACCTCTTCGCAGTAAAAACAGATGCGATAAATATGCCGCGAATCCCTATTGTTGTCAATAAGACGGACTTCCAGAAAAAACTGCCTCCGTGCGCCACCCGTTTCGCTATAATGGCAGCACTATGCGCATCGGGATCGACGCACGACTCTACGGGGTGGCCAGCGGAACGGGTATTGGTCGATATACGGAAGAACTCGTGCACGCACTCGGTGCCATGCCAATAGAAACAGCGGACCTCGAATTTGTCGTCTTCCTCCGTCGGGATGCATTCGCAACTTTTGCGCCGCCGAACACGCGGTGGTCGAAGGTACTCGCCGAGTTTCGGCCGTATACCCTGACTGCGCAGACACAATTCCCGCGCGTGCTTGCCGATGCGCGCGTGGATCTCATGCATTTTACGCACTTTGATCACCCGCTCGCGTATCGTGGGCCATTCCTCACGACCATCCACGACACCATCCTCCTCGACCACCCCACTACCCGCGCCTCGACGCTCGGCCCCATCAAATTCTGGACGAAATACCTCGCATATCGCTCGGTCATCCGTGACGCCGTCCGTCGCAGCATGCGCGTCCTCACCCCATCCCGCGCGGTCAAAGATGACCTCGTGCGGCGATTCCGCGTACTCCCGGAACAGGTCATCGCCGCGCATCTTGGGGTGAACCACGCTGCACCCCCTCCTCCATCAGCGCAGCAGAATCGAACAGCAGCGGACGCGCCACCACTCCCCAATCGCCCATTCGTGCTCTACGTCGGTAATGCGTACCCACACAAGAATCTCGCATGGCTCGTTCGCGTATGGCCGAATATCGCCGAGGCTGAGGATGGTCTTCTCTTGGTGCTCGTGGGGCGAGAAGACGATTTCTACCACACACTCCGCACCCATGTGGATACTCGAACACCAATCGTGTTCATGGGGCCATGCGGTGATGAAGCACTACAGTGGCTCTATCAACACGCGACCGCATACGTGAGCCCGAGTCTTGCGGAGGGATTCGATCTCCCCACGCTCGAGGCCGCAGCAAAAGGAATTCCCGTAGTTGCGACAAAAATACCCGTGCACACGGAAATACTCGGCGACGGTGCGCACTTCTTTCCCCCGGGGGACGGAGAAGCACTGCACCATGCCATACGCGAACTCCGAACCCATCACGAACTCCGTGATATACTGATACGTCACGGGCGTGCGCGCGCGCAGCAATACTCCTGGTCCTCCTGCGCAACGGAAACACTGCGCGCGTATCGCGAGGCGCTCGCCCTCCGTTTCCCGTCCTAATACCCCGCGCCGCTGCGGGATCACCTACCTGCGGCCATCGGCATCGCTGCCACACCGCAGACCCTCCCGGACTGTGCCCCGTGCCATTTCCTCCACGCCGCGACCACGCCGCACCGCATCCCGCGTCAAACGGGATAGCATCCCTCCTGATCACAACCTCCCGGAGCTTCTGGGATGCCTCCCTGCGCTCCTTTCCGATCGAAACCTCACGGCGTTCCACGACGAAGCCACGGGCACGCTCCATGCGTGGGAGCCGCTCATCACGTACCACGCACCGCCCGATCGCACCGCGCACACGCCCATCACATCTTCCCTTGCCACCACCCCCGCACCCCTCACACCGAAAGTCGGTGTCGCAGCACCAGTGCCCAATCGCATCGCCATCCCCATTGCCGCCGGCACCGCGCCACAACGATCCACCTCCGCTCCGATGGTCACCGCTCCTGGCGCACGCACCTCGACCGCGCCCCTCCCATTCGCCGTTCCCATTGATGCTCGCCTCCCGCGAGATCCATCGCGCCACGTCATCGCCCTCACCCGGCCGGCACCGCAGCGACGCCCAATCCCCACCCCCGCACTCGATCTTGCAGCAAGCGTTCGTACACAGATTGCGGCGCGACTCCCCCAGCAATCCCCCGTCACCACACTGCGTCTATGGTGGCAGCAGATCCGTACGCGATCATTTCGGATCTCCGTGTCACCCACCCCATCCGTTCCTGCCCCCGCCATCGCCGTTCGCGCGCCGTACGACGAACTCCTCATCTGCACCGTCTGCATCGGCACCATGGACACGCTCTGGCGGGAACTCGGTTGGCCGATCTGGCAATTTTTCCGCCTTCCGCACCCCCACACACTTCGCACGCAGCTCCGGCTCTGGTGGTGGGCACGTACCCTGCCCTATCGCGCATTGCCCGCGCTGAGTCCGGCGAGCAATCGTCTCTGCGTGGCACCGGTGCGCATTGCGCCGGTCGAACGCACCCGCATCCAATTCCGCCATGCCGCCACATTCGCACTCACCCTCACCCTCACCATTCTCCCGCTCAAAATTTTCGGACTGAGTGCGGAACTTCCTGCAATCCGTAGCCGTGTCCTCGGTGCAACCGCACACGTGCTCGATGGATTCGCTACCGGCGCTGCGGCGGTGCAACAGTCCTCCTTCCAACAGGCAATCACGGACTTCAATGCCGCACGCACCACCCTCGACAACATCGCCCAAATCGCCGGCCCCGCATCACAGCTCGGACTCGCGGCGAGTCGCCATGTACCATTCCTGCAATCGACCATCGGACGCGCGGAAGACGCGCGGCGCGCAGCAATAGCCCTCGCGGACGCCAGTAGCGCCGCCACTCGTGGCATTGCACTGCTCACGACCATCGACCCCCAATCGCCCGACAGTCGCGACGCGCTCCGTGCGGCAACTGCCGCATTCCACACGGCACGCACCCGCGCTGATGCAGCAGCGGAACTCCTCCCCCATGCGGCGCCCGCACTCGTCCCCACGATTACCCGAGCACAATACGAGCTCCGTCGCGTGGAATCTCTCCTCCCCATCCTCACCGCGCTCGCCGGCATGGATCGTCCACGACGGATCCTCCTCGTATTCCAAAACCCCGCAGAGCTTCGCCCGACCGGCGGATTCATGGGATCCATTGCGCTCCTCGATGTCGCAAATGGCACGGTGCAAAATTTTGAACTTCCGGGAGGAGGGTCGTACGACATCTCCGGACAATCCCGCCTGCGCGTCCTCCCACCGGAACCCCTGCGACTCCTCACCTCCACATGGCAATTCCATGACGCGAACTGGTTTCCTGATTTTCCCACGAGCGCACGACAGCTCCGCACGTTCTACATCGCCGGAGGAGGCCCCAGCGTCGATGCGGTGATTGCCGTGAACGCGCCACTCCTCTCGGACATACTCGCACTCACCGGTCCAGTGACGGTCGGAGAGCGCTCATTCGGTGCAGCGGATGTGCTCACCGCAATCACGGACACCGTGGAAAGTGCGGCCGCACGGCGTACGGGACAGCCAAAGGCCATCCTCGGCGCGCTCGCACCGGAATTGCTCCGCCGACTGACTACCCTCACCATGGATGGCGACACCTCGACACGCCTCCTGCTCCTGGATCGACTCCTCCGCGCATTCGATGAACGAGATGTACTCGTCCATTTCTCCGATGATGCCGTGCAACGCGCAGTGGCGACCGCGCGATGGGATGGAGCCGTACACAGCGCACCACGAGATTCCCTCTTCGTCGTTCATGCGAACATTGGCGGCGGGAAAACCGATACCTCCATCCGCACGAATACCGCACACACCGCGAACCTCCGGGCCGATGGTTCCATCGTGGACACCCTCCGAATCACGAGAACGCATGAGGGCACGCCCGCACCTGTCGGAACACCGGCATCCGCGCGCCTTGCCGGACTCCATCATCTCGACTACATTCGCGTGTATGTGCCGCGAGGCGCCACGTTGCTCAGTGCGCAAGGATTCCAATCTCCGGATGCCGCTGCCTTTGAGCCCATCCCCACGGATGCCATCCCTGATCGTACCCTCCTCGCCACGGAACTCACCCCCACCATCGATCCGCGCACCGGCATTCGCATTACCGAAGAATTCGGTCACACGGTGTTTGGCGGCTGGCTGCAAATCGATCCGGGCACATCGACTGCCGTGCAATTGACCTACGTCCTGCCATGGCAAATCGAACGGACACGCACGAACGCGATCGGCACACCAGTTCCCGCCGATCCGCAGTCCTACTCGCTTGCCGTGCAAAAACAACCGGGGATGCAAACCACCTTCCAACACTCCTTCACCATCGATCCAAGCTGGCGCACCACATGGATCGCGCGCAACCTCCACGCACAGGGAACACGCACCTGGAACGTTGATGATCTCCTCACCACCGATCTCTTCACGGGAGCACTCGTGGCTCCAAAAAACTAAAACACGAAAAACGCGAGAACCATATGTCGCATGAGTCGAACAAACGGAAACGTCACGGCATTCCCACGCGCATTCGCCGAGAAAACGTGGAGCGCATTTATCGAGATGCCGACGGCAATCTGCCCGACTTTACGCGACTCGATCGCCGACCGCCCACCTGGCGCCGATGGGCAATTGCGGGAAGCCTCGTGGCACTCGCCATGCTCGCGGTTGCCGCATGGACGAGCTTCCTCCTCTTTAAGCCGTACGCCGTTTCGAGTGGCAGTGACGTCCTCCTCACCATCGATGCACCCTCCGCCGTCGGATTCGGCGAGGAAACCACCTATCGGGTCACGCTCACCAACAACGATCGCGTCCCCCTTGCGTCCAGCAGCATTGAACTCCGACTCCCGGGAGACTTCCGCATGATCACCGCGCTCCCGACGCCCGATGATACCCACACGCTCCGATGGACGCTGGGCACCATCCCGGACCATGGACATAAAACGATTGAGGTACGGGGACAGATATTCGGCGCGCCCGCCAATAGTGTCGTGATCGACGCATTGGCCATCTACCGACCCGCCAATTTCAATGCGGACTTCCAAACCACCGCGTCCGCGTCCACCGTACTCGGTGCAAGTCCGATCGCCCTCAGTATCGAGGGACCCACCGAAATACTGCCGCGCAGTCCCGTCACCTACACCCTCACCTACGAACACCTCGGGGAACGCATCCTTCCCCCCATGCAGGTCACCGTAGATGCACCGCGCACCTTCGTGCTCACCTCTGCAAAGCCAGAACGCGCACGGAAAGACCTGCTGCAATGGTCCCTGGGCGAACTCCCCCCGAATGCCAAGGGCACCATCATCCTCACCGGGAACTTCACGGATGGCGGACGGGATCCCATCACGCTCCGCGCGACCGCACTCCTAAAAACCACGAACGATCACTCCATCGCGCTCGCCAGCACGGAGACCAGTACCATGGTGGTGGGTGGAGATGTGGCGGTCGTTGCCACGGCCAACGATCAAGCGACAGCACTGGACGTCCATGCCGGCGATACGCTGCGCTTCCGATCCACCATTCGCAATGATGGCACCAAACCCCTGCAAGGCGTGACCGTGCATGCCATACTCGAAGCTCCGGCAATTGGCGACCGCAGCATCCTCAACTTCAACCACATCACCGACACGGCAAACGGAATCGCCATCGGGGAACAACTGGGCGCCGGGCGACGCCGGGGCACCATTACGTGGACCGCCACAGAAATCCCTGCTCTGACCACGATTCCGCCCGGCGAGCAACGACAAATCGACTTCGTCCTTCCCCTCCATACCACCGAATCCCTTCCTGGTTTCCCCACGAAAGGAACCATCACCTTCCGCACGACCGTCGATATTGCGACCACCGGAACTACGCCCGCACGCACCGTACCGAGCAACACGCTCACCATGCAGCTCCGAGACGCCACCACCCCATAGCGCCACGTCGCCGCCAGACTCATGAGTCTGGCGGCGACGCATCTCATGCGCAACGATCGCGTCCGCTGTTCGTTCCATCACCCCACCCGGAGGAGGGAGTCATGCCGCCAACCAGTCGCACCATGAAGCCTGCGGATATTCTGGGCGCGCTGCTCGCGCTCACCCAAACGGAACACGACGTACTCCCCTACGACCGCACCCGTCTCCATCACGCCCTCTGTGTCGCACGGCTCGCATCGCCCATGCTCACGCACCTCGGATGCGCCGCATATCCCCACGAGGACCACCCCATCGTCGACGCGACGCTCATTCAGATGCAACGCGCGAGGGTACTCAAAATCGTGGAAACCGATGGACGCTGCACCATCGAACTCTCCGCAGTTCGCTACTTCGATGAAATCGTACTCGCCAAATTTACCCGCGACGACCTGAGCGCCTTACGCCGTGCGGCAAAAATATTTGGCGCAGCACTCCTGGGACCGGAACCAACCCCCACCGGAGCATGAGACAACGAGCGGACCACCGAGGTGGCCCGCGTTTTCTTGTTCGGCACATCCCCTCATGGTTTTCCCGGACGCACGATCGGCACCGCTGCGTGCCACAGGAGATCGAATGTCGTACGGAACGTCACCGCAATTTCGCCGCTCGCAATGAGGATCATTGTATTCTCCCGACGCGTCGTGATGAATCCCACCTCTTCTCCAAAGGTAATCGTGGTCGCCGGCAAGGTGATGCCCTGCGGCAAAAAACGCGATTCCCGCAGCTCATCCGCATCTTTCGCCACAATGCGACGCGCAGCAGGAGAATCCACAATGAGCTGCCGACTCCGAATGCCGCGACGAATCCGCTCTGCGATAATCCGCTCCACCAGATACGCCTCGCGGACGAATTCCGTCAGCCCCACGCCGCTCGTACAAATTTCGTATGCGGAAACCCCGGAGCGAAAAATACGCTCCCACAGCTGGCGGAATCCATCACTCCCCTCGTAAAGCGTCACCCCCGCGCCAGGGCGAACGCTCGCACGGATAGCCTCCAATTCCGGCAATATCTCCGTGAATGCCTGGGAACGTGTCTGGAGCCGTGCGGCAAGTGCTGCGGGCGATTCCGCCGTGTACACACTCCCGCGGTGACGTTTACCCAAACGAACATATCCCTCTCGTCGGAGGGACTCGAGCATGGGATACAGCGTCGTCCGCGGTAAACGAGTCCGCCGCGCAAGCTCCAAAACCGTGGTAGATCCCAACTCCAAACACGCAAGGTACACCTGCGCGTGCTTTGCATCGAACCCGAAGACGCGGAGCGCATCCACGAGATGTGCGGTGATCATGCGCATACAGTATGGAATGCACCATCATACCCGGACAGCAGATACGTTGTCGATTTTTTCGACAGATACGGATCGCGCGATCCGCACGCACGACCTCTAAAAAAAACGACCGGTCCCAAAGGGACCGGCCATCATTACTCCGCACGCGCGGCAGCATGCGCGCGCCACCAAGAAAGGCGGACCACGAGACATGGGTCACGCTCACCCCAATCCGCAATCGCACACTGCACGCGCCCGCTCCTCCCGATGAGTTGATCCAGCTCCCGAATCAACGCGCAGCCGCGCGGATAGTAGCAATACCGAAGAAAGAGCATGGTGATTACACTGTACGCGAGCAACGTCACGGAAATCGCAAAGAGCACACGGAGCGATTCCAGCGAAAGGAACGGCCCCACGATCACACACACGCACACGGCGAACGGCATGCCGAGGAATCCAAGGAGAAACGGCGCATCACCGCACCATCGCAGGGAACGAAGGAGCGCTTGTGCTCGGATCATCGCCAACTCGCGTTCCCGCACTCGCTCTGCCGCGATCACGCCGCGCACCAGCATCGTGCGCTGCTGCGTACGGGGTAACACATCCACCATGTCGCACCTCCATGACCAAAAGAACAACCCACGAGCAACGGCTCGGGGAAGTTGATATCGTACACCACGCAAAAACGGAGTCAAGGAAAGCCGATCGCCTCCCTTAAACCACGAACAACGTCCGCCCCCGAAGGAGCGGACGCAACCTCACGCGTCAACCAGAAGCACGACGACGCCCGCCGCCACCGCAACCATTGCGGTAACGTATGCGGTAACGTAGGGACGCACGCGCTCCCACATCGGATGCGCGGTCTGCACGGATACTCCACTGCTCCGCGCAGGGACGCGACGTTCGCGCATGCTTTCTGCGTGCTCCGGCGCGCATTCCATCGTCTCACTGCTCGGATAATACGGAATCCCCGCTGCATCCTCATGCCGAATGGCATGCATATATCGTGCCAGCCGAGCGATCGGCTCTCGCTGCGGGTCCAGCAGGATGAGCAGGGCGGGATCCCCCCAACCATCAATGGCCACCACCGCGGCATCACGGATGCGCACGTCACCATGACGAAGCGCCGCACGCATAATCGCTACTCCCCAGTCACCAACGACCGCCAACCCGCAGCGGCCCACGCAGCGCACGAGCCCTGCCGCAAGTATCGCATTCCGCTCCGCGTATTCCGCGTACAGCGCCTCCAACCATCCCGGCACCCGTAACGGCTGGGCACGGAGTACGGATGCAAAATACGTTTCTGCGGGGTGCGGCACGCCATCCTCAACCATCGTCGCGGACAGCAACTGATACGCCTGCGCGCGGAATGCCGCGAAACCACCGTACGCCGAATCGACAACCGAATCTGGAGCCGTCTCCAGAATCATCTCCTCATCAACGACCACCTCTAGTGCGGCCGCAACAGGGGAAGACACGACACACACCTCCATGGGGCATCCGCTATCGGGCGGCCCACTATTCTGCAGGAATGAACCAATTTCGGATACTGGAGGCAGGGTAGCAGTCAGCACCGGAAAAGACAAGCGCCCGACCCCGAAGGGGCGGGCGCTCACCGATCGGACGATCGCTACCGTAGCTGGACGCGGAGGGCGAGGTCAATGAGGAACTGAACCTGTCCCCCAACGGCGCGCATGGCCCTCTCCGCAACCTCACGCCAGCACATCGCCCGGAACTGATCCCCTCCCGCCTCGGAGCTCCCGAGGTATTGCGTCATCCATTGCAGGTCCGGAATCTTCCTGATGTACTCGCGCAGACGCCGCTGCGCATCCTCGAAGCTCTCCCCCCCCTCCATCCGCATATACTCGAAGTACGTCCCCGGCTTCGCGGTCATGGACGTTGACGGCTGCGACGCGATGCACACGCTGCGCACGAACGGTACCGGCACGTCGGTCGCAAGCTCGATCATGAGGTACGCGGTATCCCGATTCACTGCCTGTGGCTTGGCCATTGTTCGCCTCTCCCTTGCTGCCCGGTCATTGCGGGCGAAAAGAAACACCAGATAATCTGAATGACTTGGCACAATACCAAAATCCAAATAATCTGTCAACCCTGGCCGCCATTCGGCCAGTGCGTGCGGAAGGAGTACAATATCATCTATGCATCGAATGCGTGTGTGTGCTCGGGTATGCGTGCTGGTGTTCTTGGGCATCCTCATCGCTGCCCCGAGCATTGCCGCGACCAAAAAGAAAATCACGAAACCAGCTCCTCGCACCTCCATCAAAGCAGCAAAACAACCAGCACGTTTCGGACCATTTACGTCAGAACGACAGGTACTGGCGATCTATCAAAAGGTCTCCTTTGCCAGCCTAGCTCCAAACGCGCAAAAATTACTCTGTAAGGAAATCACTCGCGGACATCCGAAGTCCTACACCATCGCGCGACCCACGCCCAAGCAAGCAGCGAAATTGAGTGAGCTCTACGGCGGATGCCAAGCCCTCGCCCGCCTTGAGTACCTCAAAACACTCGCCCCCACACCGGACAACGCCGCCATCGGGAGCATCGAATCATCCATACCCGCCCCTCCTCCGGCAGTGCCATAGCGATGCTCCCATATCTGCGCTAGCCCGGATATCGACGACAATACACAGAGCAGCTCCGCCTCTCCCGAGGCGGAGCTGCTCTGTGTAAACGAAAACCCCGCGCACCATGGCTTGGCCATAGGGGCACGGGGCTCCATACCGTAACGATCACATCTTGATCTTGCCGCGCGGCCGTCGGGGAGCATCACGCGCATTGCTGATTGTGCGGCCAATGCCGTAGCACGTAGCCACGAAAATAACCGCGAACGCGATGCCGGCAGAATTCGAAACAAAATGCCGAATGAGCTCGATCATGACCTCTCCTCAGCCCATGAGATCCAACACGTGACGACGATGGATGCGCCTGCCGTATGCTGCACGTGCCAATTGGTACTCCACATTTCCATGAAGGCCCGCCAGATCAAGCGCCGCACGAATGTCGCTGCACGTGGGATCCGATTTCCCGCTCTGCTTGCGCGCGATCATGCGCATGATCTCCACCACTTCCTGCAGCGCATGCGCCGCCCGATCTGCAGCGAAAGTACTTTCCGCAAGAATCTCCAGATCCGCTTCCGTGCATCCCCGCGCGAGCAGTGCCGCCGCAAGCTTCGTGCCAAGTTGATCCATCAGATACTCCTTCCGCGTTGGCGCGCTATTTGTATACCATAAACCACCGCTCGCGTCAACGTTCCCCCCCAAAAAAAACAAAACATCGTCGGGCGACGAGTTTTGCTTGCAAACAAGATATTTGTTGATCCTCGCACCACCAATCCGTTCGCGGATCCATCCGATCCCGAGCGCAGCCCCCACTTCGCGCCCCACGCCGTCAAACTCTACGGGGCAAGCAACGCTTCGCGGGGCAAGCGAGGACGCGTTCGGGGAAGAAGACAGGCCGACCCTTGTGTCGTCTCGAGGAGCGCTGGGCGACGAGAGATCTCACATGCCCCATGTATGGTGTGAGGTCCCTCGCGGACTCGGGATGGTGCCAAGCACCAGCTTCACGCCGACCCCGAATGCGCCCGCAGGCAAGCGACCGAATGCTTCTGCGTCGTCTGATTGGAGGAGGGAAACCGGCTTGCCCCGCGAAGCTCCGCTCAGGAGCGGAGTGGGGGAGGTTTGCCCATGATGTCTCTGCGCCCAGCAGGATTTGAACCTGCGGCCTTGTGCTCCGGAGGCACACGCTCTATCCAGGCTGAGCTATGGGCGCGAAAAGTGAGCGCCGTGCGCGCGAAGCGCGCAACGACTACGGCGCGGACTCGGCAGCCGAGCCATCCTGCTCGGATGACGGGTCCGTGACGGAGTCGTGAACGGGCGATCGCCTGCACATGGTTTCGAGCGAGGAGCGCACACACCGAGTCTGCGAGGTGGGGGCGCGATCTGGCTCCAGTAACCCGCACATCACACCACCAGACACATGCGGGCGGCCATCCTCGAGCGAGGCACGCACACACCGAGTCTGCGAGTGGGGGGGGCGCGCTACTCGGAGCGTAGCGAAACGCTCCGCGCGCGGCAACACCCTATTGCATACCCAAAAGGAACAAGACGAGTACACCAAGCGCGATGCGGTACCAGCCGAACGGTGCCAGCGACCGTGTCCGCACGTAGCGAAGGAATACCGCCAACACCCCCCACGCGACGACAAACGCCACCACAAACCCAAGAGACAGGAGACCGATCATGCGCACATCGAACGGCACCGAGGTCTTCAGGAGCGCATACCCTGATGCAGCAGCAAGCGTCGGGACTGCGAGAAAAAACGAGTACTTCGCCGCAAGCTCCCGCGAGCATCCGAGGAGCATCGCTCCGATGATCGTCGCTGCCGATCGCGAAACGCCGGGCATGAATGCGAGACACTGGATACTCCCAATGCCGATGACCGTCCGGAGCGGGAGCTCTTCGAGCACCTGCCAACGCGGTTTCCACGTTCGCCGCTCGATCGCGAGGAGCACGACCCCGCCGACCGCGAGCGCGATCGCGACCACGATCGGACGGAAGAACATCCGCTCCAGTGACTCCGCGAAAAGTGCGCCGACCGCGAGCGCCGGGAGCACCCCAACACCGATACGCCACCAACGCCGCGGAAGGACGTGCGGAGATGCGGCCTCCCCCACGACGAGCTCGCGACGGAAGACGATGAGCACCGCCGCGATCGCGCCAAACTGAATCACGATATCAAAAAGCGCGGTGAGGCGCGCACCGGAAAACGCGAACCACTGATTCGCGAGGATGAGGTGTCCCGTGGAGGAAATCGGAAGGAACTCCGTCACTCCCTCCACAATACCCAAGACGATCGCGGCGATGATATCGCTCATAGAAATGCAGTGCGCGACGGCCCGTGAGCCGTCGCGCCATTGATTGCATGCTATCGCATCATCGCACCGCGCGCACCCCCGCATCACCCCTGCAGGTGATACACCTGATCGCGATAGAGGAGCTGGTGACGTTCGTTGGCTTCTTGCCAGGTACTCGGAAATCGAGGCGACTCCTGGAGTACCTCGCGCACGGCGCAACACATCTGGCGTGCGCAGGTGTCGAGCGGCACTCGACCGATTCCCGTCCCCATACCCGGGAACGCGATGCGCTGCACCCGATGCGCGATCGGCGTTCCATCCGGAAATGTCCCGTATCGCACGAGGAGCAACGCTGCGCGCGTCGCGAGGTATGGATGCACGGTTTCCGGACCGAGGATCATGGGCACCCGCATGGTCGGTGCGGCAATGCAGTACGGGGTGCGCGGATGATCGGTCGGCACGATTGCGGCAGCACCCACGAGCAGCTCCCCGTAATGCTGCGTACGAATGGATTCCTGGAGCCGCTCCTGGACCTGCGGCCCGAAGTGCGCGGTGTACGCGCGATCGATGCCGCCGTCCATGAATCCAAAACTGTTCGCCGGACTCACGACCGCGTCCCAATCACCCATGAGTATGGTCCCATGCACCACCTCAACAGATGCCGGAAGTGCCGCGCACTGTTGTCGCCATGCCGCACAGAGCGGTCCCTGAAAATCAACGAACGCAACCGTGCAAGGTACGGACGTGCTCATGTGTCATCAACCTCCTGTCCTGTCATACCGCATACGAGCGCATCCATCAAGGGCGCAGGCGCGCCAGGAGTGCGAACCCTTGATACCAAAACGGACGCAGGACGAGATCCAATGTGGGGGGATGATGCATCGCCTCGCCTCCGAATCGTTTTTTAAATTCCGTAATCCCCGCCCAGGACGCAAAATCATGGGATGCAGCATCCGACTCTGGCGCGATGCCACCAAAATCGTACCAGCGCATCCCCACGGCCTTCGCGTCGCGCATTGCGGTCCAGTGGAGCAGCTGCGGCGCCACCAGTGCGCGGTGTGCGTATGCGGATCCCCCGTGGAGATACGTGGCCGTTTCCCCACAATACGCAACCAGGATAGCCGCAATGGGCACACCCGCATGCTCCGCGATGTACAATCGCACATCCGTATCATGCGCATCGGATGCCCTGGGACGCTGGAGCGCACGGATCATGGCATCGTAGTACGGACGCGGATGCGTGTGAATCTGTTGCCGCTGCGCCGTATCTTGCAGGAGTGACCAGAAGACATCCATGTCGGCCGGTGTCCCGTGCGCCGTTCGCACGGCGACTCCTTTGCGTTGCGCGAGGCGCACATTGTATCGACACTTCTCATGCATGGCAGCGAGGAGCGTATCTTCGCTGGGTAGCAAATCCACCCGCCACGTCCACTCCGGTTCGCGCAAGCGCCGCAGGATGCGCGGCGCCGTCAGCGCCGTACCCGTAGGTGCCACCGTAAAGGGCCACTCCAATCGCCACGAAACCGCCTGCACCCGTTCCGCTTGCGCGCGCACCTGCTCGACGAGCGCGAGGAACTGATCGACCCGCGCGACGTGCGAATTGATCTCCGCGAAAGTACGCGGAGAAGACACGTAGCACCTCCGCAGTGGCAGGGGCGCTTGAATGAGCAGGATACCATCGACACGAACGGTCGTTCGTCCCACTGCATGTTGAAATTGTTCCCATCCGCTGGATTGGAGAAGTTTGTGATGTGCAGCATTGCTCGTCATATCGCCACAGGAAACACGTATCGGTACGGTCCCTTCCATCCTGCCGCACAAACGGAGAACGAGCGAACAATGAAAGCGGCCGGACTCATTGGTCCGGCCGCCCATATCGCCAGCAGCACCCGAATCAGGAACTACAGGACCGCCGAACAGCAGATTTCTCCGTAAGCTTTGTGCGCGCCTGCGCATCGAACGGTATGATCCCGCTCCGACTGATGTACAAGAGCGCACTCTGTGATGGTCCACCCGCGAGCAGGAGCGTTGCGGCGCGCGACCACTGCTCCAAATGCACCGACGGCCACTGCAATACGTCGAGGAGATTTTGCTCCAGGGTACCGAAATCTGAGAACTGCGCAGGATGATCGAGTACCCAAGCGATTGCACGTTGCGCGTATCCCACCAATGCCTCTCGATATACTACCGGGGCGCGGTCCGCAAGGTGGAGAAAATGGTAGATCGGCCGTATGAGCTGCTCCATGGTCTGCCATCGTAACTCGAGCATACTCCACGCACGTCGACGCAGGTCCTCATCTCCATGCATACTCACGAGCGCATATTCCAGGATCTCCAAACTCGGTTGGCCATCGAGGACCCTCGAAACCCACGCGCAGTGCCGATGATGCTCTTCCGTGTGCCCCACCACCGATTCTCGCTGTTCCTGTGAGCCGTATGTCATGAGCATATCGATGGCGCGATCTCGATACTCGTCGAAACCGGGATCCATGAGTTGCGGGACCCCACACACGAAGTCCTGCAGCTTATGCAGCACATTGAGCGTCGGACCATCTGCAATGAGCTTCCGCCACGCCTGCTCACGGAGCTGCGGATCGCGACAGTACCGGATCACGAGCACCGCACTCTGCGGATGTTCCACCACGACCCGCAAGGCCGCCTGCCCTTGCTGTGGTTCGGGGCCGCTACGCAACACCACCAACCAATCATCCAAGCTCTTCCCGTGCAGCAGCACCTCCGAAATCGCGCGGCGATACCGAAGGGGCAGTCCGCGACGCTCCAGGAGATTCCGCATGATGTCGAGCGTCCCGGATTTCTCTCGCGGCAGCTCGAGCAAGCGCTCCCACGCGCCCCACCGATACGGCTCGGGCGCATAGATCAGCATGCACCGAAGCAGACGCGGGTCGCGTTCGTTTTCCTGAATCAGCTTCCGCGCGAGACGCACCCGATTCACGCGAGGCGCGTGTATGAAGATCGTTTCATACCCACAACCCGCAGTGATCATCCGGTCCGCCGCCTTGCGCCGGTACTCGGCCGTCGCAGAGTACAGAATACCCCGGAAGTGCTCTGGGGTATCCGCCTTGAGGAGCTTTCGCCACGCCCGTGCCTTATACGGCTCTGGCGCTCGATAGAGGATGCGGCGCAGGGTGGTGAGCGGTACCTGCTTGCGCGCAAGCAGCCGTTCTGCCGTTGCCGCATCCATGGGACGCGCACGTTGTCCGAATGCCATCGTTCACTCCTTTCCGTGTTGTAAATGCCGCTGCTCCTGCTATAGCACAAGGCACCGATACTGTCCAACGCGGCTTCCCGTGCGCCACGTACTCCTCGCGCTCAGTCCGTCACGATGGTCGCGCCAATGCACGCAACGCGACCTTCAATTTTGCTTCGGTCGTCGTCGCCTCTTCGGGCATCTTGCGAATGACCTCACGAATTTCCTGTACCTTGTATCCGAGCTGCGCCAATGCCGCGAGCAGATCCTCATGGTCATCCGCGGGCGCACCATCGTCGGTTACGGGAGCCAGCGCAATACGCTCCTGCATTTTCCCCTTGAGATCCAGGACGACGCGCTCTGCGGTTTTTCGACCAATGCCGACCACTTTCGAGAGATACGCTACATCCTCTCGTGCAATCGCCCTCCGAATCTCCCCTGGCGATCCGAGCGCGAGCATGCCAATCGCACTTTTCGGACCCACCCCGGACACGCCGATAAGATCGTGGAACAACCCGAGCGCGTCATCGCTCGCCACGCCGAACAACTCCCGACGATCATCCCGAATGACCTCATGCGTATAGAATTCCACGGATTCCCCCACACGCAACCGTTCCCGTAGCGTCGACGGCAGATGCACGCGATATCCAAGATTCGCCACCTCCACGATGACGGAATCCGAAAACGTCGCTCGAATGGTACCGCGGAGAAAGGCGAGCATAGGGAGAGATCGTTTCTTTAGGATACCGTGTCACCGAGGCCACGAAAAGCAACGCAAACAATACACATGCTACAGTGACCTACCAACCACCCGCATCACTATGCCCACCGAACACACCGAACCACACATGCACGAGATTTCTCCTGAGCAACGTGATCGCTGGGCACGACGGGGCCGAGAAACCCTGGAAACCCTCCCCTTCCCCGAGACGCTCCTCCCCATCATCCGTGCAACACTCGACACTCCGCAGTGGGGCCCGTACCACAATGAAGGACTGCGCATGGACGCGCATTTTGGTGCGATCCTCGAAGCGGTCGAGCAAATCGCCGATGGGACATTTGATTTCGATGCCCTCGGCCTTCCCCCTGACCGACGCGACGCGGCGAAGGAGCTCATCACGAAAATCGTGCGCGATCACCGAACTGCAATCGCGATCTACGTCTATCTCCACGATCTCAAGAAACCGGACTGCATGAATGTGGAACTGGAAGACGGATCCGCACGCATCTTCACGATGGAAGAATGGCGCGCACTCGTGGCGGAAGCGCACGGAGATGACGTGCAGATCCGCGCAGCGCTCCGCGAACGCGGGATTGCCAAAATCGGATATCGCCACGACGCGGAGCTCACGGGTGGAATCGAGCGCGATCATGGACCGGAAGGCGTGCAGTATCTCGAAGCATTGGGACGCGAACGTACGGATGTTGCGGATTTTCTTCGCGAGCATACGCTCATCCTCGCAGGCATCGCGAATCACGAGATGCACTTCCAGGCCTTCCCCCATTCCGCTGCTGCGAAATTGTACCAGGAAAAAATTGCGTCACGATTTTCCGAGGAGGAAGCAGGTTTCATCCTCACGGTCTGCTTTCTCGACATGGCAGGCTCGAAATCTCCGGACGGCAGCTCAGAGTATGCGGGACTTCGGAACATGCTCGAGTCGCGCGACGCGTACCGAATCATTGAGCGCTATCGCGAACAACGGGAAGCGGCGCGTCGTCCACTTCAGAAAAATGCCTACGGACAACTGCTCAATATCGATGACATCGATGCGGTGCGTCAAAAAATAGCGCGCCTCGAACAACCGCCAAAACCGACCGCCCTCACACCCGCACAACTCGCTCTGGTCGAACAGAAACTCCCCGACTGGCTGCAGGATCTCGATATTCCCGAAACAGAACACGAAGCGATTCGCGCCGCGCTGCGATCAGAGCACTACGCGCGCGAACTCAATGCATGCGAACAGCCGCGGCTCATTCCGGTCATCAAGCAGCTACTCAAAAAGCAACCACCATCTTGACCGTATCTCCACACCGCGCGACTGACATTCGGCATCATGTTTCCGAGGTGATGGATCATCGCCAAGAACGCCGCCCCTCGCTGGGCGGCGTTCTTTCGTGGATGTATTTGATTACCGTCGCGCAGCCCATCCTCGTGCGAGGTCCACGAGCAGATGCACGCCCACGCCAGTTGCGCCCTTCGCAATCCATGGCGACCGATCAGTCCACGCAGTACCGGCAATGTCGAGGTGCGCCCACGGCCGTCCCTCCGCACATGCCTCAAGGAATGCTGCTGCAGTGGATGCGCCTCCCTCGCGTCCACGCTTCCCCAAATTTTGGAGATCCGCAATGTCGCTCTTCACTTCGCGCCGGAACGGATCCGTCACCGGCATGCGCCACACGCGATCCCCAGAAGACGCCGACGCGAGCTCCACGCGACGCTCGAGTTTCTCATCATTCGCAAAGAGACCGGTATAGTGCGAACCCAGCGCCACCACAATGGCACCCGTGAGCGTGGCTACGTCCACAATCGCTTTCGGCTCGTAGCGGAGGCTGTACCCAATACCGTCCGCGAGTACGAGGCGTCCTTCCGCATCCGTGTTCAATACTTCAAGCGTCTTCCCGCGACAGGTCCGCAGAATATCTCCTGGCTTGTACGCACTCCCCGAAGGGAGATTGTCACACGCAGGCACGATGCCCACCACATTCACGGGAAACCCAAGCTGGCCAATGGCGCGCATCGCCCCAAGCACCGAACCGCCGCCGCTCATATCAAACTTCATCTCGTCCATCTTATCCCCTGGTTTGATCGAAATCCCACCCGAATCAAAGGTGATCCCCTTTCCCACAAACGCGTACCAATCTCCTGCCGGCGCCCCATCCTTTTTCGTTCGTGCGAGCCGCCGAGGATTCCCGCGCCATTCGAGCACGATGCATTTCGGCGGGGCAGTGGCACCGCGACTCACTCCGAGGATCGCACCCATCCCGAGCTGCTCCATGTCGGAACGATCGAGCACGGTGCAGTGGAACCGTTTATCCATCGCTGCAATTGCGGTAGCGCATTCCGCAAGATGTGTCGGCGTTGCATCCGAGGACGGGAGATTCCCGAGATCCCGAACCACATGCATCGACTCGGCGAGTATGGCGCCCTCCGCGATACCCTCCTCGTACTTCCGTTGCTCCACTGCGGTCACCGGTCCCACCACAATTTCCTCCGGCATGGGTAACTTTGCATCAGGAGCCGATTGGTACCGATGGAACTGATACGTCGATACCAATGCCGCCTTCGCAATCATGCGCCCCACATCCTCCGGACGAAACGCCCGCCGCAACTCCTGTGGCAACGCAAGCGCCCATCGCGCGCACTTCGCGGATTGCAGTGTGCGCGCTGCGGCACCCACAATATGTTGCAGCTCGAGCAGGGTACGATCTTTCCGATTCCCCGCACCGACCAAGAGGAGCCGCGGCGCGGGCAGTTTCCCGTTCGTGAGCAGCGTAAATGTGGTGTGCTCCTGCCCAGAGAAATCCTTGAGCGCCAATGCGGCCGTGAGCAACCCATCGAGCAGTCGATCGAGCGCACGAAATTCCGACGGGAGCTTTGCCGCCGCAGGTTCCGTGAGCACCAGCACCACCGCATCGACCGCAGCCGAAACGGGGTAATCGCGAGTCATGGTGATACGCATACGGGTACGTGCAGCGTATCACCTCTGCTGCCGCAACGAAACGCGTACACCCAGTCACATTGGCGACTGGGTGTACCGTGCCGCTCGCGGACTTCATCCGAATCCGAGCGCAGCGACCGAAGTATGTGGGGAGGAAGGGCTTTGCCCGACCCCACATACGGAGGGAGCAAGCGACCGAATGGCTGCTTCGACCGAAAAGAGGGAGTGGGCCCACGGGCGAACCGGGAGGTTCGTCCCGTGATTTCTGGCGCGTACTCCTTTCCTAGAATCCGGACGGACCCATGGCGGATCCCGCCCATCCATCCTGCGAAGGTCCTCGTGCGCTCGGAGCGGATGCCTCCGCACGAACGCCTCCCGCGCCACCACCGAATTGTTCCGAGTATTGGCGGAACACATCCGGCAATTGCGGCTGCTGCGGAGCGCGGCTGAACTCGGACGCGATGCTGCGCGGCATCGGACGACCGCCGAAGAGCACATCCGCACGGCCTCCGCAGTCCTCGAGCTGCTGGAGCACCTCATGCGCCGCATCCACATCCACCGGCTTCGCACGCGCAATGGTTTGCAGTGCAGTGACGAGCGGCTTACATTCTGCCAGGAGCTCCTCCGCCTCGGTCACATCCTTGCCTTGTCGCTTCATGGTCGCGAGCATGCGTTCTGCTTGCTTCATCTCGCGACCTGCTTCGGTCATCGCACGCGAAATGTTCAAGACGCCACGGAGCGCGCCCGTATTCTCCCGAAGATCATTGATACGCTCCCGTACATCCTGCAGCTTCTCCATCGCATCCTCAAATGCGTCCGCGGTGCGAACCTGCGCGATGGAAGTGACCTCCGTACGCAGCGCGTTGGTCGTCTGGAGCACCTCATTCGACTGCTCCGTCAAATCCATTTTCGCGCGCTTGGCCTGCGCAACAATTTGCTTCGTCTCGCGCTCCACCTGTGCAATTTCGCGAATCAGTTGTTTCGTAATGCGGGGGAGTTCCTGGAGCCGACGGCAGGACTCCGCGAATTCGCGCACGCGATCGAAATGTTCGGGCATGTCGGCGAAGAGCTCCTGGAGCACCTCAGGATCCGTCGCGGCCTGCACTTTCGCAGGAATATCTTTGAGGGTCGCCAGACTCGTCGATGCCTCACCCGAGACTTCGATCTTTGCCTGCGCGCACACCTTCATTTCCCGCTCGAGCATGCGAATGCCCTGGGTCATGCCGCGCGCATTGCGCTTCATATCCTCGAGCATGCGCTTCTGCTGTTTCTCCATTTCTGCTTCGCGGCGAGCATCGGACATTTCCTGGGGAACGGATTCACCGAGCTGCAAGCGGCCAGAATCCTCCGGACGCATGCCACTCACGGGCGGCATCATCATGCCGGACTCCATGCCGGGCCCACGACCTGTCATGCCCGGGCTCCCCATGGGGAACTGGCCCATACCCATGCCGTTCGGTGCGGAGCCCATATTCGGACCCATCGTACCAGGCATGTTTGGTCCATTTCCCGGTTTCGGGCCCATCATGTTGGGGTCGCCCATTATGCCTTGCGGCATGCCCTGGTTCATGCCCTGGTTCATGCCCTGGTTCATGCCCTGCGAAAATCCTTGCATCATGCCGTTCGGCATGCCATTCATCGGTCCATTCATCTGGCCATTGGCAGGACCGTTCATGGAACCGTTCATGGGACCATTCGAAAACCCATTCATGGGACCATTCGGTGTCCCCTGCATGCCGCCAGGGCCCATGCCCTGCGGCGCTCCCGGCATCATCCCGCCCATGTCCGACGGACGATTCATGCCACCCGGCATCGGACCGCCAGGAAATCCACCCATACCCGGACCCATGCCCCCACTTCCGGGAGTGGGATTACCTCCAGGCGGCATGCCTGGATTTCCCGGCATAGGACCAGGCATTGGGTTATTCGGGATAGGAGCATCTGCCGGAGGTTTCATCTCGCCTCCCGGAGCACCGGAACTCGGTGGCGGAGCCGGAGGAGCCTCTTGCGTAAACCGTATTACCGGCGGATCAACGAAATCCACAACGGGCTCAGCGGCGAACAATGCAGTAGACGGCGCTGCCAACGTAAAAACGACTGCCAAGAGCAGCCGCTTGCTGACCGGTTCAGTCCACATATAAGTGATATTGGTATTTACCTCAGCGCACTCCGCGAAATCGCGGGACACTGAGTATTTCGCGCGCAGTGCACATGCCTTGCGCGGAGCGATCGACCATTCATCCATATCCACAGGCATGTGGAGGTGTGGATGATGCTATACATCCAGGATAGCACAAAATCAAGCGTCGGTCGATCGGGATAACTCGCGGAATACACTAAAGAGACCTCTGCAAAAACGAATGCACGATACGCGCATCGCGTATCGTGCATTACGTGTTTCCGCGTTCGCTCACCCACGCACCGGCACTACGGCGACCATCAATTTCGCCTCGCCGATCACGAGTTCCGTGGAGGAACTGGGCGTTCCCGCATCCCACACCTCGGCCACCGTACTCCGCAGGAGGGTATCCTGAAATTCGGTCATCGCGTGCAGCAGCTCTCCGTGTTCCGTGTGATAGCACACCCGAATGCGATCCGTCGGGGCAAGGCCCATTTGCTTCCGAAGGTCGTTCACCTGTCGGATGAGATCACGAACCATGCCCTCACGGAGCAACTCGGGCGTCAGCGTGGTTTCCAAGTCCACCTCGGTCGGAATGGCCGTATCCTCCCGCACCTCCTTCACGTTCAGCTCCGCGGCAATGATGGCGCGAAGTGCGGGAGACAGCGTTCCCGGTGCGCGCTGCACCGTGATCGCGGCAAGCGCCTGACGCACCGGCATGCCCGATGCGGTTCGCGATTCGAGACCGAGAGAACAGAACCGTCGCGCAACCTCCATCTGCGTCATCGTGGACTCATCCGATGGCTCGGCGGGCGGTTGCGCATGTTCCCACGCTTCGAGATGCACACTCTCCGCGACATCCGTCGCAAGCACCCCTGCGTCCCGCAGGGTCCGCCAAAGCCGCTCCGCGGTAAATGGCGCGAACGGCGCCAAGAGGATCGCGATCGCATGGAGCGCGGCCGTGAACGTCGCTCGCGCGTTCCCGTCACCCTCCTTCAATCGGTCCCGAGATCGTCGTAGCCACCAGGTCGACAGCTCATCAACCAAATCGCCCACCGCACGCGCCGCCTCGGTGACCGCATACGCATCGAGATGTTGCGTCACCCGATCATACGTCTGCCGAGTCCGCGCGCGAAGCCAATCGTCCAGCATCGCGCCCGCATTATCCGCGGATGGCGCGACTGCCCACGCCGGCGCCGTATTGCCCCCATGCAATTTCCAGAATTCGATAACGTTCCCGAGCGTTCCGAATGGTTTTCGACTCATTCGCTTCAGGTCCTCCTCATCAAAAAGCTTCGGATCCCAGGGCTGATTAATCGCGCACATGTACCAGCGCACCACATC
>JACPHY010000002.1 GCA_016188355.1 Candidatus Uhrbacteria bacterium
CTCCATTCGTACACACCTGCCCCACCGGACAATTCGGATCCTCGCCCGCTTCCACTTCCTGCTTGTCCGTCCTCCCATCGCTATCGCTATCCGCCAAGAAGGGTGAGGAATGGATCCGCTCGAACTCCTCGAAGTCGGATAGCCCATCTCCATCCGTATCCATGGCGGCGCGCGCATCTCGCTGCTGAGCCTCGAATTCTTCCAATGAGCGCGGAATATTCGCGAGCGACGGTGCGTCTCCCCCACGAGGTTTCGGGGCAATGAGCCGCTTCAGGTTCGCGGTACCCAAGATAACCGCGAGAACGCCGAAGCAAATAAGCCCGGCGAGCACAGAAGCCTCTGAACGGGAGCGATTCGTTCTCATGCGGGAAAATCACCTGTGGAGATCGCCGCGCGCTCCAATATGAGTATAGCATCTGAGCGCCAATCGCTTGCTGTGGGGAAATCTCCGTCGTGCACGGACGAGGCGGCCACGTAGGGCCGCCACTACGTCTCCACAGCCAATCTCCCTATCCACACGCTTCATCAAACGAGACCCTCCGCGCTTGATGTGAGGCAAACTCCGTCGTGCACGAACGAGGCGGCCACGTAGGGCCGCCACTACGTCTCCACAGCCAACAATCCCCCTTCCGTAACCGTGTCATTTCGAGCGAAGCGAGAAATCTCACCCGCCACACTCATGGGCCATGGGTGAGATTTCTCGGCGCAGACTCCTCGAAATGACACGAAAAATCGCAAACGCAATACATGCCTCATCTTCCCACCGCCTTTGCCAATGCAATCCATTGTGCGAGGGTGAGGGTTTCCGGACGTGCAGTCGGATCAATCCCCACACCCACGCAGATCGCATCCGCTTCCGAGCGGTCGCAAGCGGCAATGGTCCGTATGGAGGTGCCGATCTGCTTCCGTCGTCCCGCAAACGCCATGTGGACAAATCGAAGAAACTGATCCCGGGAGAGCGGCTGCAGGAGGTCGGCCAACGCCTCGGGAGATCGTATCTCGGTGAACTGCACGACCGCGCCCTCCACCTTCGGGGGTGGCCAAAAGTGCGACGCCGGCACCCGCACCACGCGGCGCGCGGTAGCATGGAGTTGCGTGAGTACGGTCAAAAATCCCACCGATCCGTCAGCGCCCACCAAACGATCCACCACCTCTTTCTGGAGCAGGAGCACGATGCGTTCCGGCGGAGGGATCGCGCCTGCCGCGATCTGATCGAACAGCACCCGCAAAAAATCACTGGTGATCTGATACGGAAGATTCGCGGCCAGTTTCCAGGAATGCTGGGACGATGGACTCCCGAGGCGGCCATGTAAGGCCGCTACTACGTCCGAAGGATATGTTGCTAGACGTAGAGGCGGGGCTACGTCCCCGCCCTCCGGGGCGATGCCACCGTGCACCGATTCGAGCGGCCAGAGAGAACCGCGTTCACGTCCGGAGAGTACCCGCAACGCATCACCTGCTACAATTTCCACCCACCCAAACGGAGCAACGATTTCCTGGAGCACCGGAATCACCTGGCGATCCATCTCAATGGCAATGAGACGACCGACGCGAGGAGCAAGCGCAGTGGTGAGCACCCCAAACCCTGGACCCACTTCGAGAATGGTATCTGCCGGCTGGGGATCCACTGTCGTCACGATCTCCGCTAGTGTGCCCGCATGAATCAAAAAATGCTGCCCCAACGACCGCTCGGGCTTTTTCCCCGCGCGGATGCAGAGTGCTTTGAGGACGGGAGGGGAAAGGAGATTCATGCGTTCTCTGTTTGACGTAGGGGCGGGGTTACATCCCCGCCGCCCGTACAGTGCACCACCTACACCACCGAGGCGGGGACGTAGCCCCGCCACTACGTCCGGAATAACCGCTACTCCTCCTCTTCCTTCCCCTCCAGGCGCTCGTATCGTCCTCCTGCTGCTTTCCAGCGGAGCAGAGACGTGGACGTGGCCCCGCCACTACGTTCGGAATAATCATTACTCCTCTTCCTCCGAGACGTAGGGGCGGGGTTACATCCCCGCCCGGGCAGTACACAGCGCCACCCAATCAAATACGGTCGATCCGCTGTACGGATACAGTTCCGGAGCCGCGCAGATCCCCTTTCGCACCGGATTCATCCAAATATATCGACAAACTGCTTCAATGTCCTCATCCAAACGAAGGAAATGATCGTAAAAACTCCGCTGCCAAATCTGACCTTGTATGCCATGCGACCACGCAATACGCGTGGTGGACTGTTTGATGTCCGAAATGACCTGCATCACTGAATGATCGACATGAGGAGACAGGCAAAAGTGCGCATGATCCGGCATGAGTACCCATGCGAATACGGTGATGTGGCGCTGCTCGAAGTATCCGCATAACGCACGATGACATGCGCAGGAAAATGCAGCATTACCGAAAATAGGATTTCGATCGCGCACGGCAACTATCACAGAGACCACGGATGCGGGATCCGCATACCGATCGGGAGATAGACGAATATGCTTACGACGGAGGGCGTCGTTACGCACGTACATATAACGTCGTCGCTACCTCTCCTGTACCCCGTGGCGTCCACGTAGGGCCGCCGCTACGCCCGGAGATCGATACACCGCCTACACCACCGAGGCGGGGACGTAGCCCCGCCACTACGTTCGGAGCAATCACTCCTCCTCTTCTTTCCCCTCCAGGCGCTCGTATCGTCCTCCTGCTGCTTTCCAGCGGAGGTAGGCTTCGATGAAGGGATCCAACTCGCCCTCGAGGAGCGCTTCTGGGTTATTGGTTTCGTGACGGGTACGCAAGTCCTTGGCGAGGTGGTACGGGTGCAGCACGTAGCTTCGAATTTGATTCCCCCAGGCCACTTCGCGGAATTCGCCACGGAGTTTTTGCTTTTCGGCGGTGCGGCGCTCCAATTCGCGCTGTTCGAGACGCGCATGGAGGACGCGCATGGCGGTTTCCTTATTCTGCTGCTGCGAACGCTCATTCTGGCAGGAAACGGTGATGCCGGTCGGCAGGTGGACGACGCGCACGGCCGAGTACGTTGTCTGCACGCCTTGGCCGCCATGACCAGACGCGAGAAACGTATCAATACGGAGGTCCTTGGGATCGATGGCAACCGTTGGTGCATCGCCGAGGTCCGGGAGCACTTCGACTAACGCAAATGACGTATGCCGCTGATGATCCGCATCAAAAGGCGAGAGGCGCACTAGCCGATGCACGCCCGCCTCACTGCGGAGGAGTCCGTATGCATGCCGACCGCGCACCTCGACGAGCACGGACTTAATGCCCGCCTCTTCTCCCCGCGATTCATCCACAATGCGTGCTCGCCACCCCCGGTGCTCGCAGTATCGGAGGAGCATCCGGAGCAGCATGCCCGCCCAATCCTGCGCTTCAGTGCCCCCAGCACCCGCATGCACGGCAACAATCGCATCGCGCACATCGTACGGATCACTCAGCAAGGTGTCGATTTCATGTTGCCGAAATCGCGCCTCGAGCGCCGCGTACTGTTGCTCCAATTCCTCCCGAAAATTCTGCGTCTGATCCGCAACATCGAGCGCGATCAACTCCGCGAGGTCACGCGCCTCATGTTCCAGTCCTCGCCACACCGCCGCCTCCTCGCGCAATCCCGCAAGCTCTTGACTTCGCATCCGCGCATTCGCCTGGTCCTTCCAAAATTCCGGCGCACTCACCGCGCGTTCTAATTCCGCAATCTGCGCTTCTTTGCGATCGAGGTCAAAGCAACCTCCCCGCCGCGGCAATCCGGGCGTGGAGGTCGTCGATTGATTTCTGGAGTTCTGCGATGGTCATATCAAGCCAGGATCATTCGGTCGGAAATTCCCCAAGCTGCACCGTCAGTTTCCGTTCTTTGCCGGCACGAAGGATGGTGAGGGTCACGCGATCTCCTGGCTTCTGTTTCGCGATCAGCCGTGCGAGGGGGCGGGATTCCGTGATCGGCTCGCCGGCGACCGCAATCACGATGTCGTTCTCCCGGATTCCCGCACGATCGGCTGGGCTACCCGGCACGACCGCGATATCCGTTGGCGCATCTCCTCGCACCACGAGCGCACCTGCTTTCACGGGTAGCTTCTGCGCAGTTGCCAATCGATCGGTAATGGCAAGGTATCGCACGCCGAGCCAGGGTCGGATTATTTTGCCATCCCGAATCACGCTCTCGACGACCTGTTTTGCAACATTGATGGGAATAGCGAACCCGAGGAGTTGCCCCTCCTCACTCACGGCGGTATTCACGCCCACGACCTGGCCGTGCAAATTGAGCAGCGGCCCGCCGGAATTACCCGGATTGATCGCGGCGTCCGTTTGAATCGCCTCATCGATCACTTCGCTCGACCCTCCCGAATCTCCCGCGATGACCCGACGATTGATGCCGGAGATGACGCCCTTCGTCACCGTATTCCGAAACTCCGAGAGCGCGTACCCGATCGCAATCACCGTTTCGCCCGTCTGGATGGAATCCGAATCTCCCAGCGCCAACACCGGGAGCGGCCCCTGTTTGGGATCGATATCAATCTTGAGCACCGCAAGATCGTTCACCGGATCTTTCGCGAGTACCTTTGCCGAAAATTCCCGATCATCATTGAGAATCACCGCGTATTCGGCGTCCGTATCACGAACCACGTGTCGATTGGTGAGCACGTACCCATCGGACGTCACGAGGAAACCAGATCCGCCGCCCACCTGTCGCTTGCCTTCCGGAGCACCCGGAAATTGCGGCATGGGTACCGGCGGCGCAAACGGAATACCAAATCGGAAAAAATCATCAAACTCAAAGGCATTCCCCCGCGGGATATTTTTTAGGTCTTTCCGCACCACAATACTCACGACCGCAGGCGACGCGCTCCGCACGACCGCAATCGTTGCGGATTCCTCATCCAGTGCAGCGGGCACCGCTGGCGCATCCCGAGACACGGCCGGCGCATTCGTCAGACGGTTGAGCGATGGGATCGTCTGCGCGAGACCCGCGAGCTGTCCCGTGGACACCAACACGCCGCCCGCAATACCCGATATACCGCCCACCAGTAGACCAATAATCCCCGCCACGATCAGAACTTGTTTATCACGAAAGGAAGTGTCCATACATTACCCATAATATACCATCCCCGCACTGCCACGCCCTCACTCCGGAGGAGCGATCGCTTGCGGATCCGACCTCCTGGACCAGAGTATCCGCCGATCGCTCCATCACTCCGGATGACGCGGTGGCACGGGACGACCACCGGACGCGGATTCCGTCCGCAGGATTGCGCCACCGCCCGCGCCGCACGGGGCGCGCCCACGGCACGCGCAACGCCCGCGTACGTCATCACCCGGCCACGCGGAATGCGCGCCAGCACCGCCCAAACACGGCGGTCGAAGGCGGAGGGCACCGCGCGTCGCTCACGCATCCGCCGCGCGTCGCCGCGCGGTGCGGGTGCGGGGAGATTTCCGGCGCTCGAGCGCATCGAGGACCTCTCGAAAACTCCGAAGGTCATTGAAGGATTCATACACGGAGGCAAATCGCACGTATGCCACCTCATCCGCTTTCCGCAGATGGCGGAGCACGAGGTCACCGATCTCCGTGGAGCGCACCTCCGGCTTCCGAAGGAGTTGAATATCGCGTTCGATTGCCGCAACGGTCCGCTGGAGCTCCTCCGAGGTAATGGGACGCCGCTCGAATGCCTTCCGTAGTCCGGCAACGAGCTTCTCACGACCATACGGCTCACGACGACCATCCCGTTTGATCACGGTCAACTCCAAAATCGCCGGCTCCTCCATGGTGGAAAACCGAAACGCACACCGAATGCACTCCCGCCGACGGCGAATAATCATACCATCGCTCGACATGCGGGTATCCGTCACCTTTGTATCTTCGTGATGACATTTAGGGCAATTCATACAGCGCAGGCAAACCTCCCCCACTTCGCCACGGCTTCGCGGGACAAGTACCACCTACACCGCCGAGGCGGGGACGTAGCCCCGCCGCTACGTCCGGAATAATTACTCATCCTCTTGCAATGACAACGAGGGATGGTGGAGATCTCTCATCGCCCAGCGCTCCTCGAGACGACACAAGGGTCGGCCTGTCTTCTTCCCCGAGCACGTCCTCAGCTGCGCTCTGATTCATGCGCACGAATCAAAAACGGATGGCCGCACAGGTAATCCATGATCGAAAGAGTACCGCATTTCTCGCGCATCCTCAATCATACAAGAAAGAGAGGCCTCACACCTCTCTTTCTTGCTTGTTTCCGGAATGTGGGAAGACTGCATCCGAGGTCATCGATTCACTTACCCGAGCTTCCGCCGAATGAATGCGGGGATCTCGAGATCATCATTGACCGCGGGAGTCGCGGCGACTGGCTCTGGTTCTTCCTCGAGAAAATCATCACCGTATGCACGAGGTATTTCGCGTACTGTCGCAGCTGTGGTCGCGGGAGCGGGGCTGGCGCGTTCTGGCGCCTTTCCCGTAGCCGCCGGTTCCTCGTTTTTCCCAAAATACTTCGGCGGGCGGTACGGGGGTTGCCGCTCGAGGAACGCGACGTCTGGCTTGGCAATCGGCTTCCCGGGAGCAGGAGGATCGAAACCGGTCGCCACCACCGTCACCCGGAGCTCCTCCTTGAGACTTTCATCAATAATCGTCCCGAAAATAATCTTCGCATTCGGGTCCGCGGATCCGGTGATAATCTTCGCCGCTTCATTCACCTCATGCATGGTGAGATTCGGTCCACCCGCCACCGTGAAGAGAATGCCGCGCGCACCTTCGATAGA
The DNA here is from genome assembly GCA_016188355.1 of Candidatus Uhrbacteria bacterium. Classification (GTDB taxonomy): domain Bacteria; phylum Patescibacteriota; class Patescibacteriia; order JACPHY01; family JACPHY01; genus JACPHY01. The sequence goes on from JACPHY010000002.1 coordinate 6,736, forward strand.
AATTTCGAGGAGCGGACTCGATACTGCCGCACGCGCTGCCTCAACTGCACGATTTTCTCCCGACGCGGCGCCAATGCCCATGAGCGCGGATCCGGCGTCCCGCATGATCGCCTTCACATCGGCAAAGTCGACGTTGATGAGTCCTGGGGTCGTGATGAGCTCCGCAATGCCGCGCACGCCCTGCTTCAAAATGTCGTCGACGATCTCGAACGCGTCGAGGAGCGTCGTCTTTTTGTCGATAATCGAAAGGATGCGATCATTGGGAATCGTAATCAATGCGTCCACGCGACTCCGCAAGTCTTCATGAGCGCGCTCCGCGATGGAACTGCGCTGTGCGCCCTCAAAACTAAACGGCTTCGTCACCACGCCAATGGTGAGGCAGCCGAGCTCTCGCGCAATTTCCGCAATCGGCGGCCCCGCTCCCGACCCTGTTCCCCCGCCCAATCCGCACGTCACAAACACCATGTCGGTGCCCTTGAGCGCCTCGCGAATTTCGTTCTGGCTCTCCTCTGCCGCTTTCTTCCCGACCTCGGGATCCATACCCGCACCCAGTCCTCGGGTGATCGCCTTCCCCAGGTGCACCTTCATGGGCGCGAGACTCTGATGCAGCGCCTGAATATCTGTATTCGCGGCAATAAACTCCACGCCGTGGAGCTTCGCACGAATCATGCGGTTGAGCGCGGAGCCTCCGCTGCCGCCAACCCCGATCACCTTAATCTTCGCAAAGGTATCAATTTTTGGCTTCACTTCGCCCATATTGAGGGCAACGAGGCCGGTGCTCCGCTGCGCTATTTTCTCTTACTAGGCTATCGCGACCACCCGACACCGTCAAACAAATCTACGAGAACACACTACGCACCATGCTCCGCGTCCGATCCATAATGGTGTTCAATGGCTGGAACATGCGTTTCGTGAATGGCCGTCGCGCCGTGCCCCGACCATCCGCTGCGGCACCCCACAGCACGAGTCCCACCGCGGTAGAAAATGTCGGATCCAACGCCCGCTCCACCACACTATCAATGTTCTCCGGTTTGCCCAGCGCCACGGGAAGCCGCAGTTTTCGCTTCGCCACCTCGGCAATGCCCGGCAGCTTCGCCCCTCCGCCTACCAAAATTGCTCCCGCCGGCAACGAGCCACTGCGCCCCGCGAGTGAAAGCTCCCGATCAATACGCTCGCACAATTCCTCCGTACGTGCCTCGATAATTTCTGCGATGTATTTCCGAGAAATGGGCTCGGCATCGGTCCCGAGAATCGCCCCCAGATCGACATCCTCCTGTTTCTTGATGTCTCGCGGCAATGCGGATCCGATGGCAATTTTGAGCTGCTCCGCCTGATCCAACGCCACCCGCAAACCAATCGCGATATCGGAGGTCACATGCTCTGCACCAATCGGAATCACGGCAAGATGCACCACGTCGCCCTCTTCTTCCACCACCAGCGACGTCATCGTCGCGCCAATATTCACCACGGCGACACCCAATTCCCGCTGTCGGGCAGTGGTGACCGCCTCCGCGGTGGCGAGAATACCCAAAACGAGATCATCTACTTCCAATCCGGACTGAAAAATCGACTTCGTGAGATTCCGAATGTGCGAGGAGAGCGCCTGGATGATCTGCGCATCCACCTCGAGCCGTGCGCCGGTCATCCCGACCGGATCGCGGATACCATCCTGATGATCCAATGCGTAGGCGCGAGGAATGATATGCAGCACTTCAAAATTCGGTGGCGTTGCCCCCGCACGCGCTGCTTCCAACGCGCGCTCCACGTCCCCTTCTTGCACCTCGCCGTCCGTCCGAGCAACGGCGACCACACCCCGCGATGCGCGCGTGGTCACGAATGGACCACTCACGCTCACCCATGCGGAACGAATGTCCCCGCCGATCATGCGCTCCAGTTGTTCCGATGCCGACGCGATGCTCGCCACCGCATCCTCCATGCTCGTGATCGTGCCACGCCGAACGCCCGCGGAGGGCACTTCTGCCACCCCGACAATACGGAGGGAACGTGGACCATCCACGCGCTCACCGGCAGCAAGCCGGATCGCACGAGATCCCACATCAATTCCACAGAGGATCGCACGACCGCCCATAGTTCATGAAGTACCCACCAGAGCGCCGCCGCTCCACCATTGCGCACCGCGCACCATATACGCCCAGCAATACGGGAGCAGAATCACCCCACCAATCAATGCCGCACCCAGCGAAGCGACCAGCACCGCCGCTGCCATCATGTCCTTGATTTCCCGCACATACCCATGGAGTCGCGGCTGTACCAAATCCAATAGTCGCTCCACAGCGCTATTTATACATTCTAACACGAGCACCGCGGTTGCGACGAGCGCCAGAACCAAAACTTCGCCCACCCGAATCCGAAAGAGCATTGCCAATACACCCACCGCACCCGCTACGCTGAGCTGAATACGAAAATTCTGTTCAGAACGGGCAACCAGAAGCAAGCCACGCCAGGCAAATCGGAGACTTTGCAGGAATTGCCGGAGGGAGAGCACAAGGTTCGCTCACGACCGCGATACCTGCTTTCGGATAATCTCCTCCTGTACCCCAAACATTCGTTCCGCATCCGATGGCGTGGCGTGATCGTATCCCAAGAGATGCAGCATGCCGTGCACGAACACCCGCAGGAGCTCCCGCCGAAACGGCTCCCCCGCTCGCTCGGCCTGCGCACGAACATGGGAGGGACAGATGAGTATTTCGCCAAAATCCTCCGATCCTTCCCTGGACTCTCCCGGAAAGGCAAGCACGTCCGTAACCCGGTCTTCGCCGTGATACTGCCGGTTCACCGTACGCATGCGCTGCGGTCCCACAAACGCAACCGAGAGCTCGCCGGACGCCCGCGCCTGTTTCGTGCTGCGGAGCACGTGCATCACGCATGAGCGCAGCGTGGCCCGTGTCATGGACACGGGCACTGCCCGAGCGATCTCGAGGTGAAGCATACTCGTCACCGCGCCGATCCGCGCGTCGACATCCGAAGACTCTGGAGTGCCAATGGGAAGAGATTAGGATACTTGCGACCCGACTGCTCATCTGCCGTCCGCAGATGCAGGATACGCGTTGCGGTGAGCGCGAAGTAGGTACTCCCCTGCGTTTCGGTGAGCTGATACCCAGATGCACCGCGTCGCGTCGACACCGGAGCCACTGCGCTGTCCACTGACGCCGACTGCTTCCGGAGCCACGCATCCACGGCCATTCGTGACGCGTTCTCCAGCAACTCGACGCCGATCACAGCAACCCCAGAACCATCGCGGATCTCCCAAACTCCAGAACGAGTTCCCGAAGCTACGCTCCAACCCTTTGGCACATACACGCTCCAATGATCGGTGGGATGCTCATACTCGTAGACGAGCCCCGCATCCACAAGCCGTTCCGGAGCAATCCCGGAAGGATTGTAGAGATTCACCAATTCCAACGTATCCGCGTATCCATCCGCATCGGTGTCCCGTCGCGTAGGATCGGTTCCGAATGCTCGCTCCTCTGCCTCCGACATCCCATCTCCATCCACATCCACATCATCCGATGGCAGCGGTGGTGGCGCATTCACTATCGGCACCGGCTCCGGCTCGGGAACCGGGATCACCACCGGCACCACCGGCGCAGGCGGAACCACTACCGGAGGAACCGTCGGAGTGTTTACGGGAGCAGGCTTCGGTTGCGGCGGCGTCGCGCTCGGTGGCTTCGCGGTATTTGCCGCAGGTGGCGGTGGCGGTTTCGGGGCACGGAGCAAAAAATACGAAGTAATCCCCGCAGCGAGGAGCGCCACCAGTAAAATCCCACCTCCCAGGAGCAATTTCCGACGCCGGTCCTCCCCGTCCGGAGGTATCGCGGCAGGCGTCTCGGGGGTTCCAGGGGGAGATGCAGCTCCCGTGGGGATCGGTGCGAATGGATCTGCACTAACAGATGGAGGAGCTGGAGGTGGCGACGATTCCGGGGGACGCGGTGTCGACGGCGACACCGGTGCTGGCATAGGTACCGCGGAGGCAGGGGCAGCAACAGAGGCCGCGGGAAGAGCAGCGGATCGCGTCAACGGGAGAAACCGCTCCGGCATGACGTAGTACTTCGCACCACTCCCTGCTGCCGCGGTGCCATTGGTTTCTGAGGTTGATGCGTCCGCCATACAAGAAAAATGAGAAATCCTGCCGCTACTCCCGTGCGTTAGTTCCTACCGTGGCACCTCGAAGAGCAGGCCCTTGCCACGCGGATTGTACCCGTTCTGGACTTCCTTGCCATCCGGAAACGTGTCGCCATCGGTATCTGACTTGAGTGGGTCCGTTTGATAGACCCGCGCCTCTTCGCGGTCGGAAAGACCGTCATTGTCCGTATCTGGTTTTGCCGCATCGGTGCCCAGTCGCGTCTCCTCGGCATCGGGAAGGCCGTCACCATCCGTGTCCACGGCAGAAACTGCCGGAGCTTCCGGCGGGGTCATTGCCGGAGCGGTGGGAGGTGCCGAAGGAGCGGGTGCGGCGGTTTCTGGAGACGGAACATCCACTGCCGCAGGTGCTGACGTAGTCGACTCCGGAGCGACCGGTGCCGGCGCCGCAACGAGATCGGTACCCGCATCCGGTTCTCGGACAAGCACCATGTACACGACGACCGCAACGATTCCCAAGACGAGCACGCCCCCCGCAAGGATAAGCACCTTTTTCATCACGCCGCTCTGCGCGGCGCGCTGGCCCATGGGGGGAACAGATTCCGCAGGAGCCGCTGCATGCACTGCCGGATCCGGAACTCCCGAAAAAATATCCTCCGGGGCCGGCGGCTGCTGCGGCGCCACGGGTGGTGGAGGCGGTGTTTGCAATGGGTCGTCCATACACACAATCCGTCAAGGACAAAGGGGCTTCGCGATCAGGAAGCGAGCATTTGAGTATACCTCAGCAGAGCAACATGGACGAACCGCAATGACCAAAAGAGCGACGTCACGGGGACGGCGGATACGGAGGGCCGGAGCATTGGAATGTGGCGGGCTGGGAGATACGGACGTGACGGACGACGGATCCCGACGCAGTGAACTGCGGCACAAGAATCAGCTCAAGTGGTCGGCTGCTCCCGAATCGACCCAGCGTATCGGTCGGCGTACGTGTGGAGCTATATCCCGCGGCTCCTGGCACGTTGACTGGCTTGCGCAGCACAATCTGCTGTCGCTCCATGAGTTTCGGCCGCACCGCATCCGTGGGTGCGATGCCAACGCGCCCCAGCTCCGCACCTCCTGCACCAAGCTCCCGAAGCACCAGGGTCGCGTCCGGTACTCCCTCCTCAAGGAGCACATCGAAGGTGAGCGTGTCATAGAGGCGCGCCGCAGGGAGTCGGATCGGGAGTTCCGCACCATTCGCGACGGCAGTGCCACGACTTGGATCAATGCCGGTCGCACCGAAATCCGCGGTGACACGATCGAAGGCGCCGGGACACTGACTCGTGCACGTCAGACTGCAGAGCGGTCCATTCCACGGACTCGTCGCGCGATCTGCGGCAGCGATATCACATGCCTCTGGACCATTCGCACCATCCTGTTTGATGCCATCCCCACAGAATCCCCCACGCTTCGTCGCGACCGTGCACGTATTGGTCAAACAGTAGTTACAGGTACGTCCGTATGCGCACCGCGCGTTCGGGACACACTGCGCGTCCTGCGCACCAGAACAGGCTGCACGCCAGTTCCCGACGCCCACATCACACTGTTCCGCCGCGCATCGGCCATTGCGTCCGCACTCCGTGCTCGAACGACACGGCTGTCCCAGTTTCCCCGCGTCCCCCGCAACGCAGGTGGAAGCGAGCACCGCCCCATCACCGCACACATTGTGCTTGCACTGACTCGTACACGCATCCGCATCACGGTCACACACTCCCCCCGAACCGCATTCCGCATGAGAACGACACACCCGTTGCGGATCATTGATACATCGCCCCCTCCCCCCGTCATCACACTGCTCCCCGAAGTCCGCCCGACCCTCACGGCCATCTTCCACAACGCCATTACCACATCGCGCGCTCGCCACCTGACACGCACCCCATCCGGCGTTCGGCGCGCCATTCGTTGCGCTCCCATTTGCATCAAGCACCTTGCAGGCATTTGGTGTTTGCGGCGCGCCACACGTACGCACCTGCGTCGCCTCAAAGGCCACACGTTCAATCCGAAGGTTGGCATCGTAATAATCCCGTATACACCCCCCCGAACCACAGGTAGGCGATGCCGCAGCACATGACTCCTGCGTAGCAAAACGACGCGTCCGATCATTCTGGCACGCCCATGCGCTACCCCCGTTATTCCAATCATTATCCCAGGTGAGGGTAATTTGGTGTGGGGTGTCCGTAGTGCCGGACGCTACACCACGAAGCACCAGCTCATTATGCTGCAGTTGCGAGGACGCAAGCGCCCAGATGGTGCCCACCGCATTTCCATCGAGCGCCACGCGGATGCGATGGTACACCCCACGTCCACCACGGGTACCTGTGGGATTCAAATCGGACAGCACCTGTTCTGGCCGGAGACTCGCCTCCATAACCTCTCGCGACACCGTGCCCGGATCACCTCCGGATGACTCCACATTTTGCGTCACGAGCAACAACTTCACATCTCCCGCTCCGCCATTTTGCGACCGAATGGTTCCTCGGAGCGTAATAGTTGATGGCGTGGACCCATCACCATAGGATCGCCACCCACCGGAGGAATTTGCCCATTGAGATCCGGTCCATCCCACCCATTGGAGGTTCCCATTATTCTCCACCACGCATGACCGCGATTCATCGCCATCGCATTGCTCCTGATTCGCGGTCTGGATCTCACGATCCCCACAATACCCCCCCGTCGCGCGGCAAGGCCGCGGGGCGTCTGCGGCGGTGCAGGCGTATTGGGACTGCGCAGAGGAAGCGGATGGTGTGGTTGCCCTATTGGCAGGACCATCACACTGCTCGCCATACGCCGCCTGAATAATTTCGTCACCGCAGCGCATGTACGTCGCCGGACCGGACATACGCCAGGTGCAGTTCGGCGAACATTCGTATGCCGTGCCCGAGGTGATGCCTGGTGCGGTACCACCAGCAGCAGGCACCCGACCACCACGCGGACCCACGTCGCACTGCTCGCCCGCATCCACAATGGCGTTCCCGCATTGCGATGACCATGCGCTCCAATCAGACCATTGACACGTCACGGAACACGTCCGATGCCGCGACTGACGTCTGCCATCTTCGGTACGCTCCTCCGTTCCCACCTGCCCACGCTCACACGCTTCTCCGGCCTGCTGAATACCATCACCACATCGGCCACTTGCGCCGTATGTTGTTCCGTTCGGAGTCGCACAAATACCCCCATCCACCCGTATGCCGGTTCGAAGGGCAGGGACGATGGACGACCCCGCAACCACCTCCAGCTGCGAACCGAGTTCGGTCGTACCGTCCGCTAATCGCCGGTACTGATACACATACGAACCCGCAGGACAAGAGTACGTACCCGCGCGTTCACTCCAACACGTCTGCGGGTCGAATAGACGATCTTCCTCACACCGCCGCTGGCCTTCCGGCTGTGCTGCGCATGCGGCATCGTTCACGCAATCCGGACCCACGCCACCACACCGACGGATCGACGTACATCGTCCGCCGAACTGGTTCAACGGATCCGATGGCAACGTACTCCCGAGCTGCGCGCCCAACTCCTGTTGCCAGGACGGCCAGCGACTCACGGACATGCCAGGAATAAAGGTGCCCGCGTTGAGATCAGGACCAAGCGCCATGCACTGTTCTCCCGCAGGACAATCACCATCCGCCGCACAGGATCGCGGGGTGATGGTACATCGGCGCTGGAATCGCTGCACGACTTCACGCAGCTCCACGAGATCCTCCATGCGCTGAACATCACGCATGAGTTTATCCTTTGGCGCGCGGCAACTCCCCTGCGCCGTGCCCACACGACAATCCAAATCCGATGTACAGGAGATCCCCGCACACGTACCCCCCGCTGTTCCACAATCCAAATCCCGTGCGCATGCCGCACCGCTCGTCGTGCAGCGGCCAAAAATCGCACCTGCGGCCACTATGCCCTGCGGCACACACATGCGCACATTCTGATCGCTCAAATTGGTCGCGAATCGGATACCCTCCAGAATCTGCTGCAGCACCTCTTGCGTTTCCGCAACTGCGCCATCATTGAACGAGAGCACCGCCAAATTCGTGAAGACGCTTCCGGCACGTACATTCGGCACGTGCAGATACGTCGATCGACCCGCGCGCACCCCGCGGGATCCATCCACTGTGATGGGCGTATTCGCATCCGTGAATCCCTGCTGCTGGAACCAACGATCCGCGCGCACATGTCCTTCATTTTCGTAAAGACGCAAGCCCAAAGCATCCTGCCCCGAACGGCAGAACTGACCCGGAGGACACGTTCCCGGTACATCCGGCTCACAGCGATCGCCGGATTCCGAACAGTACGACGCACCACGCGGCAGGAAGAAGAACTCCTTCCGAAGCTCATCACGTCCATTACCCGACTGCACACCAGCAATCTGCCGCGCGACCACATTCGGCGCGATCGCGGGGAGATCATCCCGGAGCGCGAGCAGGCACTTGAGCGGTGCCATGCATTCCGCATCGCTCCCGCAGCTCCGCGCATCTACGGGTTCGATCGTACCCGGAGCGCGGCATACCTTCCGAGTCCCCGCATCGCGGCAGTAAGCAAAAGAAATGTGCTCGTCGGTGAGCGGAGAAGGATCGGCGCCCACACAGGTGAACCCGTTCATGCAATCCGAATTCGCCGTGCAGACATTCGCGCGCATACTACCACTCACACATTGACCCATCGCCGGATACGGCTGCCAGGTCGCCGCATTCGTGACCGCCGGCCACGGATTCTCGCAAAGGAACACCCGGAACGGCGCCCGCGCACTGAATGGTCCGGCTGGCGCATTGATCGTATTCACGGTGATGTCGAGCTGCGCGAGCGCGAGGCCCTGTCCATTCTTCACTGCCGCGGCAGGATGGAAGAAACAGGACGCGTGCGGACCATCGTTGCAGCGCCCGGGTGATGTAGGATCGATATCCGCGACATCGGAAGCGGTGGATTGCCATTGATACCGCCATTCATATGAGCCGGCCACCGGCCCGACCAGCTGCAACTTCCCGGATGGCAATCGACCCATCGGGGACACCGAGAACGGAAAATCCATTCGCTGTCCGACGCGCTGGAAGAGGTAGGATGCAGGCTGCATCTGAAGCGTCTCGATCGTGCAGTAGCGACCACCCACCATGAACGTCCATGCCGCCCCCCCAAATCGCACGCCATCCATGGAACGCAACGCGATCGGCTTGCCCGCAGCATCTTCATCTGCCGCCCCAAAGAACCGCACGCGATGGAGACGACTCGGAACGAGTCCTTTCGGCGTCTCAAATATAAGCTCACTCACGACACGATCTTCCTCCTGCACCTCACGGAGAATTGGGGTCGCCTCCACGGGACGCCAGTTCGCATCGGAATCCAACGTGCACACACGACCACTGGGACAGTGCTCCAGTATCGCGCCTCGGTACGTCGATGCGCTGGTGACCGCATCGACGACGATACCCACGGACGCCGGATCCATGCGCTCGGTGAATCGCGCGGTGACCACCGCATTGATACAGATATTCGTCGCACCCGGATCCGGCATCTCTGATCCTGATACGATGGCCGGACGCGCACGACAGCACCCGGAACGATCCACACCGTTCACGGCTGGGGTCAGACATTGCGTGTCGCGCGAATATCCGCACTGCAACTGGATGGCCACTCGCCCATCCGCGCCGCGCACGCCTGCAATCAACTCCGTAGATTGCATCCCCTCCGCATCCGCAACCCCACCACCAACTGCCTGCACGATTTGCGCAGGATCGGGCGGATCGGCAACATTGCCCCCATCGCACTGCTCACCGCCGAAGGGACGACCACCGGAACCATCAAACGCGATTCCATCTCCACAGAGTGCCGGATGCGGTGCGCCGGAAACCGGATCGCGCCAGGCGATCGATGCGCCCTCGAAGAGACATCGCGCGGAGCAACCATCTCCGCTCACGGGTTGACGTTCCACGCATGATGCGCCCCCACAATCCCCATCCGATGCGCACGTTCGACCCGCGCGTGATCCCGGTGCACATACTCCCACCGCACCATTATCGCACTGCTCACCGCGGTCCAGTTGACCATTTCCGCATGTCCCCGGTGGGGTATCGACGATCGACCGGGTTCCTGTAAAAATACAGTGCTCAAAATCACATCCCTGCGACACCCATACGGATCGCGGATCATCATGCCAATCACACTCCTCTCCTCCAGCCACCCGACCGCCGCGCCCATCCGCCACGATCCCATCACCACAACGTGCGAGCACCCCATTCGGCGCGCGCACAGGGTCGTACTGCGGCCGCGTACCTTCATGAAGGCATTGACTGGAGCATCCGTCGCCGTTTTCAGTATTGCCGTCATCGCAATCCTCACCATCCCCCAACGGTTCCGCGGGACGACCTGGCGTCACCGGTGTTCCGCAGCGCGATCCTCCCGCGCGCGCCCCTAAACGCAAGCAACTCGCGGGGTCACACCATGCAGGCATGGTGTTGTTTTGGAGATCACATTCTTCACCCGCATCAATATCTCCATCTCCACACGTGCCCCCCCGAGCAACGGGTCGCGCGCCACGCAGCAAACAATTCTCCGGATTACAGGAACTCGGAAATCCGGTCGCCTCCGCCTCGCACTCCTCCCCCAATTCTCGCAGACCATTGCCACAAATACCGGTGATCCGCACGGACCCGGTGGGAAGGCACTGCAACGTACACGCAGACGATGCGGCAATCGTCGTTCTCGTGAGCGTTGTTTCCGTTGGTGCGCCCGGTGCCGCAAAGGTGCCCGCAGTAGTCACCGTCGTGAACCCGGCAACCGCGATATCACGGATGCTCCATCCCCACGGCAAAGAATCGGCGCGAAGCGGCTGTCCCTCTGGTGCACATCGATCGGGCGCGCTCGTGGGCACCGCCGTCACCCAGGCGCGTTCCCCGACCACCGAAAAGGTGAGCGCTGCCGGTATTGTCTCCACCTTCTGCACCTCACAGCGCCCTCCGCGCGTTCGGAAAATCCAGGAGCGCGCATCCAAAGACCCATCACCATCGGAATCAAAATTCAATCCCTCCAACGGAACGCCCCAGGCACTCGTCACCTCGCTCGTCAGCAGTACGCGATAGGGAGTATTTTCCCCAAGCTCAGGAGGAGAAATGCGCAAATGCGGCTCTTCGGTCACCCGAGTGCCCGCACAGGGATCGTTCCCGCCGGATTCACGTGCGGGGCATACCTGTACATTTGCCGGTCCCAAGGGAATCTCCGCCGTCAACGCATCCCGTCGGCAATTCTCCTGCGCGCACTGATACATGCGCACCTCAAACGCCGCGCTCGCCGCAAGCGGCACGTTCGTCACTGCGGCCACGACGGTATTCGTGCAAGCCTCCTGACAGCTCTCCGTGGGAATAACCCGAGTTACCCGAGGTCGCTCGAACCGCACCGCCACATCACTAACACCCGAAACCTCTCGATTGCCTGCCGCGACGATTGCCTGCACCCGCACCGGCTGCGTCGGGGTCTCCCAATGAGCGCGTGCGGTGATGGTGGTGGGCAGATTTTCACACCGACGGTTCGTTCCACAGAAATTGGTACGGCAATGCCCCGCTCCGGTATCACAGGTAGCACCCAACGACGCGCACTGAGCATCCTGTACACAAGGAATGACGCCGCACTCTGATTCCACCGCGCACCAACGACCACTTCCATCCACATCACCCGCTACGTACGATCTCCCTGCCACCGCGGGGGGAGAGGGCGGCTGTACCACCCGCCACGCATCTACGCGCTCGAGCGCAAGCGTCGTACAGGTCGTAGGATCATTAACGCCCGCCGCACTAATGTGGACGAGGGATGGCAGGTCCGCCGATTGCGTAGCAGAGAGCACCTGCTGTGGCGTCGCTCCCGGTTCCACCCGCTGCGTGGCGACTGCCGATTGCGGCGTCATGAGAATCTCCCGCACAGCGCACGGTTCCGCAGATGCCCGCGTCTGAAATCGGAATCGGTAGTTCCCACCTTCCTGCCCATCTCCATCGCCATCAAGTGCCAACTGCTGCGCTCCCGCGCTCCGCAATGCGAGTTTCGATGCGGTCGTCGCTCCAATCTGCTCCAGGGTATCGCTGCCATACACCACTACTTCATACGTGGCTCCTGGAGACCATCCACCATTCGGCGGCGCAACATTCACAATGTTGCCCCGATGATTTGTTCGACCGCCCGCATCACTGACCGTTACTGCACCAGTGGTCGCAAACTCACGAATCACGCACGCATCCCCCTGACGCACAACTTCAAGATCATCCAAATCCGCGGCATATACTTCGTCCGATCCCTGCTCCGCATCTGGCGCGGGCGCGGTGAGATAGATGCGCACAAAACCAGAAGCAACGGCATTCGGGCCGCGATCGAACGTGATCGACGTGGCAAGTTCCTGCCAAGTATTCTCGAGCACGACCTCCCGCGCGGACTGCTGCCACCAACCCGCATCCGTCACATTCGGCCCACCTGCGCGACCAATCACGATGCCGACACGCGCATTGGGATTCCGCTGTGCATTCCGACCACGAACCATCACTCGCGCGGTGTAGGTGGTTCCGCCAGTATCCGTCACGAGCGACGCTGGAGCTTCAATAGCGTACGCAATACGGTCCACCGTCGCATCTCGGGGGAGACCAACGGCGACCGGTTGTCGTCGATATGCGACCGAATCGGCGACCGCCGCCGTACGTTTCGTCAATCGCAAAACGCCGGTGCCGCCGTGCGCCGCGGTATCTTCCGTATTTATGAACGTCGCCTGCACGTGTTGAGGGTCCAGTGCGGTCCAAGCCGTCACATCCGTAGCGCGTTCAAATCCACCCCCAAAATCGGTCGCCACATTACGACCGCCCGCACACCGGAACACCTGAATGCCGCGTGCCGCTCCTGCGCTCAAAAACTCCGACGAAGATGTCGGGTCCCCCATGCTCATGCTGAATTGCACGCGCACATTTGCGTTCGTGCATGCCGAACCCCCCGTTCCCTGCTGATCCCAAGGAGACGGGCTGAATGCACCGCAGGACTCCACTACCCGAGGCACCCGCGGTACCGCGCCAGTGGCAAAGGTCCATTGGTACGCGCCCACATTCGGCTCGGATTCGCACCGCGTCCCCGACGCCACGCATGTGCCATTGCCGCAGCAGATTTGTCCGCTGGGACACGCATTCGCCGTGCCACCTGCTCGACAATCACGCACCTCAAATTGCACCGGATTCGAACCGCGGTTCGTGGCCGTAGGCGCATCTGGATTCTCCCCAGTCACCCACAACCGGAATGGTCCAGTCTTTGCCAGTATCGGAACGAGAATCCCCTGAATTTTCTGCTCCGTCCATGCGAACTGATCTCGATCGGATGCACCTACGATTACTTGATCATGGAACCGCATCGTCCCCGCCGCACTCCCAAACCGTTCACCCACAATCGTCACCGGCGTACGCGCAGGTCCACGATGCGGCGCAATCGCACAAATACCGGGAGTCGCAGGATCAGTGGTGACGGTGAATGGCACCGCATTCGAAGCAACGTCCGTTCCCCGAGGATGTACACGAATCTCAAATTGCCCCAACGCGGAAAAATCCGAAGGCGGCGGACTCTGACCAACCGGAGCCCACTCCTCGCGATTCGCAGGGATGCGAATCGTAATCTCGTTGGCGCGCCACCAATCTTGACGACACGCATCTGGAAAACGCGGCACGATATCGTACCGCTCCGTGCCTCGCGTGAAGGTAATGCGACCCATCTCCGCTCCAAAATGCTCACCGCGAATGGTCACGTACTGTCCGAATCCACCGCGACGAGGAGTGATCTCCTGAATGCGCGGAATGATCGGTTCCGGATCGCGAGTGAACCGAACGGCATTGGATGTCTTGGTGCCATTCGCCACACGAACCTCCACCAGTCCCTCGGCGATCACCGGGACGCGCACCTGAATCGCCGTGGCGCTCCATGCCGACGTCTCCGCAGCGAGATCACCAAAATACACGGCGTCCTCTGCTCCCCGCGTCGCACCAAACTGCACACCCGATACCGCAATCACCGCACCCAATTGCCCGTGTCCCGGATCCAATGCGCATAGCCCCGGTCGCTGCGTGGTGTTCCTCCGAAAATCCTCAATGGTCGATCCACGCGCATCGTCCGTGCGATCACGGAATGCGGGTATATCGGAAGTCACGACCTGTAGTGGACCGTTCGGTGCATTTTGCGGAACCACCACAATCACCTGCGTGTCCGACCATGCGGAGCTGCAGGACGGCGGCAGTGATGCGGTCACATCATCCGCATCGCCATCTTGCCCGAGGAACACGATACTCCCCGGCACCGTACCAAATCCGCTCCCACGGATGGTGAGGTAGTTCCCCGGAGCACCGTTTGGCGCAACGATCAATTCGGTGCCCGCGGGCGCATCTTCTCGCCGCGCAAACGTTTCTCCCGTTGTTCGGCTCACGAGCGCTTGCGGGGAGACATCGGTAATGAGCGGTCCGTCGTCACAACGGCAGGAGGCGGTATGACACCGGAGTCCTTGCGTGCAGGATCCTGGCTCACACTGTTCGGTTGCCGCGTTCGCATCGCATCGCGCACCGATACCTGACGGTCCTGGACCCACCGCACAGGCGTCGGCGAGCAAGCACTGACCCGTCGAACAACAGGCCGACTGTGTACACTGCGCGTTCGCGCTGCAGGTAACGGTAAACGGATAACCATTCGAGGACTGCGCGCCGCGCACCACGCGAATCTCGCCACTCAACGCGCCAGTTGGCACATTTACCGTTATGTTGGTCGCCGACCACGTCACCACCGATGTCGCATCGATGCCCCCGCCAAATTGCACATTTCCTTCCCCTCGCGTCTCCCCGAAGAGCTTCCCCTCCATCGTCACCACAGTCCCCTCCGGTCCCTCGAGCGGCGTCAAGCAGGCAATTTGTGGACCAAGGATTTCTGTATTCACCTGGAAATTCACCGTCCCGGAAGACAGGGCACCACCAGCGGCGGTCACTACCACCCCATATGAACGCCCTGATGGCAACGTCGGAACCTCTACCACAATCAAATTATCCGACCAATTCGGCACCCCACTGCAGGCAACCACCGGTGCCACCGTGCCTCCGATACGCACCGCAGATTGTCCGTCCACGAAGGACCCGAAACGGAACCCACGGACAGTAACGTACGATCCGACCGGACCACTCACCGGGGTCACACTGCACACGTGGGGCGCGGTACCACCGGGATCACGGCATCCCGCAAGACGATTGCCCTGCGGGGGAAGCGTATTGTCCCCGGGAGGACCCGCGAACATCACTCCTCCGGACGTTCCGGTCGCCTGCTGCAATCTTCCCAAGACGAAATGGGCAATGCTGAAGGACATGAGGATGATGGCGAGGCCAATCACCCCATTCGTGATCGTTCGTTTCGCGCGGACCACTTTCTCCTCATTCCCGCTCGCGGTCATCCAGAGGAAACCGCCGGTGAGCATGATGCCAACCGCAATGATGCCGAGGAAGCCGAGGAAGGCGCGAATGATCTTTGCGATGGTGATGCGGATGTCTTGTACGGCAAGACCGGTCGCCGTTCCGTAATCAATGCCAGTATTCACCTGTGCCACAACCGGTGACGCGGCAACGCACCACACCAACACGAGCGCGACCGGGAACGCCCATCGTCGCACATTGCGCCACGTGAACGCGCGCCGAAGAAGTCGGCGAGCGCGCAATGCAGCGAGGAGATGAAGCACAGTACGCATGCGAGTCATGATCATCGTTACGGAATGGGTGCGCAGTTCGTTATTGCACCCACGCACCGCTCGCCACCCCGTACCCCACGTGGTCCACGGGGATTCTCCGCGACGGTAAAGAAGCAATTCTGGTAGAGGTCGCGCGCATTCGATCCCGCACGTACGCGGTACTCCGGAATATCGAGACCCGACTGCTGCTCCCGGAGATCCGCATGGCGGATCACCGCACGGGTCGCATCAGTCACATCATCCACATCGCGCGTCGTATCCTCGTGCTGCATATCCGATGTATGCCAGAGGCACCCGCGTCCCGTAGCAGGATCACATCCATTCCCTCCTCCGGTCATTTCCTCCAGATGCAATTCACTCGCGAGATTCCCGCTCATGAGCTTCGAGAAGAGCACCTCCACCGGTGCAAATGCAGATACTTCATCCACCAGCTGTAGCGAAGCGCCGGAATCGGCCTGATCGTACACCCGACGGGATCGATCTGAGCGATTGAAATGGACCACCTGGACGATCTCGGGAGCGGTGAGGTCCAGCCGATCGTTGGTGAAGAATGTCCACTGCGCACTATCCGAGGTAGATTGATTCACCGCAGCCGAACCCTTGATTGTAAAACAGGGCGATGTCGACGGGCACATCGGCGCTCCCGGACCCGTGGCTTTGGTGTCCATGTTCCCATCGAGTGAATTGCCTGCCGCGTCCATGACTCCGGAGAAGGGCAATCCCGCAGGACCTCCCGCATCCAATCGCGCCGCCTCAATCAGCGCACGCAATTCCGCGTTCTTCGGAAGGCAATACACCGTTCCCCCACACGAATTCTCTCCGCATGCCGCATCGGTCGTGAATTCTACGGTTTTATATTGATTGCTGATCGTAAACGTACCCGGTACCCGCCGTCCCTGCTCCGTCACCGCGAGATAGCGAAATCCACGTAATGCATCGGGTGATCCTGTGGGGCCGATATCTGCAGCGGTGACGACACCCGAGGTCACGGTCGGATCCATAGCCTCATCGAAATTCACCTGCACCACCACATTGATGGGCTGGTCGGGCACTCCGACAACATCGCCCGATACATCGCGCCCTCCATCAGGAAATGGCACCACGCTCTGCACCTGCGGAGACCTATCATCCGTATGGATGGTCACCGTGAAATCCCAAGTGTACCCATCGCGGAACGCGCCAGTGAACATGTCTTCCGGGGTGCCGTCTCCCCGTCGCGTCGTCTTCTTGATGACATTGGTGAGCCGCACCACATAGGCGGTGGGCTGCGACGCATTCCCCAGCAGCTGTCGCTCTGCTGCTCCCGTTTGGCTATTCGTACGAACCCGCAGCACATCGCCCACCACCTCCGTGGCGACCGGCGTCAACACAATGGTTCGCCCATCCGGGGACATCGCTACACCGACGGGCACCAAATTTGCCGCAGCGGCAGTGAACTCTGCCAATCGCGACTCCCGTGCCTGCGGAGTGAGCTTCGTGGGGTCCACATTGGCGCCCACCGGGGACACCTGAATCGCCTCCGGAAGCGCAAGATCGCGATAATTATCAAACTGCCGCACATCATCGCCGGATGTGCCGAGCGAATCCGGATTTCCCGGACTCTGATACGTATTCGCGATAAAGGTCGCGGGATCCACTGGCGATCGAAAGGTCACAAAAATACGCACATTGCGCGGCGCATCCCCCTGTCCGCGCGCGGGGTAATGACTCTCAATCGGCCCCGCACCCAATGCACCGGATAGCGCTACGGAATCTCCAAATCCTCCGGCTGTTCGTACACCTCCTCCCCCACCCGCTGCCTCCTGCAATCTCCCCAAGACGAAATGGGCGATACTGAAGGACATGAGGATGATGGCGAGGCCAATCACCCCGTTCATGATCGTTCGTTTCGCGCGGACCACCTTCTCCTCATTCCCTCCAGCGGTCATCCAGAGGAATCCACCCGTGAGCGTGATGCCAATCGCAATCACCCCGAGGAAGCCGAGGAAGGCGCGAATGATCTTTGCAATCGTGACCCGGATGTCTTGCGTGGCGAGGCCGGTGGCGGAGCCGAAATTCAGTCCTTCCTGCACCGTCGATCCGGCATCTGCCGCCCAAACACCCACCGGAATCCACACCACAACCGCCATGCCTACCGCGCACGCCAGCGCCAGTCCCGAGCGAGGAACGGCAAACAACCGCCGGGACCATACGGCCGCCCGCGATCGCCAACCGACTACCCCAGAAGAAGCGTGCGATGTGCCGAACTGCAAAACAGGCATGTGGATAGCTCACGCACCGCTCTTCTAGTGTATCACGCATGCGCGCTCTGATCCGTGTGGATCAGAGCGCGCCCCTCGTCTCGAGGTCCTGCATCAGCCGCGCAGCACCTCTTCGACCATCTTCCGAACCGTATTACCATCCGCCTTTCCTTGGAGCTCCTTCATTGCCGATCCCATGAGCGGTCCCACCTGCGTGGATCCCGTACGCGCGTGCACCGCAACCACGACGGCGCGAATTTCTTCTTCGGAAAGCTGCGACGGCAAACAGCGCTCCACGATCACCAATTCGGATTCCGCGGCGGCTGCAAGATCATCACGATGTCCTGCACGATATTCGGTGATCGCCTCTCGCAACTGCTTCGCATGGCGCTGCGCTGCCGCCAGCGCGCCCGCGTCATCCAGCTCCTTCCCCGCACCCCGTGCCGCAATCTCCGCATTCGCCAACGTACTCTTCAACATGCGGAGCGCTCCCACCGCGGTTGCATCCTTCGATTTCATGGCAGCCACCAACTCATCCTGCACTTGACGCATGAGTGACATAAGGAATCAAGCAAGCCGCGCGTCCCGATGCTTCGGACGCGCGGCTTGCGAAGGACTTACCGCCGTCGCCGCTTCGCTTTCATCTTCTCGAGCTCCTCCTCCAACTTCCCAATCTTCTCGAGGTACCCAAGATAACTCCGACGATACGCACGCGTGACCGCGGCAGCACGATCCACCGCCTTCGAAGTGCGGCGACGATGAAAACGAATCTTCTTTGCTTGGAGCAATCGGCCGCTCATCTGCACCTTGCGGCCAAATCGGCGGAGCAATCCATCAAAGGACTCCCCTCGCCGTCGATGTACATCTACACCCATACCTGGGAGATCAAGAACTGAAGGACGTAAGAACCGAGAATGCAAAAACGAAAGAACTAAAGGACGCAAAGACCGAAGAGCGCCAAAACATCCACCTCCGCTCCAGGCTTGCATTCTTTAGTCGTTTGGACACTGCGACTACTCTAGGGGAAGCAAAAACGCCCGTCAAATGCCACGCTTCTTGCTCCCCACTTCGCGAAGCGCTTCGCGGGACAGGCCTCATTACGCCATGGCACCCAACCGCTTTCCCCCGAGGAGGTGGAGATGCAGGTGCGCGACTTCTTGGCCACCATCCTGTCCGCAATTGATCACGAGGCGATAACCACCCGGCGCAATCCCCTGCGCCTGTGCGATGGTGCGCGCGGCACCAATGAGATCCCCCATGAGCTTCGCATCCGTATCCATCAACTCCCGCACGGAAGGAATATGACGCTTCGGAATGAGGAGGATATGGAACGGTGCTCGCGGATGGAGATCGTCGAACGCCACCAAATCCGCCGTTTCATGTCGGATCGTTGCGGGTATCTCCTGCGCGACAATGCGACAGAACACACAGTCCATAGAAACGTATTACTCCTCTTCTGTTTCGGCGGCAGGATCCGCCGGAGTTTCTTCTTCCGCGGGAGCCTCTTCCGGAGGCTCTTCGAATTCCGCGTCTTCCTCGGGCAACGGACGCCGACGCCAACGCGCCCCCCGCTCCTGTTCCGGCGCTCCCTCCGTAACCTCCGACGGTACTACCTCGGTCTTTGATTCACGCACCGCTTCTTGCTCGAGACGTTTCCGCACTTCCGGAACTACTTTTTCGTACGCGATAATTTCCTGAATACCCGACGACATTTCCCGAATGATGATCGTGCCGTCAATCACCTCTTTCTGTCCGAGGATGAGTGTGAGGCGCGTATTGAGCGCATTGGCATACTCGAGCTGTGCCTTCAACGCATCCTTCGAGAAATGCGCCGCCACCGTGAACTGCTGCGCGAGCAGTTCTTCATACAGTCGCATAGCCTTCCGCTTCGCCTGATCACCGAGCTGCGCAAGATAAATCGCCGGTGTGGGAAATGCGGGTGCAACGAGACGCCCCTCACTCACCGCTTCACGCATCTTATACATGATGCGATCACAGCCAAACGAAAGTCCGGTCGCCGGCGTGGGCCGTCCTCCCAACGATTCCACCAAACCATCGTACCGGCCTCCCGCAGCAAGCGCGAGCGGCGATGCGCTCACCGGGGTACCATCCGGAGCAACCGGCAAAAACTCAAACACCGTTTTCGTATAATACGCAAATCCACGCACTAAGAACGGCGCCAGTGCGTACGGAATCTCGAGTTCATCCAAATACTCGAGCACACGGATGAAGTGCTGCTTGCACTCCTCGCACAGCCAATCAACCATCTGTGGCGCACTCTCCTGCAGTGCACGGCACCCGTCCACACGACACGAAAAACAGCGAAGCGGCTGCGTGCCCATGTACTGCTTGCACTCCTCACAGAGTTCCGTCCGATGCGTCTTCCAGTATCCTTCCAATTCCTGGAGATACGGCGGACGGCACACCCGACATCCCACTGAGTTCACCTGTACCGTAATGGGAATGCCCAATCGCCGAAAACAATTTGCGCCAATCGTCAGGAGCTCCGCATCGGTGGCCGGGTGCAATTCACCTAAAATCTCCAAACCAAATTGATGGAACTGACGCAATCGACCTGCTTGAGGACGATCAAAACGAAACATGGGACCGAAGTACCACAACTTGATCGGCTGCGGCTGATTCGCCATGCCGTGCTCGATGTACGCCCGTGCCACGCCCGCCGTCCCCTCCGGACGCAATGCCACCGCGCCCTGCTCGGGGTCGGTAAACGCGTACAATTCCTTCGCTACCACCTCCGATTGCTCTCCGATCGCGCGATGGAAAAGCGCGGGGTCCTCGATAACGGGCGTATCAATGCGCGAGAATCCGTACTGCTGCGCAATGGTTTCCACGAGCGAACGGAGATGCGCCCAGTACGCCTGCTCTGAGGGGAGAATGTCTTTCACGCCTCGGAGGAGTTCCACTGCGGCTGCGCGCGGCGCCTCTGCGGATATCGCAACCACGGGTTTCTCAGGAACGCTCATTTTCGTTTCTTTCGATGCCGGTGCAGGAGATTTGGGAGATTTCATGCGTGCAGAAGCCATGTAAGTGAACGTCATGAACGGCAGCTACCCGCGAACGGGAAGATCGATTGCCGCAGCGGACGTGGGGACCTCGTATGCGGGTGGATGGAAGGTTTGAAATTTCTCGAGCGGCCAACCCCGCAACCACGCGCGACCCACGATCGCATTTCGAGGAATAGGACCAAAATCCTTGGAATCAAAACTCTGCCGACGATTGTCTCCGAGCACAAAAAACTCTTCGGGACCCAATACCACCATGCGCTCCCCCGGAGTCGTCACCCCCGTCCCGAGATAGGTCTCTGGAAGGATAAATCCGTTGGGACGCACGTCATTCGCAATCCGTACGTGCCCATCGCGAATTTCGACCCGCTCTCCGGGAAGCCCAATGATCCGCTTGATGAAGAATTGCCGAGGATCGTACGGATACCGAAACACCACAATATCGCCGCGCTCGGGCGCACGGAATCGATAGGAAAGCTCATCAATGATCAAGTACTCATGATCCTCGAAATTCGGCTCCATCGATGCACCCTTCACGTAGAATGGCTGCACGAGAAAGTAGCGGATGGGAATGATGATCGCCAGCGCCACAATCACCACGCGCACCACCTCGAGCAGGTACGCACCAAATGATCGGAACCGCGAGCGTGTCACTGGCGTATCATGATCAAAATTCGATCGGTACTCTTCAAATGCCATACGCATCATTGCACGAAGGTCTCCACGGTCGTACGAATTCGATCGTACCAGATACCGAACGAAGATACCACCTGTACACGTGTGGCGTCAATGACCGTTGCGCGATTCTCTGGTAGAGTAAAAAAACGTTCGTGCGGGGGCATCGTACCTCGGCGACCTGCATATGGAACCAGTGCCCGCACCCAACCTCCTCACCAACCCCGATCCCCCTCCGCTCCCCCAACCCTCACGCGTGCGCCGCCTCGGCCGCGCGCTGCTCCGCGCCGCAGGAACGACGGCAATCATCCTTGCGGTCACCTTTGCCGTACTCGCCTGGACTACGCGCTCCTCCCACCCCAACATCCTGCTCGCGCTCCGCGACTCCGCAACGGTGCAATCCGTGCTCTCCCTCCTCCGGAGCCCTTCCGTGGTTCTCCTGGGAGAACGGGAGGACCGCGTGAACGTGCTCCTCATCGGCATCGGCGGCACCGGTCATGATGGACCACTCCTCGCCGACACCATCCTGGTCGCCAGTATTCAGCCCTCCACCCACCGTGCCACCCTCATCTCCATTCCGCGCGACCTCCTGCTCCCCCTGCCGGACGGACGACTCCAAAAAGCAAATGCGGTCCACGCATTCGCAGAGGACGAACGTGGGGATGGTGCCACCGCACTACGCACCAGCCTCAGCACCGTGCTCGGCATAGATATCCCCTATCACCTGCGCGTCGATTTCCGCGGTTTTGTGGGACTCGTGGATGCGCTCGATGGGGTGGACATCCACGTCGAACGCACGCTCGATGACGCGCTCTATCCTATTACCGGTCAGGAAAACGCACCATGGTCGGAACGATTTGAGCATCTCGTTATCCCCGCAGGCATCCAGCACATGAATGGCACGCTCGCCCTCAAATATGTCCGCTCGCGACACGCGATCGGGATCGAGGGCTCCGATTTCGCACGCGCCCGTCGCCAGCAACGCCTCCTCGCTGGCATCCAGGAACGCATCCGGGAGAACGGACTCTTCCAGAATCCGCGCGCCCTCCTCGCGCTCGCCGAAACATGGCGCTCGCACCTCGCCACGAATTGCACCCCGCCGGAACTCTATCGACTCGCTTCATTCGGTCAACGCTTCGATGACCAGTCCGTGCATCGCATCGTGTTCACCGATGGACCATCCGGCGAACTCGTTGGCGGCAGAGAACGAAACGGCTCCTACGCACTACGTCCTCGCGGGGGCACCTACGACGTCCTCCGCTCCACCGTTGCGCGCGCGCTCGCCGCAAGCAGCACCACCACTGCGCCCGTCACCACCTACGCCGTCACCATCTGGAATGGCACTACCATTGGTGGGCTCGCCGCTCGCACGTCTGCACGCATCGCACGCCCGATGCTCACGGTGACCGATATCCGAAACGCGCCCGTACGCACCCTGGAGCGCAGCATTATCTACCATCGCGATGCCATTCCTGCACCCCTCATTCTGGAACTCCAGCGCCTCCTGAACGCCGACGCGTCCACCGCATTCCCCACGCTTCCCACCACAGTATCGTCGCCACCTGATATCCTAATCGTACTCGGCAACTCCAGCGCCTCGACGCTGACCACCCACACCCGTTCCGACCCACGCGGCGGATAATGCACGGACTGCACATCACGATATGTTTACGGTTGCGCTCATTGGCCGAACCAACGTGGGAAAATCCACGCTCTTCAATCGCATCATCGGATCCGCTCGAGCTATCGCATCCGCGATTCCGCACACCACCCGAGATCGTAATAGCGCCACGACCGAATGGCGTGGCGTTCCGATGCGATTCATCGATACGGGAGGCGTGGAGGAGCTGGCCGCCGCACCCGCCCGTCACGCACGGCGAGATCCCATCATCGCGGAAATCACGCAGCAGGTGGAACTCGCCGTGACCGAGGCCGATCTCCTCCTCTTCGTGGTGGACGTCCGACATGGACCACTCCCCGGCGAATACGCCATGGTCCGCGATCTCCGCAAATTGCGACGTCCGATCCTCATCGCATGTAATAAGGTGGAAACGCCGCGGCACCGACAGGGCTGCGTCGAATTCGCTGCGCTCGGACTTGGCGATCCGTTCCCCGTTTCCGCGCTCACGGGCACCGGAGTCGGCGATTTGCTCGACGCTCTCATCGCTCACGCACCCGCCGCAGCGGACGCATCCGACGACCGAACGCCGCCCCTTCCCGAAACTGCGGATGTGCGCGTGGCGATTGTGGGGGAACCGAATGTGGGGAAATCCTCCCTCATTAATGCCATCCTCAATCGCTCAGAGGTCATCGTGCACCCAGAACCTTTTACGACGCGCGACATCCACGACGTGACCTTCGTCTGGAAATCCCGCGATACCACGCGACCCACCACCAACGTCACCCTGCTCGACACCGCGGGGGTACGGCGGGTCGCATTCCAAGCAACTCGCGGCACCCGAACCCGTCTCGCGGCCATCGAACGCATGGCGGTGGAACGGAGCCTCCATGCGATTCGCCATGCGGATGTCGCATGTCTCGTGCTTGATGCAACCCGCTCGGCATCCCATCACACCAAACAACTTGCCGCAGCAATTACGGAGGCCCACTGCGCCGCGCTCATCATCGTCAATAAAATTGACCAGATGACTCCGCGCCCCGATCCCGCCACGCTTGCCGCGAGCGTACGCCGCCAGTTTCCTCACTTGGCATGGGCACCCGTATTGCCGACCTCCGCACTCACGCGCGCTGGGGTAACCGCAGTAATTCCGGCCGCGCTCGCGGCGACGGATGCATGGCGTCGTATGGTACCCGCCGAAACGCTGGCGCACATCTACGCCGCCGCGAAAGCAGCAATCCCCCAAAGCAAAACCCCATTCGGTCGCCGCCGCTCCCAACTCCTCGAACTTTCCCAGGTCAGCACGACGCCGCCCACCTTTCTCCTCCGCACGCGCCCTCGCATCAAACTCCCCGTCGCCATTCCCCGCATCGTGGAGCATGCGATCCGTGATGCCGTGGATTTCTCTGGGAGTCCGATCCGACTCATCATGCGATCCACGAAGGAATGAGGGGTATGTCTCGCATTCTCTACGGTCTCGCCGGGGAGGGTGGCGGCCATGCGGCGCGCGCCAAGGAGATCATCCGACATTGCGAATCACGTGGGCATCGCGTGCTCGCGTGTTCATCCGCAACCGGATATGCGCGTCTCCAGGGACAGGTGCGTCTTTTTGCGATTGGCGGATTCCGACTCGCATACGAACAAAATTCGTTGCGATACCTGAGAACCGTCTTCCGAAATTTGCGCGCAGTGCCCGAGCTCGCCCGCAGCCTGGATCGGATCAGCAGCGCCATACGGCGATTCCGACCACAGCTCGTGTGTTCCGATTTTGAACCGCTGACCGCATTCCTCGCGCGCGCACACGGCATCCCGGTCATCTCCATTGATAACCAGCACCAGTTGACCCGCACCGTGCTCCGACCGCTCCTCCGCGATCGTTCGGATGCGATCACCGCCATGGCCGCAACTCGACTCATGCTGCCCACCTGCGCCGCGTACGTGGTTGCCGACTTCTCTGGCGCGCGCCCGATCCAGCCGAACACGTTCGTCATTCCCCCGGTGCTCCGTCGCGAAGTCATCCGATTGCGACCCACATCCGGTCGCCATCTCCTCGTCTACAGCACCACCGGATCCGCCGACCTCCTCCCCATGGTGCGCGCGCTCCGCATTCCCACCATCCTGTACGGTTGCCCGGTCACGCAGACACAGCAGCAGGGATCCGTCACCCTGAAACCAATCAGCGGCACCGAATTCCTTCGTGACCTCGCCAGCGCTCGCGCCGTTGTTGCGAATGCGGGATTCTCCTTGATCACCGAAGCACTCCACCTTGGAAAACCGTACTGCGCCGTTCCGGTCCAGCATCAATTTGAGCAACTTTGGAATGCCACGCTCCTCGCGCGGCAGGGATACGGCATGCGCTCCGACGCACTGACGATCACCCAGCTCCGCACCTTTCTCCGCCGTTGCCCCCAATACCACCGCACCCTTCGCGCATATCCCTACCATGATAATCGCGATGCGCTCCGAACCATCGATGCCCTGATTACGGAGCATGCGCTCCCGCGTTAGTATGCCCCTCCACCTCCTCTGTATTGGACTCGGCAACCCCGGATCGGAATATCTCCACACACGCCACAATGTAGGGTTTCGCGTCATTGATACCCTGGCCGCACAGCTCGGATGCACACTCCGACGCTCCACGCGACACCATGCAATGACCGCGCGATGCACGACCGATGATGCGCGCACGCTCCTCCTTGCACAACCACTGACCTTCATGAATGCCAGCGGACTGGCATTCACATCGCTCACCCGCCAGTATCATCCGGAAATGATCATCATCTGTTCCGATGACCTCGATCTCCCCATCGGCACCCTCCGATGGACGCGCGGCGGATCGAGCGGCGGCCATCGCGGCCTCCAATCCATCATCGATGCGGGAGGCAAAGATACCCTGCGCCTCCGCATCGGCATCGGCACGAACCGCACCACCAATGGCCATCGCATCCCCGCGGAGGATTTCGTGCTCCAACAGTTTTCTTCCACCGAACTCGCAACCCTCGCACCCGCCATCGTCCGCGCCACCGCGGCCATCCTCCTCCTCGCCCATCACGGGTTCGATGCAGCGCAGCAATTCGCCAACACCCGACCGGAAACGCCATCATAAACTGCTCCACGCGTGCATGCGTGGAGCAGTATTGCTACTTCTTCTTTGGTGGTGGCTGCGCAAGGCGCCGGATGGTTGCTTCGGGATCCTCCAAGAGGTCAGGCCGCTTGCCATCTAACATATCCCGAATCGCACGAATCGCTTCCAGACCACGCTCCCGTTCGCTCTTCCGTTCCGCACGAGTTTTTGGTGGCCGATGGCGCGCATCCTGCCCATGAAAGAGCCGCGTTGCCTCCTGCTCTTCTTCCAGCGTGGGATGATAGGGTTCCGGTGATGCCGATGGCAACGCTCCTGGCGTTTCCGAATTCGGGGGATCCACCGATGCATCCTCCTGCGCATCCGCAGCAGAACGAAGAAAAGGGAACTCGAATTGATTGGGTCGACGTATGCCCATGCACGCTCAATATACGCCATGCCCGGGAATACGGCAACGCATACCGTCACCCGTATGAACACCCTCCGGCCTTGGATCGGACTCGCGGCGCTCGTCGATGTGCTGGGGTGTCGCAATCTCCATCGCATCCTCGCACACGTCGATGGCGATGCGTCCGCTGCCTGGCATGCCACACCTGCGCTCCTTGCGGCATCAGGTTGTTCCCCGGCCATCGTCCAAAAATGGTCCACCGCCCACCACGCCATTGATTGCGACGCGCTCACTGCGGCCATTGACCACGCATCGATCACGGTCATCCCCCATGGGGACGCACGGTATCCCGCGGCACTCGCAACCATCCCCGATCCACCCATCGCACTCTTCGTACGCGGCAACCCCGATACGCTGCTCGCATCGCCGCTCCTCGCGGTGGTCGGCACGCGTGCCGCATCGCCCTACGGCATTGCCGCAACCACCCACCTCGTCGAACCGCTGGCCCGCGCGGGGTGCACGATCGTCTCCGGACTCGCCTACGGTATCGATGCAGTCGCGCATCGCGTTTGTGTAGAGCAACACGGACGTACCGTCGCGGTACTCGGCACCGGAACCGACGCTCGCAACATTTCTCCAGCCACGCATCGTGGCCTCGCCGAGGCCATACTCCAGAACAACGGTGCCGTCGTGAGCGAATACGTTCCCGGCACGCCGGGCATCCCCATGCACTTCCCCGCGCGCAACCGCATCGTTGCCGGACTCACCGCAGGCACCGTGGTCGTCGAAGCGCCTATGGATTCCGGCGCGCTCATCACGGCACAATTTGCGCTCGATTTTGGCCGAGAGGTATTCGCGGTCCCCGGACCGATCACCAGCGCACTCCATGCCGGCGTGCACGCACTCCTCAAAACGGGAGCCACGCCCGTCACGGATGCACGCGACCTGCTCGACCTCATCCCCCTCCCCGCCACACTCCCCCTCCCCATGGCCGCACCCCGAGATCCCATTGCCGCCCGCATCCTCGACGCCCTCGGAGCCGCACCCGCGCATGCGGATGCCCTCCATGCGGCACTCGGTATTTCCGCCGCAATACTCGCCAGCACCTTGACATCTTTAGAACTGGATGGTGCAATCCGAAACGTTGGCGGTGGACGCTACATTCGGGTCGGGTGAATACTACAAACACCGAGGCCTCCGCCACTTCCCCTCTCGTATTCCAGTTCTTCCGTCCTTACTTCTTTAGCCTCTCCCCACATGTCCGCTCATGCCGCTCCGTCCACGTCCGGGCGCACGCTCATCATTGTGGAGTCGCCCACTAAGGCAAAAACGATCGGCGCATTCCTTGGCGCCGAGTTTATCGTACGTTCATCGTACGGACACATTCGTGATCTCCCCAAAGGAGAACTCGGCGTCGATGTCACGAATCGTTTTACGCCGCGGTACATCATTCCCACGGATCGACGGAAGGCAGTCACGGAACTGAAAAACGAAGCCGCACACGCACGCGACGTCATCCTGGCGACCGACGAAGACCGCGAAGGAGAAGCAATCGCATGGCACCTCGCGCAAGCACTGGAGCTTCCCCCAGAAAAAACGAAACGGATCGTATTCCACGAAATCACCCGCTCTGCGATCGACCACGCCTTGACGCATCCGCGCCGCATCGACATGGAGCTCGTCGAGGCGCAACAAGCGCGTCGCATTCTCGATCGTCTCGTTGGCTACACCCTCTCTCCCTTCCTCTGGCGCAAAGTCGCCTCGGGGTTATCCGCAGGACGCGTGCAATCCGTTGCCGTACGCGTGCTCGTGGATCGGGAACGCGAAATTCGCGCGTTCACGCCCGAGGAGTACTGGACTATCGACGCCGCACTCCGCACCACGCCCGGCGTATCGGTCACCGCTGGCCTCAAACTCCGCGATGGCGCGAAGTACGTACCCGCGACTGCCGCGGAAGCAGCGGAGGTGGTCCACGCCTGTACCCCCGCCTCCTTCACGGTCACCAACGTGGAAGAAAAAGAGCTCACGAAGCGCCCGCCCGCCCCATTCACCACTTCCACGCTCCAACAGGAGGCGAGCCGGAAACTTGGGTACTCCGTGAAGCAGACGATGATGCTCGCGCAGCAGCTCTACGAACGCGGATTCATCACGTACATGCGTACGGATTCCGTCGCGCTCGCGCAAGAGGCGGTCACCGCAATCCGCAATCAGGTCGCCACACAATTTGGCGTCGCGTACACGCTCGATGCGCCGCGCACCTATACCACGAAGAGCAAGGGCGCGCAGGAGGCCCACGAGGCGATTCGTCCCACGGACGCCGCACACACCCCTGATGCACTCGCCGGAGCACTCGATGATCGGCAGCGCGATCTCTACGCAGTGATCTGGAATCGCACCATGGCCACCCAAATGCGCGATGCGCAATTGAAGCGGGTCGCCGCGAATATTGCCGCGGATCGATACGGATTCCGCGCAACAGGACAAACGATTCTCTTCGACGGCTTTCTCCGTCTCTACCAAGAAACCCGAGAGGAAACGGAACCGCGGGACAGTGAGGATCAGGAGGGAGAGAAGTTCATCCCTCCCCTCCGCGCCGGCGAACTGCTCGCGCTCGAGCAGTTACGACCGGAGCAGCATTTCACGAAGCCGCCTGCTCGATACACGGAGGCGACGCTCGTCAAAAAACTCGAGGAGGAGGGCGTGGGACGACCTTCCACGTACGCACCCACCATTGCAACCGTCCAAGATCGCGGATACGTCCGCAAAGAGGGGCGCCAGCTCATCCCCGAGGAAGTCGCCTTTCTCGTCACCGATCTCCTCACGGAGCATTTTCCGAGCATTGTCGATCTCCAATTCACCGCAAAGATGGAGGAGGATCTCGACACCATCGCACAAGGTGGTCGCGATGATGTAGCATTCCTCGATGCCTTCTTCACGCCATTCGATCAACAGGTCAAAGCGAAGACGGAGACGCTCACTAAGGCGGACGTCACCCAGGAACGTGTGCTGGGCCGCGATCCTGCATCCGGACTCGAGGTTCTGGTCCGTACTGGCCGTTTCGGACCATACGTGCAACTCGGTCGCCTCGAGGACATGCCGGACCTGCCGCCAAAGACGCCGCGCAGTAAACCGAAGAAGCAGAAACCGAAAGCAACCTCGCTCCCGAGCGGCGTCGATCGCGACGCCGTGACCCTCGACCAGGCACTCGCACTCCTCGCATTCCCGCGAACCCTCGGGGAACAGGAGGGCGCCGCGATCACCGTACACCTCGGTCGTTTTGGCCCGTACATCAAATACGGCGACGCGAACGCATCGATCCCTGCGGGCACCGATCCGACCACCGTAACCCTCGAGGATGCCATCCGATTCGTACGGGAAGCGAAGGAACGGAAACAAAAAGCGGCCGAACCGCTCCGTGTCCTAGGCGCTGACCCGGAAACGGGCAAGGACCTCCAGGTGAAGCAAGGGCGCTTCGGCCCCTATGTCACGGACGGCACGACGCACGCTTCGATTCCGAAATCTTCATCGGTGGAAGCGATCACCCTGGAGGAGGCAACTGCGCTCCTCATCAAAAAACGCAATCGCCCACCATCCGCATTCCGCGGACGACGACCATCGAGGAAAAAATAAAAAAAGAGAGACCTCTGCAAAAGAATACCCCCGCCCTCTCGAGAGAGGGCGGGGGTTCGTATCACGGACAGGTCAACCCTTCATCGGTCTGACCGTCGCAATCGTTGTCGATGCGATCGCACTGTTCGACACCGCCAGCGGTGAGGAAGCATCCGTACTCGCAGCCGTTGTCGATGCGACCATCCACGTTGTTCCAGCCCGCACGGCAGCCGAGGTTTGCGCAGACGCCGCTCACGCAGGATGCGGATTGCACGTTCGGGAGCGCACCGCAGTCATTACCGCAACGGCCACAATGCCGTACGTCGGTCATGACGTCGAAATCCTCATCCGCTCGAGCATCGCAATCGTCATCGAGTCCATTGCAGACCTCGGGCACGCGATCCTGCGCGCCCACGCACGATCCCCAGAGACGGCTCGGCAGGCATTCCTGCAGGCCGACATGGCACGTGCCCACGCCGTTCAGGACCGGATCCACCCCACACGGCCGACGGTCGCCCGGCGTACAGGTGCACCCTTCGTCCACACTCCCATCGCAATCGTCATCGATGAGATTGTCACAGACTTCGACCGGAGCGGGGCTCGGATACTGTGATCCCCCGATGTCCGCGGAGCATCGGAAGGCCACGGTGCCCGCACACTCGTATGCACCCATCCCGCACGCGCCGATGCCGCGACAGGGCGCTCCGATGAAGAACCCCTCATCAACCTGACCGTCGCAATCATCATCGATGCGATTGCAAAGCTCCGGCATGCCGGGACGCACGCTCAGCGTCGCGTCGTCGCAATCCCCCTCGCACGGCGTATAGCCGTCCATGTCCCCGTCCCGCTCGTTGAAGGGCATCGCGCCCGAGCAGTCATCATCGCGTCGATTGCACAGTTCCGTCACCGGCGACTGCGTGCCGACGCACGGACCCTGCGCGCCACTCACGCACGTCTGCGTACCGAGCCGGCAATCGCCGCGGCAGGTCTGCGTGGCCGTATCGCAAAATGGCGCAGGAGGACCGCACACGATGCGTGCCCCATCCTCGCAGGCACAGCCCTCATCGATCGATCCGTCACAGTCGTTGTCCCGCCCATCGCATTGCCGGGTCGGTCCATCCGCCGTATCCGGAGACGGCGTGCACTGGTATTCGCATCCGTTCGCCGAATTGCGATCCGCATCCACAAATCCGGAGAGGCACGCACCGAGGAGGCAGGTCTCCCGAGCACAGGTCGCCGCGGCATTCGGGAACGCACAGGCATTGCCACAGGCACCGCAATGCCGCACATCGGACGCCACGACACTCACCGGCGCGTCATCGACGACGCGATTGCAGTCGTTGTCGATACGGTCGCAGATGTCGATCGGTGCCGGCGTCGGATACTGGGACGCACCCGGATCGGTCGAGCAACGGCTCAGGAAGAGACCCGCGCACTCGAACTGGCCGTCCGGACACGCACCGATACCACGGCACGGGAAACCCACGAAGAAATCCTCGTCCACATCCCCGTCGCAATCGTCATCCGACCGATTGCAGGATTCGAACTGCGCCGGATTGGTGAAACGATCGCGATCGTTGCAATCCCCCTCGCAGATACGATAGCCATCTCGGTCGGCATCGGCTTCGTTCGCCGGGACGACGCCATCACAGTCATCGTCCACGCCGTTGCAGGACTCGATCGCCGCAGGCGGCACCGCACCCTCGCAATCGTCCCACCGAGATCCCATCGTTTCCCCATTCTCGATCACGCACGTCTGGTGCCCCATTCGGCATCGGCCCACCCCATCGAGCTGCCAATCTGGCGCACCGTCATTGTTCCGATCGGGCAAACCGCAAGGCCGCTGTTCGTTCGGAGTGCACACGCATCCGTTGTCCGCCATGCCATCGCAATTGTCGTCGAGGAAATTGCCGCAAACTTCTGACCGCACCGGAATGACCGGACACTGCTCACAGCCATTGGACGTATCCCCATCCAGGTTCCGCGCGTCCAACCGACAGCCGCGGAACTCGCAATGCCCATCCACGCACGCCACGTGCGCATTGGGGATACGCGATGCGCAATCGTTCCCGCAGCGACCGCAATGCAACGCGTCCGTCATGAGGTTGAACGTCTCATCGATCTGGCCGTTGCAGTTGTCATCGATGCGGTTGCAGATTTCGGTGACCGTGGGACCGGTCGCGCCCTCGCACGTGCTCCAGGTGCCGTCCCGCTGGCAGGTCTGCACCCCAGGACTACATGCGCCCGCACCCGAACCGCATGGGCGATCCGGTTCACCGAAGGTGCATTCGAATCCCTCATCCACCGCGCCGTCGCAGTTGTTGTCGTCGCCGTCCGAAATCTCGACGCCGCCATTCGTTCGGAAGCAGGCGTACTCACACCCATCGCTGAGCGCGAGATTGATATTGTGGAATCCATCCGCACAGGTGACGAGCGTACACACACCGGCCACGCAGGACGTGCCACCCGGCGCGGCATGGGGAATCTGTCGATCGCAGACCAACCCGCAGCGACCACAATGCTGCGGATCGCCCGCAAAATTGAATCCCTCATCAGCCTGGCCGTTCCCGTTGTTGTCGATACCGTCGCACACCTCGGCACCACCGGGCACGCACTGGCTGCTCTGGCAGGAAAATCCAGAGGCGCAGTCGCGGTCTTCACGGCACTGCACCATGCAGAAGCTGCCTTCGCCCGGAATCACGCGGCACACGAGTGGCGCCACGCAATCGGAATTCCGATGACACGGTACCCGGGCACCTCCCACCGTCGATGTGGGTACGCCATGATTGGTCGGCGTACCTCCACCTGCATCGGGCAGCACGAAACCGCCGGTCGTTGCATCACTCTTGCAGCCCACCACGCTGCCGCTCCATACCGCGGCCACGACGAGCGCAGCCAAGCGGCTGGACGCCCACGCACTCATTTGCATGCGTTTCACCTCCCACCGCCATGCAGGCATTGCCCGCTGGCGTTTTCGGTAGTTGTGAAGGAAATGGTATTCCTGGAGCCTTCACACCTCTCTCCGGGAACGCCGTTACCTTACGGATCGCCGCCGAATGTGTCAAGGAACAAAAAAACGCACGATACAGCGAAAGAGAATCCCGGTACGCATCGCGTACCGGGATGATCCATCTACTCACAGGGCACATGCGGCGGCGGCATCTCGATCTCCGACACGAGCCGACCCCCACGATTGACCAGGCGACGCTTCGCCTGACCGCTCCGGAGGCAGCGCTTGATGCGCTCCTCCGGGCTCTCGACGCGAAGCACCGCACCCGCGGGAAGCGCTTCGAGCTCCTCAAGTAACCGCCCGACCCGCTCCCGCTGTTCGTGATACTTCGGCAGGCGCGCAAACTCCAAGAATCGACGATACGCACGCGCTGCACGCAGATACGCATCCGCAGCATCCTGAGGCGCATGCGCATCCAATTCCGCACCCGCGAGCGCGCGATACGCATCACCCAACACCGCGAACATTTCCGGCTCCGTGAACTTCACCTGCTCCGCATATCGTGCGTACGCCGCGATCCGGAGATAGGGATCGCCCGCGGTCTCCGCACACCGCGCTCCAGCGAGATGCGCGCCCTCACTCCCGAATCCGATCGTTGCCGTAGTCACGAGCGTCTGATAATGCGCGAGCGCGGTCACGCAGTCCCCCATGTACTGTGTCCACATCACGAGGTGCGCACGCAGAATCGCATCCCGTGGATGCACCGCCAGCACCGTATTCGCCTCACGAATCGCATCGGCCACCGCCCCGCGATTCGCTCGTGCGATGATGTCCGCACGTACGCGCGCCGTCGGATCGAGTTCGGGTTCCGGTGAGGGCGCCGGCGGTGGAACGGAGGCAGGAATCGCTGGTGTGGGATGCACCCCAGCCACCGCCGCACCAACGCGCAACGGCGGATCTGCTGGCGCCGCCGTGCGCGTCGCCTTCGGTGCCGAAGATTCCGCCACCGCAGGAGGAGTCGCCTGCTGCTCCGCGAAATGAACCGCGGGGCGAAGCGCACGACAATGCTCGATAGGCCCGACCTCCACATCCCGATACTGCACGATGATCGATCGCTCATTCCTTGTCGCTGCACGAGTGATCAGCCGTCGCTCATACGATGCCGCGTCGCGCAGCTCGTGAATCGTGAAGCCATACCGCGTACGGAATGCCTCCTTCGTCCGCACCTGCTCGAAGGTCGCACGCAGATGCTCCCGCGCCATCTGCTGATGCGCTCCGGGGAGCACCACAATGAACCGGAGGACGGGGTCGGACGTGAGCAACGCGATCATCTCCACGAACGTGGCCACATCAAAGTCATCGTCGTACCAGAGCGGCTGATCCTTGCAGGTGGTGATCGTCTTGGGATCCCGTGCAGCGGGGGGAGGCGCGATCCGTCGCACCGCAACCGATGCATCCGGAGAACCGGGAATGGGCGGCGTTCGGTCATCGACCACCCCCGGCGCAGCGCCGGGATCCCCGCCAGTCCCTGCGCCACTCGCATCCGCGATCACATACTCGCCATCCGATTCGGTCACCGTGATGCCCGGACCGTGGAGCAACGTGCGCGGCGCTCCCGGCGCGTCCGCGAACACCGCGTCGTGCTGCGGATGCGCGATCGCCGCGTCCAACTCCGCAACGTATCGTTGCGCCGGTGCAACGTAGTAGCGCTCCTGCGGAGGACGCTGCACGACCCGCTGGAGGTACCAAGCGTAGAACCCGCGCGCTTCCATGTTCGTTTCTCGCCGTTGCTCTGAATCCTGTTGCAGCTTCCCGACTTCGTGTGCACAGCGCGCAATCCACCAGAGGACATCGGGATCTCGCACCGCCCCGGACTGCTCCTGGTACATCCGCAGCCCCGCACCGTAGCATTCCGACCATCGGTCCTGGTGATAGAGCGCACGCAACTGCAGCCACGCCGCACTCCGCTCTTCTGCTCGTTGCGCATCGAGACGCGGGAGCGCACGCGCTCGAGTTCCGGCGCGCCGCCCCGAACCCGATGACGGCGTTTCCGCAGCCGCACCAGCAGCCACGCTCATGATCGCAATCCATACCATTCCGCAGACTTGTCGCATGATGCTGCTCCTTTCTCTCTGCAGCGCACCAAAATTACTCCCATGAAACGAACCATCGGCACCGTAGCATGGAACAAATTACTTGTCAACAAACAGAAAGCAGCTGACCCGAGCTGGATCAGCTGCTCCATGCATCACGCGATGCGCATTCCCTGCTCCGGAATGACCCTTCCACCACTCTGTCGCTCCCACTCCGGGAGGCGAGATGCATGCAGCACGACCGTCACCCGATCGGTACGATACGGCTGCGGCAGGATGTTCGGCGCATAGCGACGGAACTCGGTGCCCGTATGATTCGCCTCGAGGAACACGAAGCCCAGATGGCGCGAGATGCCCACGACCGGCGTGAGGTCCCACGGCGTCTGCATGCCGGGCTTCAAGAAATACGCACCCACCTCTCCCTTCCAGAGTCGTGCCATGCCGATCCCGATGCTCCCACCCTCAATCTCGTGCCCCGTGAAACATCCGGAGACCGCCACCGGACCGCACACCCGCGCCACCCAATCCGGATACACGTACAAGGGATCCCGCAGCAACGCGTATTGGGAATTGAGCGGACGCCCCTCCGGAATGCTCAGGGTCTCCGCAGTCTGGAAATCCGAGATGCGGTGCAGACGTGCAGAATCGGGACGATAGCCGTATATCTCCTCGGTGTTCACGTCACCCACGTACGCCGCGACCACCGCATTCGTGGCTCCCTGATGCACCAACGCGAGCATCGTGCCCACGCCGTGCGATTGCCGACGATGGAATGCCTTGGTGCCATCGAGCGGATCGACTGTGAAGTAGTACGGCGTCTCCGGTTCGGGCGGCGAATCGCCACCTTCTTCGGCAACGATCCCGAACGTCGGGAAGCACTCCCGAATCGACTTCAGGTAGATCGCCTGCGCAGCGAGATCGGCGCTCGTCACGATGTCCTCTCCACCATCGTATCCCGGCTTCTGCCGTGCTTCGTACAGGACACGCTGCCGCCGGATTTCCATCAATGCGCGCCGCACCACCTCCTTCATGAAGATCCCAATCAGATGCTCGTTGCACTCCCCGAAACTCGACATGGCGCTCTCCTTGCTCTCAGAAATGTGCCGGCTTAAAAGTATCGCATGTACGCGGTATTGTCAAGCGATACCTCTGCTGCGGTCGCCGGCGATGCGTCGCGCTCCCATGGGAACTCTGGACGACCGAAATGCCCGTATGCCGCAGTGCGCTCGTAGATCGGCTGCCGGAGCCCGAGCCGTTCAATGATCGCGAGTGGTCGGAAATCAAACTCACGGCGAACCAGCGCGGAGTGATCATTGCCCGCTTCGTCTACCGCGGTCACCATGAGCGGCTCCGCGCGCCCAATCGCGTACGCGACCGATACGAGGCACGACTGCGCCAATCCCCGCGCGACCATCGCACGCGCCGCGCACCGCGCCATGTACGCCGCGGATCGATCCACCTTGGTGGGGTCTTTCCCGGAGAATGCGCCGCCCCCATGCGAGATGAGCCCGCCGTACGTATCCACCATGAGCTTCCGACCGGTCAGTCCAGTATCCGCAGCAAATCCTCCCAGGACAAAACGGCCCGTCGGATTCACCAGGACCTCTACCCTAGACATTTCGCCAATCGTTGGTGCGATGAGCTCCCGGACGAGCGCGTCACGCATGTGGGACAGCTCGGCATCTGCGGTGTGTTGCGTGCTGATGAGGACCGTCATCACACGATCACCCTGGAGCGTCACCTGCGCCTTCCCATCGGGCTGCAGCCAGGGATGTCGACCGCTCCGCCGGAGCGCCTCCAAGCCCCGCGTCAACCGATGTGCGAGGGTAATCGCCTTCGGCATGTACTCGGGCGTCGCATGCGTCGCATACCCGTACATGATGCCCTGATCCCCCGCTCCGCCTGTATCCACGCCCATGGCGATATCCGGGGATTGCTGCACGATGTGCACGCGCACATCGAGATCATCCGCATACCCAATCGCACGATACACGCGACGCGCAATCGCCTCCGCATCAATGGTGGCGTGCGTGGTAATCTCCCCGCCAATAACGAGCAGCCCATGACTCCCGAACGTTTCCACGGCCACACGGCTCATCGGATCCTGCGCGAGACACGCATCAAGAATCGCGTCCGAAATCTGATCACAGACCTTATCCGGATGCCCGGACGTCACACTCTCTGCGGTCACGTACTCTGGAAAGCGCAACATAACAAAAAAAGACGTTCCCCCACACTGAGGAAGCGTATGCGCAGTGCATCGTTCCCCCGCAACGGGGCTGGCAGTGGCACCACTCCGCGGACGTTCCGCGAAAGGTTGCCGGCAGGATCATGGGGCCAGGTCCCTCCCCTGCACTCGGGATTACGTATATTGTTCGACCACTTCGAACGTAGCATCCTCCCCACGGATCGACAATGTGGATGACTCCCCCCACTTCCCCGCGCGCGGTGATACGTTATGCTGCCGAAGGCGGCATCGCTCGTTCACAATTCCACCAGCCGGAGGCACCATGCAGTACCCGCGCCATATCATCAGCACGGAACAGTTCCTCGACCGCGACCTCCTCCAGGATCTCTTCACCCTCACCGATCACTACCGAGCCGCAGACGCGGAGCATGCGGTGCCGCGCCCGCTCGTCGGCAAGCTCATCGCCAGCCTCTTCTACGAAGCCAGCACCCGCACCCGCATGTCCTTCGAAGCGGCGATGCGAAAACTCGGGGGCGACGTCATCACCACGGAGAATGCGCGCAAGTTCTCCTCAGTTGCGAAAGGCGAAACGCTCGCCGACACCATCCGCGTCATCGGAGGATATGTGGAGGCGATCATCCTCCGCCATCATCAAGAAGGTGCCGCCGAACGCGCCGCAACCGTTGCACCGGTACCCATCATCAATGCGGGTGATGGCGCAGGAGAACACCCCACCCAGGCACTGCTCGATCTCTACACGATCCGATCGGAACTCAAACGACTCGATACGTTCCGCATTGCACTCATGGGAGACCTCCGCTACGGACGCACCATTCACTCCCTCGTACGCCTCCTCACGCAGTGCCCCAACGTGCACGTGTACCTCGTCTCGCCCGAAGCGCTTCGCCTTCCACCGCAGTACATCCACATCCTCAACGCGCATGGCATCCCCTACAAGGAAATGATCTCCTTCGAGGAAGTGCCCCGCAATCTCGATGTGGTCTATATCCTCCGCATCCAGAAGGAACGCAAAAAACACTCCGAGGGGCGTCGCTCCGCAGGGAAGGATCTCCACGAAAAAGCGGCTCCCTCCCCCGCAGCGCCCCACGTCCTCCACGATCAACTGCATTGTGCTCCGTACCGACTGGATCCCGAGGTGCTGGAACGCTGCGCACCGAACGCCATCATCCTGCACCCGCTGCCGCGCACGAACGAACTCGATCCTGCAGTGGACCGCAGCCCCCGTGCGGCGTACTTCCGACAGGCACGAAACGGCCTCTACCTCCGCATGGCACTCCTGAGTCGCGTGCTCGCGCCCAACCATTTCTGACACGAACGACTCCCCGAACATTCGGGGAGTCGATTGCGTGGCACGCGAATCATCCCTGCGACACCACGGGTCGCACCGCCGTCGCGGAGGGTGGCGCCTCGATCGCTGGCACTGCTCGTGCGCGTCGGTGCCATTGATACCGCAACACCGCTACCGCGAGCACGGCGCCCATGACATTCATGAGGAGGTCGTTTGCCGTATCCGGTCCATCTCCCAATCGATTCGTGTGAAACAGCACGTCCTCGGCGTATTCCTCGAGCTCATACAGCACGCCTGCCGTAATACCCAACGTCACCACGGACAACATCCGAGGAGCATGTGGTGATGCTCGCCCATACCATTGCGCACGATCGCTCCACAGACCCAACACAAGTGTCGCCAGTGTGCTGCCGATGAGATGCGCGACTTGATCATACCAGGACCATTGCACATACAACCGCAGGATGTCCCCCAACGCATCCACCATGACCCCAACCACGGCAATCGGCCACACGATCGCGGGATACCGATAGCCGTAAGTTGCCAGCAGGAAGAACTCCGAGAGCTCCAGAAAACCCCACACCACCACCAACGTCGTGAACAATCCAATCCACGTGAAGGCGATCGGATACCGAAACGCCCCCAGCAATCCAATCCCCTCGAACACCAACAAGAGCGCGAATATGCCGCGCGCTCCGTATCGCACCCATTGTCCGATCATCGTCGGCCGGGCACGAAATTCCATACCGGCCGAGTATACCTGATTGCACGCCAACCGTCGAGCCATTGGCACCCCCAGCACCCCTCATGGCGTGGACGGGAAGCGATTCTTCCGCACCTGTTTTTGATATGCATCCTCTCCGCGGTCTGTCCGCACGCCACGGCAACTCGCCCAAAGCCCCCGCCCCTCCTTCCGTGCCGTGCGCACGGCCGCGCGAATGTCTTCGGCGTGCGCCACGTTTGGTGGATACGTATACGCCGCAGCAAATCCCTGCTGTGCGAGCGCGAGATTCACGAACGTGCCGTCGACGAGATACACGTACCGGAGCATGCGGCCGTATTGATCGCGATCCTCCACATCCGCCACCAAACGCACCCGCTTCCCGTCCACAAACGCATGATTCGCCTGGGATGCTTCCGGACCAAAACACTGCACTGATTTGCGGGGATCGACCGTTTCCGGGGTATCGATACCGAGGTACCGCACCAATGCTCCACCTTCGAGCTCGATCGTATCTCCGTCAATCGCACGGACCACGAGTACCGTACCGTCCTGCGCTACGGGCGCGGGAGCAATCGCCGACACGGCAGTCGAACGCGCTGCACGATCATCGCGATGCTGTAGCACCCCCAACACAAACACAACCATCGTCACGAGCATGGCAATGGATATACGCCACCCGCGCCGTTCGCACGATCGACCATGGATCATCTCCAGTAACGACATACTCCATGAGGGTAACGCATGCTTTCCAGTTTTTTCTCCTGCGCTACACTGACCATACACCCTATGCCTCCATTTTTGCAGCGACTCCGGAATCTCGATCCGCAGCGACTGCTCCTCCTGCTCATTGGCGCCATCATCGTCTTCAGTATCCTCGGGAAACTCCTCATCCCGATCATGGCAATCGCCGGTATCGTCCTGCTTGCAAAACTTCTCGCGAGCACCTCCCGGGCCTCTACACACACGATTCCCGCCCCATTCCTTTCCTCTATGCGCACCCGCGTTCCCTGGATCATCCTCGCGGTGGTTCTCCTACTCATCCTCGGGTCTGGTGTCGTCATTATTTCTGCAGGGAGCACTGGGGTGGTGCACTTGTTCGGTAAAGTACGCGACCAGGAATTGCGGAGTGGCATCCATCTCATAAATCCCCTCGCGAAAGTGGAGCGCATGAGCATCCGAACCGAAGAATTCTCCATGACGCAGATGCGGGAAGGCGGATCCGGCGACGCGATCACCGTACTCACCAAAGAAGGACTCGATGTCACCCTCGATCTCACCGTGCTGTATCGACTCCAAGAAGCACAGGCATCGGATGTCTTCAAGGCATTTGGGCCGCAGTATCGCGATCGCATCATTCGTCCGGTGATCCGCAGCGCCATTCGACAAGTCGTCGCGGAATTTGAGGCGAAGGATATCTACTCCGAAAAACGCGAGGAGGTCGGTCAAAAATTACGCACGCTCATCGCGAGAGACCTTGAGCCGCGCGGCATCGTCCTGGAGGAGGTGCTCCTCCGTGATGTGGAACTGCCCGAACGGCTCATGAAGAGCATCCAAGAAAAACTCGCGTCGGAGCAGGAAGCGCAACGGTACAATTTCCTCCTCGACCAGGCCCGGAAAGAAGCGGAACGCAAACGCATCGAGGCAGAAGGCCAACGCGACGCGCAGCGCATCATCAACGAAAGCCTCACGCCCGCGTACCTCCACTTCAAATACATCGAGAGCCTCAAGGACCGCCAAGGCACCATCTACGTTCCCGTGAATCCCCAGAACGGACTACCGCTCCTCAAGGACATTGGTCGGTAGCATCCGTCGATCCCCAGCAGCAACACATCCCTCAGGCCCAATGGGCTTGAGGGATGTGCATGAAGGTCGACGTCTCACTCTTCCTCAGTCACTGCTTCATCCGCCCTCGACTCAGATGATCTCTTCGGGAGCGTAAAACTCTTCGAACTCCGCAAAATTACTTTATTTTGTATAGCAGGTTGCCTCAATATTGTTCCCGTCGGGATCGAGAACAAAAGCTCCGTAGTACTTCGGACCATACTGCGGCCGCGGACCGGGCGCTCCATTATCTCTTCCACCCGCGAGCAGGGCTGCGTCGTAGAACGCTCGCACCATCGCCTCATCTTTCGCGGCAAATGCAATGTGTACCTCGGTAATCTTCACGAGGTTCCCCTCTGCAAACATCCATAGGTGACCCGAGGCATCTTCCGGGTCACTCGCCCCGAATCCCGCCGCACCATCGAAGTCGCCTGGGAATCGCTTGTATCCCAGCGGCGCAAGTGCCTGCTCGTAGAATGCCGCGCTGCGATCGAGATTCGAAACATGGAGCGTGACGTGGTCGATCATACGAATATGCAATGAGGCCGA
Organism: Candidatus Uhrbacteria bacterium; assembly: GCA_016188355.1. Classification (GTDB taxonomy): domain Bacteria; phylum Patescibacteriota; class Patescibacteriia; order JACPHY01; family JACPHY01; genus JACPHY01. The sequence continues at coordinate 48,864 of JACPHY010000002.1, forward strand.
ATCCCATTATTCGGATGCTCCACTACTACGATCACGAAACACTCAACCGCTCATCAATGCGCGCGATGTCTCTGGGGAACAACGTCGCCTCCTTCACGTTTTCGATGCCAAGGAACTTCGCGGTGAGGCGCTCCAGCCCGATGGCGAGTCCTCCCTCCGGGGGCATGCCATATTGGAATGCTTCCAGGTAGTACGCGAAGTGATCGGGGTTGAGTCCCCATTTGGCGATATTGTTGCGAAGCATGGCGTGGTCGTGGATGCGTTGGCCACCGGTCGTGATTTCGATGCCGCGGAAGAGGAGGTCAAAGCCGAGGGTGAAGTTGGGATCGGCGGGGTCGGGCATCGTGTAGAAGGGGCGCTTGGAGGTCGGGAAGTGCGTGACGAAGAGGAAGTCGGATCCGTGTGTCTTCGCGGACCATTCACAGAGTTTGCGCTCGTGCTCAGGCTCGAGGTCGGGTTCACCAATGCACGCGATGCCGAATTCCTTGCCGAGGATCTCCTGTGCCTCGCGGAGCTTTACGGCAGGAATATCTTTGGGAACGGCGGGGAGCGTCGCACGGAGGAGTTCGAGTTCAGCAGCGCACGTGCGTGCGACGTGATCGACGAGATACGCGAGAAAATCGTTCTCCACGCGCATCACGTCCTGGTGGTCGCGGATGAACCCCATTTCGAGATCCATGCTCGTGTACTCATTGAGATGCCGGGTCGTGGCGTGGAGCTCGGCGCGGTACACGTTGCCCACGGTGAAGACGCGCTCGAAGACGCCCACCATGATCTGCTTGTAGAACTGCGGCGATTGCGCGAGGAAGGCGGGCTTGCCAAAGTAGTCGATCGTGAACACGTTCGCGCCACCCTCGGTGGACCCGGCCACGATTTTCGGTGCCTGGAACTCCGTGAATCCCTGCCCACGGAGGAATGCGCGAAATGCTTCAATAATTTCTCCTTGAATCTTGAAAATGGCACGCGCGCGTGCGGTGCGGAGCGTGTAGGGAAGATGATCGAGGTAGGTATCGAGTCCGAGATCACTCGTGGCGTCGAATGGCAACGGCTGCGCCGTGGCGAGCACCGTGACCGCCTTCGCTTCCATTTCGATGCGACCGGTGACGAGCTTCGGATTCACGGCCTTTTCGCCGCGTGCCTTCACGAGGCCATCCACCTGCACCACAAACCCGGGGCGGAGATCTTTCACGATCGCCATCCCCTGCTCACCCACGACCTGCGGCACCACGACCACCTGCAAAATGCCGGAGCGATCTCGAACGTCAAGGAAGATGATCTTGCCCATGTCCCGACGGGCATCAATCCATCCCGACACCGATACTTCCTGTCCCACATGATCCGTGGTCGCGGCAACGAGAGTACGTTCCATAGATTGAAGAGGTAGTGGACGAATCGTACCGAATCCCGTTGCGGCGCACAACTCCGCAAAAACGCAAAGCACCCCGGACCGGGTTCGGGGTGCGCCGCGCTCACGACCCGGTCACCATACGGACCCCCCACGCGCCCGTCAACTCGGGGAACGAACGGAGCGGCCCCGGCAGGTGCACGAGGAGCTGTGCTCGCGCAAACGCCTGCACCGCTGGCAACGCGGGGATGCACTGAAAGTCCGCTGCCATACTCGCGAGCTGCGCGCGATCTTCGGAACGGAGCATGCACACTTCCCCAGTACGCGCGCGGCAGCGCAGGCAGAGCACGCCCCCCCGCACGGGATCTGCGGCCGCAATGCCAGGCGGAACCGTCGCGCGACACCCTACGCAGCGCTCCAGCTCCGGCGCGTATCCTAAAATACTCAAACAACGAATGATGCAGGACGAGGTATCCGCGCATCGCTGCTCCGCGATCGCGGAAAACGCCGCACACAAAAAATCGTACAATCCGGCATCACGATGCGCATCCCGCGTGAGCGCGTCCACACACTCCGCAATAAACGCGACTTGCCGAATCAGCTCCCAGGATGACGCGAATCGGGTGCCGGATGCCATGACGCGCGCAAACGTGACCCGATCCATACTGCGCCCATGCGCGAGCACGAGCTCCGTCACCGAGTACGGCTCCAGATGCGCCGCCAATTTTGCCAATGGCCGCCGCGTGCCCTTGCCCACGCAGGCGAATTTTCCGTGCTCACGCGTGAGCACGGTGTACACCCGATCCCACTCGCCGCTATCGCGCCGGCGAAGAATGATACCGGTAGCCGCGTAGGTCATAGAAAAACCACCGCCACAGGCTACTGCGTTTCCTGGACGCGTTCGATGTAGCTTTGGAGGATGATTGCCGCGGCAATCGCATCATCATCCGCGCTCGACTTCCATCCACGCATGAGACGCTTGGCAAATGCCGTGGTCAATCGCTCATCCTCAGTCACCACCGGCAACGTGGATTCTCGACGCAGCCATGCCACGAATTCCTCCGTCGCCGTGACGCGCGCACTCTTCCCCCCGCGGAGCGGATGTGGCATCCCCACCACAATGGCCCGAACGCCATACTCCATGCACGCACGCTGAATTTCCTGACCAAGCTCCCGCCGCGATTCCCATCGCAGCACCCGAAGCGGCGTCGCCAAGACGCCCTCCGCAATCGCAAGGCCCACTTTTCGCGAACCGTAGTCAATGCCGAGCAACGCCATACCTTGACGCCCCATCCTCGTACAGGAGTATCCTATCAGTACCTCCATCACTATGGCAGACGCACCACTGACTCGCGACTACTTTGACCAACAGTTTGACGCGCTCACCCATGCGCTGCAGGGTGGATTTGCGCATATTGATAGTGAAATCGTTGGGCTCAAGACTGATGTTGCTGAGCTTAAAACGGATGTTGCGGGGCTCAAGACTGATGTTGCTGAGCTTAAAACGGATGTTGCGGGGCTCAAACGGGATGTGGGGGTACTCAAAATGGATGTTGCGGACATTAAAGCCGATGTCGCAGATCTCAAGTCCCGCATGGCCACCCTCGAGGATGAAGTGCGCGTTCTCTCGGCGAACATGATCACAAAGCAGTACCTCGACGCGAAACTCGACATCTTCGTTCGGAACCAGGAACGCGATTCTCTTTTCAAGCGGACGCTCCTCCTCGCACTCGAACAGGCGAAAGTACTCGACCCTGCCATGCGTGCGAAACTGGAACAATTGATTCCGTCGTAAAAGCTGAAACCTGAACGAGAGCGCTCCGCACATGGCGTGCGGAGCGCTCTGTATTCATGGTCGGGAGACGGAACGTCGGCCGCCGAAGTACTGCTCGCTATCCGCATAAAAGATCAGCTCACGGTCGCGGTAGATCGCAATGCCGGCGTATGTCGCGTTGGAATCCTGGAGCATCTTCGGATCATCCTGCCCGCGTCAACACTTCCGTCCCCTCGCTCGTAATGAGTATGGAGTGCTCAAAATGTGCCGACAGGGAACCATCAACCGTGGCGACGGTCCATCCATCGGCGAGCGTGCGTACGTCCGCTCGCCCCGCAGCAACCATGGGCTCAATGGCGATCACCAGTCCGTCCGAAAGTGATGCATCATGATGGCCACGATCCCAAAAATTCGGCACCTGCGGTTCCTCATGGATCGCGCGCCCCACACCGTGGCCCACTAAATCCCGCACCACAGAATACCCTGCGCGCTCCACGACGCGCTGCACGGATCGCGCGATATCTCGAATACGATGTCCCACCACCGCCTGTGCAATACCCGCTGCGAGGGCATCCGCGGTAACGGTCAGCAGTCGCTGCGCCTCCGGAGCGATCACTCCTACGGGTACCGTGACGGCGGTGTCGGTGAACAGTCCGCCCTCCGCGGGCCAACGCATCCCGATATCCAAACTCACAATATCCCCCGCTTGGAGTATCACCTCTCGCGTGGGGACCCCATGCACCACCTCCGCATTCACCGATGTGCAGAGGCTTCCTGGATAAGGAATGGCTGCGAAGGAAGGGCGATATCCCTTAAAGGCTGGCTTCCCGCCCGATGCCAAAATGAGCTGTTCGGCGAGCGCATCGAGTGCGCGCAGCGAAACACCAGGCCGCACGGATTGCGCGACCTGCGCCAGCACCGCACCCAGCCGGTGCCCTCCTTCTCGCAGCCATGCACGCTCTTCTGTCGTACGCGCAACCATAGCAATGCACTCATCGTAGCAGGACGAAAACAGCGCGCCCACTTCCCGGTGAACGCGCTCCATTGTTGCTCCGCAGTTCCGCTACGGACGTTATTCCCCCTCCCCCATGACCATGCCGCACGTACGCTGCGCCCACCACATCGGCACCGATTCATACAGACGCAGCATGGTCTCCACGCCACCGCACTCCGCTATTTCCCGTACCTCCGCTCCCTGCGCCTGGCAGGCACGGGAGAATGACTTTCGAGCAGGCAACCCGCACCTACAAATCAAAACAACGATCTCGATCACCCCCGCAGTCGATACCAGACGGGCCACGAACTGTCGCACCGCAGCATCGCACTGCATCGCCGCGTACACCACGACGAGCGCCGGGGAGTCGACTTCCGCGATACGCGCATACACGCACTGCGCGACCGCGGGAAAGGCTATGCCCGAATTGCGCACCGCGTTCACCTGGACGCATCACGCGCGCCGCCCGATGCGGCGTCACCAGTATCACGTGCAGTGGATCGTATTTCGCCAACACCGCACGCAAGGCGCGCTCCAATACGTCATCGACCAGTTCCTCACGAATGCTCTGCATTGAGACAGCCCCCCGGTACACACGTACCTTGCGGAGAGTGTATCATGTCCACGGCGCGGCATCAATGCTCTGAGATACCCAACGCATGTCGAATATCATGCTGCACCGCCGCTGCAGGCTGTTGGCCATTCACCTCCGCGAGCACCCCCTGCGCACGACATGCGGCAATCACCGGCTCCGTCTGCTCATGGTAATGCACAATGCGGCGCGCGATGCGCTCCGGGTCGTCGTCCTTCCGACGGGTGAGCGTCCCATCGCACGCAGTACACATCGCTTCATTGCCGGGCTCCACTGGCATCTCCCGACGAGAGAACTGCAATCCGCATACGCAGACGAGACGATCTGAGAGACGTCGATAAATCTCCTGCTCATCAATCACCAGGAGCACCGCGTGGGTTAGTGGCGTCTTGATCTGTTCCAGCACGTCCAGCTGTTCCCGCTCGCGTGGGAAGCCGTCCAAAATGAACCCCGACGCACAATCCGGCTCCGCCAATCGCTGCGCAATCACGGCATTCGTAATCGCATTCGGCACCATGGCACCGGACTCCACCACCGATGCCACCTGTTTGCCGAGCGGGGTTCCCAGCGCAATTGCTCTGCGATAGAGCGCACCCGGCATCACGATGGGCACGCCAAGTACCGGAGCCAGCAACGCGGCCTGCGTTCCCTTCCCCGCACCGGGCGGACCGAGGAATGCGATACGAAACATATGTACGAAAAAAATGACATGAGCAGTCTCCCATGCTACCGCAGCTGTCATGCTTCGACAAAACGACACCCCCCAAGGCAGGTACGCCTCGGGGGTGTCTTCATCCAATCACGCTGCGCACCCATCAGAGTCCTTCGTACTCGCGCATGGTGAGCTGGCTCTGAATCTGTTTCACGGTCTCGATGACCACCGAAACAATGATGAGCAAACTCGTACCGCCGGCGATGGAAACGAGCGCCTGTGAGCCTGGCATGAGCTGCTGCATGACCAATGGCAGGATCGCGATAATACCGAGCGCAACCGCACCCGCAGAGATAATACGATTCGTCACGAAACGCAAGTAGTCCGCGGTCGCACGCCCCGGTCGGATACCGGGAATGAATCCACCCTGCTTCTGAAGATTCTCCGCGATCTGCTGCGGCTGGAACACTACCGCGGTGTAGAAGTACGTGAAGATCACCACCAGCACGAAGTACAGCACGCCGTACAGCATCTGATTCTGGAAGAGCTGAATGATGGAATCTGCGGTATTGGCGATCCATGCCGTCTTCGCGCGCACAAAGAACTGCGCCACCAACGGCGGAAAGAGGATGATGGAAATCGCAAAAATGATCGGGATCACCCCCGCCATGTTCACGCGGAGCGGGAGATGCGTATCGAGGCCGCCCACCATGCGCATGCCGCGCACGCGCCGTGCATACGAAACCGGCACATTGCGCTGCGCCTCCGTGAGAGTCACCACACCAATCACCGTGCACACCGCAAGCACCAAGAACCCGATCGCCTGTAGCGCCTGCGCTGCATCAAATGAGAGCACCGCCTGTTGAATGGCCTGTGGGAGACTGGAAATGATACCAGCAAAAATGAGGAGCGAGATGCCGTTTCCCACGTGCTGCTCGGAGATGAGTTCCCCCAACCACACCAGGAACATCGTTCCCGCCGTCACCGTGGCGAGGAGCGCGATCATGTCCCACGTCCCGAGCGCAGGGAGAATTTGCGCATTTGATTGCCGGATAATCGAAATGAGACCGAAGCCCTGCAGGAATGCGAGCGGCACGGTCAGGAGACGGGTGTACTGGCTGATTTTCCGCCGCCCAAACTCGCCCTCCTTCTGCAGCTCCTCAATCGCGGGGATCACCATGCCGAGGAGCTGAAAAATGATGGATGCGGTGATGTACGGTGCCACGCCCATGGCAACAATGGAGAAATTCTCCATGGTGCCACCGGAGAACAAGTTGAGGAGCCCGAGAATCTGATTGGATGCAAAGAAACGCTGCAACTCAAACACGTTCACTCCGGGAATGGGAATGTGCGCGGCAAGCCGAAAGACGACGAGAATGCCCAGCACGACCGCAATCGCCCGACGGAGATCCTTCAGCTTCCAGAGCGTTGCGAATGGAGCAAACATACGTAGCTTCACTGATGCACTATGCGTCGATACGACCACCTACCGCCTCGATCTTCGCTTTTGCCGGCGCAGAAACTTGGACGCCCTGCACGATGAGCGACTTCGTGAGCGTACCACGTCCGAGCAGCTTCACTCCGTAGCGCGCGGTCGAAATGCACTTCGCCGCAATGAGCGTTTGCGGGGTAACGGTCGCACCGCTCGCAAATGCACGTTCGAGATCACCCACGTTCATGACCCGTGGTTTCGGGGTCAGACTACGGAACCCACGGAGCTTCGGCTGTGCGAGCAGAATACGACGAAGCCCGAGTCGCTTGAGGCCTCCGCGACCACCCGTACGCGCCTTCTGCCCTTTGGTGCCGCGACCAGCGGTCTTCCCGCGCCCAGATCCATGCCCGCGACCCAGACGGCGGCGGTTCGAGCGACTACCCGGAGCGGATCGCAAATTGTGGAGTCCGTACGCCATAAAAAAGTTCAAGCAGTCGCCGCGGCGCGTGCAGCTGCGGCACGAGCCGAGCGACGGGCACGGGCAACCTCATGCTGATCGCGAAGTGCGCGAATGGCAGTCATGGTCGCCTTTGCATTCGTCACCCGGTTGCTCGATCCCAGCATCTTCGCAACGACATTGGGGATACCGGAGAGATCCAAGATGAGCCGTACCACGCCACCTGCGATAATTCCCGTCCCCTTTGGGGCTGGTTTCAGGAGCACTTTCGAAGCCTTATATTTCACCGAAATATCGAACGGGATGGATTCGTTCCGCATCGGCACGGTGATCAGCACCTTCTTCGCCTGCGTGGTCGCCTTCGCGATCGCGCTGGACACATCCACGCCCTTCGCCAATCCTACCGCCACCCGACCCTTCCGATCACCAATGGCGACGCACGCGCGAAAACGCATGCGCTTCCCGCCCGCAGTGACGCGGGTGACCCGTGCGAGATCAAGAATCTTCTGCTCAAACTCCTGCGGCTCCCGAGGTTCGCGATCCTCGCGTCGTCGCGACGGGCGCTTCCCGGAATCCGTCCGTTGCTCGGACATTCGTGGAGGCATATCGATGTACACGGCAAGAATCAAAATGCGAGACCGCCCTCCCGCGCGCCATCCGCAATGCCCTGGACGCGGCCATGGTAGGTGTATCCTGCCCGATCAAAAACGACCGCGCTGATGCCTTTCGCGCGCGCGCGCTCGGCCAACAACGCGCCGACCGCGTGGGCAATCGCCACCTTTCGCTGTGCCTGCGTCCCTTCTGGGGCGGTCACCTCACGATCGGAAGCCGCAACGAGCGTCTGATGATTGGCATCGTCAATGAGCTGCGCCGACACATGGCGCGCGCTCCGAAATACGGAAAGCCGTGGACGTGCACGGGTACCCTGCACCTGCGCACGAATACGCTGATGCCGTCGCTGTCGTCGTTCACGTGTGGTGGTGGGCATCGCCATACATTATGCGCCGCCGCCCGCCTTCACCGTCTTTCCGGGCTTGAGCTTAATTACCTCTCCCGCATATCGCACTCCCTTCCCGTGGTACGCGTCGGGCTTCCGGAGCGAACGGAACCGCGCTGCAACTGCTCCGACGAGCTGCTTATCCACTCCCCCCACCGTTAGCGTGTTCTTCTCGACCGCGGCGGAAATACCCTCAGGCAGCTCCTCGGTCACCGGATGCGAGTATCCGAGATGAAACACCACCGATCGCCCCTTGACCTCCACACGGTATCCCACGCCGGATATCTCAAGCTTCCGCTCAAATCCCGCCGTTACTCCCGTAACCGCATTCTGGAGCAGCCGCGCAGAAAGCCCCCAGAGCGCGCGATCAGATTTTGCTTCCGGACGGACCACCATCACCCGCAACATTCCCCCGTCCGCAGTCACCGTCACGTGTGCGTGCAATGGTACCGTGACCTCCCCCTTCGGCCCGCGCACGACGACACGCCCCGGCTCCACTGCCGCGGTCACGCCTGCGGGAACGGAAATTGGCGCTTTACCGATACGGGACATAACAGCGATATGCAACAACGAAATTTCGACGATTCCTAGTAGATTTCACAAATCACCTCACCACCAATACCGCGCGCCCGTGCTTCCGCATTGGTGAGCAACCCCTGCGGCGTCGAAAGGACCACGGTACCCAGCCCCCGCCGCACGCGCGGAATGGCGCCATGCGTCACATACACGCGACGTCCGGGGCGACTCACCCGACGGATATTGGTGATGACTGGCGTTCCGCGGGAATGATACCGGAGGGTGAGCACGAGCTCCGTGCGTCCTGCCGCTGAAGCACCGGATGCGGGTCGCACCTCCACGCGCGCCAACCATCCCTCCCGCGCAAGGAGTTCCGCCACCGCATGTTTCAATTTCGAGGACGGAACCACCACCGTCGATTTTCCGACGGATTGCGCGTTCCGCACTCGGGTGAGCATGTCCGCAATGGGATCAGTCATCATAACAACGCTCGCAGGCCCGCGCATGGGGAGATTTGCAGCTGCAAATCTCCCATTGCGCGCGCAGCGCGCCTCACCAACTCGCCTTCCGAATACCCGGGAGCTCGCCATTGTTCGCCAGCTCTCGGAAACAGATGCGACAAATATCGAAGTCGCGCATGTATCCATGACGCCGACCGCAACGCCAACAGCGACGCACGACCCGAGTGGTGTACTTCGGTCGAACCAGCGACTGCTTCGATTTCAGCACCTGCGCTTTCGTTGCCATACCTCGCACGATCACGAGCGCCGAGCGGCGCCCTTCTCCTTCTTTTCTTTCTTCACCTTGCCCTGCTCCTCATGGAATGGAAATCCGAGTGCCCGGAAGAGTGCCAATCCACGCTCACGCGTTGCCGCATTGGAGACGATCGTCACCTGCAGGCCATGGATCTGCTCCACCTCGTCCGAACGAATCTCCGGGAACACGACGTGCTCACGAAATCCGATGGAGCAATTCCCCTGACGATCGACGGTCGTCGGTGAAAGTCCCCGGAAATCACGCACCCGCGGAAGCGTTACCCGAACCAGCTTTTCCACAAAATCCCACATGTGCTTGCCATGGAGCGTCACCATTGCCCCCACCGGCATGCCCTTGCGAATCTTGAAGGATGCAATCGATTGTCGCGCCAAGGTGCGCACCGCTCGTTGCCCCGTGATGCGCGCCAATGATGCGGTCACGGTTTCCGCAATTTTGGGATCCCGCTGCGCTTGTCCCATGCCCACGTTCACGACCACCTTCAAGACACGCGGCACCGCCATGCGATTCGGCATACCGAGATCGCGCATGAGCTGAGGAACAATTTCTTTGTGATATCGCTCATTGAGGGACATATCCGAGAGAGGCACACCCATCCATCAAAACCCACCGAAACGTTACGCGAATGTTTGCTTGCACCGCATGCACCGCCGTTCCCGCTTCCCGTCCGTGAGCACCGCCATCCCCACCCGTGTTGCAGCTCCACACTTCGGACAAACCAGGGAAACGCGGGAGACAGGGAGTGGTGCGGGATAGCGCACCCGCTGCCCCTTTTCTCCCGAACGCCGCGCACGGAGATGCTTCACGAGGAGATTCATCCCCTCGATCACAACCGCGGACCGCTCCGCAATCGTGCGCAGCACCTTACCGGTCTTTCCGCGGTCACGCCCTGCTCGAATTTTGACGACGTCTCCTTTCTTGATCCGCATATCGGCAAGCGCCAAGCCACAAGCTCCAGGCAACGAGTTCGAACGCACCGGCGTCCGCCCTTGTGGCGTGAAGCTTGCGGCCTGTCGCTCTCCTCACACCACTTCCGGTGCGAGTGAAATAATTTTCGAAAAACCGCGCGCCCGGAGCTCTCGCGCAATCGGACCAAAAATACGCGTTCCCTTTGGTTCGAGTGACTTCGGATCCACGATCACGACCGCATTCTCATCGAATCGAACGTAGCTGCCGTCCAATCGACGCTGCTCCTTGCGCGTCCGCACGATCACCGCATGCACAATATCGCTCTTTTTCACTGCGGTATGCGGCGTCGCCTCTTTGACCACACACGTAATAATGTCGCCCAGACGTCCGTAGCGCTTCCCGTGTCCGCCACCGCGCACACGAATGCACTGCAGCTTCTTTGCGCCGGTATTATCGGCACTGGCGAGCATGGTGCGATGCTGGATCATATCCACGAATACCGAGCAACGTCAAGCAACGAGTTCCGCAGATGCGGGTGCCGATGCATGACCAATGACGTCGACCAAGCGCCACCGTTTCTCCTTTGAAATCGGACGACACTCCACAAACCGCACCTGATCACCCACATGTGCGGTGTGTTCCGGATCATGTACCTTATACCGCCGGCGCATACGAAATGCCTTTCGGTATTTCGGGTGCATCTTCCATCGCTCAACGACGACCACGCAGGTCTTCGCCATCGCGTCGGAAACGACGGTTCCCTCGAATTGTCGTGGTTGCTTCGCAAGTTCCATATCGAGAAAAACAACAGCGGGCGTCAGGCAGCCAACGCACGGGGTGTGCGTGCCGCTCCCGATGACGACTTCGCCGCCGGGCTATGCAATACCGTGAGGATACGCGCAATCGTCCGACGAACGGCGCGCAGTTCATGGATGTTCTTCAGCTCGCGCGCGCTCGCACGGAAACGCAGCTCCTCTAATTGGAGACGCTGTTCCGCGAGCAGGCGCTCGAGCTCCTCACGTGTTTTTGATCGCAGGGTCGAAATATCCATACCCTAATGCCGCTCCACAATCACGGTCCGAACCGGGAGCTTATGTGCAGCCTCACGGAGCACGGCTCGCGCGGATGTCCGATCGACGCCGCCAATCTCGAAGAGCATCATCCCCGGACGAACGACAGCGACGTAGTGATCAACGCCACCCTTTCCCATACCCATCGGCACTTCGTTCCCCTTCATCGTCACCGGATGATCCGGAAATACCCGAATCCAAATCTTTCCGCCCTTTCGCGTCGCACGAGTGATCACGCGGCGCGCGGCCTCGATCTGTCGTGAGGTCATCCACGATCCCGTCGTCGCCTTGAGTCCGATTTCTCCAAATGCCATGACGACATTCCGCGTCGCGGGATGCTCCGTACGGCCACGACCCTTATGCCACTTTCGGTGTTTTACCTTTCGAGGAATAAGCATACCCAAGGACACGAAGCAGCAAACTATGCCGTCGCAGGAGCTGCACGTCGACCAGTCGACGGCGCGCGCTCCGGACTCCGCTCCCGCTTCGCATTTGCAAACACCTCACCGCGATAAATCCAGACCTTAATACCGATCGCTCCGTAGATCGTTCGTGCGAATCCCTGCGCGTACTGCACGTCCGCGCGCAAGGTGTGCAAGGGAACGGATCCGCTCATCGCAGTTTCCCGGCGTGCAATTTCCGCTCCATTGAGTCGTCCGGACATCTGCATGCGCACTCCCTGTGCACCCGCGCGCTCCACACGTCCAATCGCCTGACGCATGACGCGACGGAAGGGAAGCCGCTTTTCAATCTCCGTAATCACCTGCTGCAGGACCACCTCCGCATTCAACGCCGGGCGATCGACCTCAATGATATTCAACTGCAGTGCCGGTGGATTTTTGATGCCACGGAAAAAACGGTCGCGCAGTTCACGCTTCAAACCCTCTGCGCCCTGCCCTCCTCGCCCGATAATGACCCCGGGTCGCGCCGCATGCAGGGTAACCGTTACCGCATTCGCGGAACGTTCAACCACGACCTCCGCGACACCTGCTTCGCGGAATCGCGCACGGAGCTCGCGCCGGATGCGGACGTCCTCTTGGAGATACACCCGATACCGACGATCGTCCGCAAACCAACGAGACGACCACGTGGCGGTCGTGAAGAGGCGGAATGCCTTTGGGTGGACTTTGTGTCCCATACAATTACTTCTCTCCGGTTCGACGCGTGAGGAATCGCTTGATCACACCACCGCCCCGCTTCCGGGTCGTGCCCTCCTGCGATTGTTCGGGTTGCCGCCGCTTCGCGACACGACGTGGACTCGATGGTTTCGGCGCATGCGTTTCGGCTGCTGGTTCCGCTGGTGCCGATGCCGCTTCCACCGCTGGTGCAGACGCCATCGCCGATGCATGCGGCCGATCGGCCACCTCCACCGGAGGCGCAATTGTCTGCTGCTCCTTCTTCGGACTCGCACCCGTCGGCACGCGTTCATCGAGCACGATCGTGACATGACACGTCCGCTTCCGAATCGATGCCGCACGGCCGAATGCGCGCGGCCGGAATCGCTTGAGCGTTGCCCCGCCGTCCACCTGGACACTCCGCACGAACAAATTCGCGCGATCCAGGGTTGCGTTATGCTCCGCATTGGCTACCGCGGACGTGAGGAGCTTGGCCATCGGACGCGCCGCTGCCTTCGGCAGGTGCGTGAGCTGTGCCAGTGCCTCCACTGCGTTCATGCCCGAAATCAGCCCGGCGACGAGCCGAACCTTCCGAGGAGCCATACGGAGTCGTTCGAGATGTGCGGTGACCTGCATACGTCGTTACTTCTTCGCCGGCGCTTTCGCCGCATCGGCAGCCGGTTTGGCCACCTCGGACTGCTTCGCCTCAATCTCCCGCTGCATCTTACCGCCGTGTCGAAGGAATTTCCGCGTCGGAGCAAACTCGCCGAGCTTATGCCCCACCATCTGCTCCGAAACCGTCACCGAAACATGTGCGCGCCCGTTGTGCACGCCAAAGATATATCCCACCATCTCCGGCGTGATCGTCGAATCGCGTGACCATGTTTTGATGACCGTACGATCGCCAACCCGAACCCGCCCCATCTTCACGAGGAGCTTCGGATCAACGAATGGGCCTTTCTTCAGAGAGCGCGACATAGGATGCAGGGCGACGTGCGAACAAGGACAAACAATGATCACTTCCGACGCTTCAAAATGAGCTTCGTCGACCACTTCTTCGGCTTCCGGGTGCGCACGCCCAATGCGTGCTTCCCCCACGGAGTCTTCGGGAATGGATGACCAACCGGGTTGTGACCCTCACCACCACCGTGCGGGTGATCCACAGGGTTCATGGCCTTCCCGCGCACCTTCGGGCGTTGCCCCAGATGCCGCCGGCGGCCCGCCTTCCCCATGCGCACGAGCCGCGCATCCGAATTTCCCACCTGCCCAATCGTCGCCGCACACGTGCGTCCGATCAATCGGATTTCACCGGACGGCAGCTTGAGCTGCGCGTAAGGGCCGTCAATGGCCATGAGCTGCACGCCCGCTCCCGCACCACGCGCGATCTTCGCGCCTTGGCCCGGCTGCAATTCCACATTGTGGATCATGGCCCCGATCGGCAAACGCTCCAGGGGCAGTCGATTGCCCACGCGAATCGGCGCCTCGGTCTGCGAGGAGACCACCGTCGCGCCCACCGTGAGACCATCCGGCGCAATGATGTATGCGCGATCTCCATCCGCGTACGCAATGAGCGCGAGACGCGCATTCCGATTTGGATCGTACTCAATGGCCTGTACGGTTGCCGGTGCATCGTAGCGCTTTCGCAGAAAATCCACGACGCGAATATGCTGCCGCGCGCCGCCACCACGGTGACGAGCGGTAATCACGCCGCGTGCATTGCGCCCCGCTACGCGTCGGCGAGCAATCGTGAGCGCGCGCACCGGTCGCTGCTTCGCGACATCGCCGCGCAGTACCGTCGCTTTTCGGCGGCCAGAAGTCGTGGGCTGGTAGTGGATGAGTGCCATACTGCGAAGTCAACAAAGCGTCGCGCTACGATTTCACGCCAAACGGAATCTTCTCGCCCGAACGAAGAGTCACGATCGCCTTTCGGATGCTGCTCCGCACTCCAGAGGTACGGCCAGAACGGACCACCTTCCCCGGGAGATGCACCATAGCCACGCGCACCGGATGCACGCCGTATCGCTCGGCGACCGCGCGGGCAATCGCCACCTTCTCCGCATCGCGCGCCACGAGGAACGTGTACTGTCCGCGCTCTGCCAAAAGGCTCGATTTTTCTGTCAGGTGCGGTGCGAGCAATATTCCCACCTCCCGCCGCGGTCGATCCGAGGCAGGGGCAGTGGTCGTGGGAGGAGTTTTGCGAGCAGTTCGAGGAGCCATACATCAGGGAATCGCCCGATCACGCGGAACGACGCTTCTTGGGTGAAAATACCGCCGTGGCACGCACAACTGCGGCGCGCGTCACCACGCACACATCATTCCGGAGCACATCTGCCACATTCAGGTGCGCCGCATCGATGCCCGTGATCTTCGGAAGATTCGCAAACGATCGACGCGCATTTCGCTCTTCCGCGGGCAGCACCACGAGCGCAGACGGCGCACGCTTCTTCGTATCCACCGTTGCAAGAATGATATCCAGCAGATGCTTCGCGCTCTTCGTCTTCGCCGTAGCAAATTCCGGCGCATCAATCACGACGAGCGCACCGTGCGCCACCTTGTCGGAAAGCGCCATGCGGAGCGCCTGTCGACGCACCTTCACGTTCACTTTCTGCTGGTAGTTGCGATCACGATGCGGGCCGAACACCTTTCCCCCGCCCACCCAGATCGGAGATCGGATGGAGCCGTGTCGTGCGCGACCCGTATGCTTCTGCGCCCACGGCTTCTTGCCGCCACCGCGTACCTCGCCCCGACGCTTCGTGTGCGCAATCGTTTCGCGCGCATTCGCCGCTTGCGCAAGAATGACGTCGTGCAGGACCGCCGGATTCGGCGTCACGCCAAATACTTCTGGGGCAAGTTCCAGTGTTCCCGTGCGCTCTCCTTGAAGATTGTAGATGGGTGCAGTCGGCATATCCGCAGCTGATGGTACCAAAATCAGGAACTCCAACTCCCGCCCCACGTGCGCACCTCCAGGAGTGCGCCACGCGCACCCGGAACTGCTCCGCAGAGCATGACCTCACCCCGCTCGGCATCCACCGAAACGACCCGCAGCCCCTGGACCGTGACCCGATCACCGCCCATGCGCCCTGCCATGCGCATCCCCTTGGTGACGCGCCCACCCGCGCGACCGCCACCGCCAATCGAACCGGGCATGCGATGCTGATCCTTCGTGCCGTGCGTCGCATCCTGCGCATGGAAATGATGCCGACGCATGACGCCCTGGAATCCCTTTCCCTTCGAAATACCGGAAACCGCAACCAGGTCGCCCGGCTGCAACGCGGACGCATCGATACGATCGCCGACTGCCCATGCCGATCCGTCTGCTTTTCGCACATCCGCACGCGGCGTCTTGGGATCCATACGAAACTCCCGCAACGTCCGGAACTTGCCGAGGTCACGCACGTGTCCTGCCATGGGCTTCGAGAGCGCACGACGCGTCCCCGTGCCCAATTGCACCGCGATGTACGTATCCCGTTCCGCGGTGCGCACCTGGGTCACGACGCACGGATCCACCGCGAGCACCGTGACCGGTACCGCTGCATCACCGTCGTACTGCTGCGTCATGCGAATTTTGCGCGCGAGGAGAAATGCCATAAAACACACGCCGTTCCTCATGATGTCTGTCGATGCTGCCACCACGCAGGACCCACGTTCGTACCGCACTCGATGTACCAAAAAACGCGATGGGTGCCCCACGCCATCCTCCGAACGCATTGCTGCGACAGACGATGGCGTCGAACATCCAGCGCGTCTCACCCGGGCCGAATCATCGTGCGTAAGGCGCGATGATTATTTTCGGAGGAGACTTGGCAAAATCATGAACCCGACAGAAAGGAAATGACTGCGCAACAGCAGGATGGTTTTCCCGTGAGGTCCCAGCATCGGTGCCTGGTCTCACGCGATCCTTTCCCTGGCTGTCCTGGCGTGGCGCTTGCGAGCCTGCGAGTGCTCGGATGCATCGTACCCGATCACTCGACGGCCCGCAAGCGCCACACACCAACCACTACATCTTCATCTCAATATTCACCCCCGACGGCAGACTCAGGCTCTGGAGCGCCTCCATGGTCTTCTGCGTCGGATCTACGACATCCAAGAGACGCTTGTGCACACGAAGCTCGTACTGATCCCGCGCATCCTTATCCACGAACGGCGAACGATTCACCGTGTACCGCTTCCGCTCCGTGGGGAGCGGGACTGGACCGCGCACATTGGCGCCCGTGCGCTTCGCGGATTCCACAATCGTTCGGATCGACTCATCCACAATCTTGTGGTCGTACGCGCGAATCTTAATACGGATACGAGGATGCTCCTCCTCGGTTCCCGTACGCCGTGACGCTCGCTTCGGAGTGGTTGGAGAATCGGACATGTGATCAAAGAGCTCTCCGCGTTATGCAATGGAGCTTACTTAATAATCTTGGTCACTGCACCTGCGCCGACGGTTCTGCCGCCCTCGCGAATCGCGAAACGCTGCTTCTCCTCGAGCGCGATCGGCACGAGCAACTTCACGGTGATGGTCACCGTATCTCCCGGCATCACCATTTCCACGCCCTCCGGTAGGGTCACATCGCCCGTAACGTCCGTGGTCCGGATGTAGAACTGTGGCTTATAGCCCTTGAAGAACGGCTTGTGGCGACCACCCTCCTCCTTCGTGAGTGCGTACATCTGTGCCGTGAATTCCGTGTGCGGAGTCACCGATCCTGGCTTGGCGACGACCTGGCCACGCTCCACATCCTCCTTCTTCAAACCACGGAGGAGCAGACCCACGTTGTCACCCGCCATGCCCTCATCGAGCTGCTTGTTGAACATCTCCACACCCGTTACCACCGTCTTCGTGGTATCCCGGAGACCCACCATCTCCACTTCCTCGTTCACGGTCACCTTTCCGCGCTCCACGCGACCCGTGACCACCGTTCCACGACCTTCGATCGAGAACACGTCTTCCACAGGCATCAGGAATGGCCGTTCGATCTCGCGCACGGGGTCCGGAATCTTCTCGTCAAGCGCCGCAATGAGATCGAGAATCGGCTTTGCCGACGCTTCGTCATTCGGATTTTCGAGTGCCTTTAATGCCGATCCACGAATGACCGTGATCGCATCGCCTGCAAACTCATACTTCTTGAGCAACTCCCGAACTTCCTCCTCGACGAGATCCACGAGCTCAGGATCCTGCACCTGATCCACCTTGTTGAGGAATACCACAATTTGCGGCACGCCCACTTGTCGTGCAAGGAGAATGTGCTCGCGGGTTTGCGGCATCGGACCATCCGCAGCGGAAACGACGAGGATCGCCCCATCCATCTGCGCCGCACCCGTGATCATGTTCTTCACGTAGTCGGCGTGTCCCGGACAGTCGATGTGCGCGTAGTGGCGCTTGGTCGATTCGTACTCCACGTGCGCCGTGTTGATCGTGATACCGCGGGCCTTCTCTTCGGGAGCGGCATCAATCGCATCGATGCCCTTATCCTGTGCCGTGTACCCGTGCGAACGAAGCACTTGAAGAATCGACGCGGTCAGCGTCGTCTTTCCGTGGTCCACGTGTCCAATGGTGCCCACGTTGACGTGCGGCTTGGTTCGCTCAAACTTCTTGACCTCGGCCATACGACAAATCGCGATGATCCGTGAGCGTCAGTCGCTCAGCGAGCGTGCGGTCCGCTGCGCAAACGACTGCCGATCATGGCTATTTCGCTCAATGGAGAATAAAAAAATGAATCTCCCCCCAATCACTACGTGATATCACCCAAAATTGTACCAACCTCGACGGATCGCGCAAGTCCTCCTCCTCTTGCTCATCCCCATCTTTTCCCCAAACCATCGACGCGCACAATCATTCAATCGGCTCTACGTAGAACCGTTCATCATCCGGAAGCGATGCCTGCAGCGGTTCTGGGGCGAACCCGATCATAGGGGATCCCGACGGGAAGCCCGTCGCTGGCACCGCGCGTTCTTCTGCCGCACGAGCCAGGGCACCCAGATCCAAACCGCCCGCCATCAGCTGCGCAGCCCCCTCCGGCGGTTGCGCGCGGGCGACGAGCGATTCGTACCCCGAGAGGTCCATGAGCACTACCGGACGCTTCGTGACCGGATCTACCACCACGAGACGATCGCCGGTGGTCGCAATGAGCGCGCAGAGGCGCTGGAGGAGTTCAGGGTCCATAGATGCGTGTTCGTATCTGGAGGGTATCGTGCGCATCTGCGCGGTCAAGCACCCCTATCGCCGCTTCCCTTCCGCCACCTGTTGCGCCACATTGGGAGGCACGTCCGCGTAGTGACTGAATTCCATGGACGAGCTGGCGCGCCCCTGCGTCATGGAGCGGAGCTGCGTCACGTACCCGAACATTTCGGACAGCGGCACCGTCGCATCCACCACCTTCGCACCGCCTCGCTCGCGGAGTTCGCGAATCTGCGCGCGACGGGCGTTCAAGTCGCCGATCACGTCTCCCATGAATTGCTCCGGAGTAACCACCTCGAGCTTCATGATGGGTTCGAGCAATGTGAGCTTCGCGCGCTTCGCCGCTTCCTGGAACGCGAGCGATCCCGCAATTTTGAAAGCGATTTCGGAGGAGTCGACATCATGGTAGCTGCCATCGTAGACGGCGACCTTCACATCCACGACCGGGTATCCCGCGAACACGCCCTTCGCCACCGCCTCCCGCACGCCCTTGTCGATTGCCGGGATGAACTCGCGCGGCACGCGACCGCCCGTCACCTCGTCCACGAATTCGTATCCCTTCCCCTGCTCATTCGGTTCCACCCGGAGCCAGCAATGCCCGTATTGTCCGTGTCCACCCGTCTGCTTGATGTATCTCCCCTCTGCTTCCGCGGTACCACGCACCGTTTCCTTGTACGCTACCTGCGGATTGCCGACGTTCACCTCCACCTTAAATTCACGCCGCATGCGATCCACGATGATATCGAGGTGGAGCTCGCCCATGCCAGAGATAATCGTCTGCAGTGTTTCCTCATCGCTATGCACGCGGAAGGTCGGATCTTCCTCCGCGAGCTTCTGGAGCGCCACCCCCATCTTCTCCTGGTCCGCCTTCGTCTTCGGTTCGACCGCAAGCGAGATGACCGGCTCAGGGAACGTGAGCGATTCAAGGACAATGGGATGCTCCGGCGCGCAGAGCGTATGTCCAGTAAATGTCGTCTTCAGTCCGACCGCCGCGGCGATTTCCCCCGCGAACACCTCGTTCACATCCTCTCGGGCATTCGCGTGCATGCGCACGATACGGCCGATACGCTCCTTATCTCCCGTAGAAGTATTCAATACGTAACTTCCCGCAGTGAGCATGCCGCTGTACACCCGGAAGAAACAGAGCTTCCCCACGAAAGGATCCGTGGCCACCTTGAATGCAAGTGCGGTGAACGGCTCTTCGTCCGAAGCGTGACGCACGACCTGCTCCTGTGTCTTCGGGTGGAATCCAATCACTGGCGGGATATCCAGCGGAGACGGCAAGTAGTCCACCACCGCATCCAACAGCAATTGGACGCCCTTATTCTTCAAAGCGGATCCGCAGAGAATCGGGATCACCTTGAAGGCAATCACTGCCTTTCGGAGCGCTGCCTTCAGCGCCTCTACGCTCGGCACCGTACCGGAGAGGTACTGTTCCATGAGCGCCTCATCCTGCTCCACAATCGCCTCCACGAGCGCCGCGCGTGCCGCTGCCACCCGTTCCTTCATGTCCTCGGGAACGGAAATTTCTTCGTACTCCTTCCCCTGTTCATCCGTCCACATGTACGCCTTCTCGGTGAGGAGATCAACCGCGCCACGAAACTCCGCCTCATGGCCGATCGGAAGTTGTATCGGGAACGCATTCGGGGTCAGTCGTTCGTGAATTGAAGCGACATCGGCATCGAAATCCGCGCCGAGTCGATCGAGTTTATTGACGAAACAAATGCGTGGCACGTGGTACTTATCCGCTTGGCGCCAGACCGTCTCCGATTGCGGTTCCACGCCCGCGACCCCATCGAACACCACCACCGCGCCATCGAGCACGCGCAAGCTGCGCTGCACCTCGACGGTGAAATCGATGTGTCCGGGAGTATCAATGAGATTGAGCCGGTGGTCCTTCCAGAACAGCGTCGTGGCGGCGGCCGTAATGGTGATCCCACGCTCACGCTCCTGCTCCATCCAATCCATCGTCGCCTCGCCCTCATGCACCTCGCCAATCTTGTGCTTCCGTCCGGTGTAGAACAACAAGCGCTCCGATACGGTGGTTTTCCCCGCATCGATGTGCGCAATGATGCCGATGTTGCGTGTGCATTCGAGGCTATATTGACGAGGCATACAATACGGAAAGCCAACAGTCGCTCGCCGTGCACCACCAGCAGTGCTCGTGGGGTCGGCGTGCAGCTGTCGGCTAGACGATCAGCTTATGGAGCCATCGACTACCATGCGAAGTGGGCGAATGCGCGGTTGGATTCGGCCATGCGCTGCACATCCATGCGCTTCTTGACGGCCGCGCCTTCGTTGTTGGATGCGGCAAGGAGTTCCTCTGCGAGTCGCTCGCCCATCGGCTTCCCCTTGCGTCCGCGCGCCGCCTCAAGGAGCCAACGAAATGCAAGCGCCTGGCGTCGCTCGCCACGAACGGGGAACGGCACCTGATAGTTGGCGCCACCCACCCGCTTCGATTTCACCTCCATGGCGGGCGCCACGTTCTTCATTGCGCCCGCGAATACCTCAAGCGGGTCGCGCTGCGACTGCTCCTTGATGCGATCAAACGCACCATACACAATCCCCTGCGCGACGGACTTCTTGCCGTCGTGCATGACGTAGTTCGTAAATTTTGCGATGACGACCGACCCGTACTTCGGATCAGGAAGGATATCGCGGCGAATGGCAGGCTTTCCTCGCATATCATGACGGTTTCTTCATGCCGTACAGACTTCGGCTTTGGCGACGACCCTCCACCCCGGCAGTATCGTAGACCCCACGCACAATGTGATAGCGGACACCCGGGAGATCCTTCACCCGTCCGCCGCGCACGAGGACAATGGAGTGCTCCTGCAAATTGTGGCCGATACCGGGAATGTACGCGGTGACCTCTTGTCCATTCGAGAGACGCACACGGGCGATCTTCCGAATCGCGGAGTTCGGCTTCTTCGGGGTCATGGTCGTCACCTTGAGACAAACGCCGCGCTTGAACGCGCTGCCGCTCTCCAAGGCGCTCCGACGACGACGCAGGGAGTTGAATACCGTCTGGAGCGCAGGCGCCTTCGACTTCGTGCGCGGACTCCGTCGGGGACTGCGGAGGAGTTGATTAGTAGTCGGCACAGGATTTTCGTAATTTGGCCGTGAACAACAAAAAAGCGACGCGAGATGCGTTGCGAATACCGTAGCAATGCTCGATTTCCCCGTCAACATCTCGCAGGCAGCCCCGTCCATTATTCCATCAGCCGAATCGCCCATTGGAGGGCGGCATGGAAGAATCGACCAAGAATGGCGCCATGCAACAGCCCATCCACTACCAGGAGCCCGAGCAACAGAAACGGCCCCTGCAACTCAAGAAACGTGCGAAAACGCTCATATCGGGGATGATCCAGTAGCCCAAAGAGCAACTTGGAACCATCCAACGGTGGAATCGGCAGCACGTTGAATAACGCGAGCACGAGATTAATCTGCACGAGATACGCGAGGAAGAGGAGCAGGAGATTGTTCCCCGGCACCAGGTGCATACGCGTCAGCACAACCATCATGCCGACCGCGATGCCAAGCAACACGAGATTCGCCAATGGGCCAGCAACCGCCACCATGGCGGAACCCCATCGACGAAACCGGAGCCGACTCGGTTCAAATGGTACCGGCTGCCCCCACCCAAATCCCACAATCAGCAACATGAACAATCCGAGGAGGTCCACGTGCGCCAGCGGATTCAAGGTGAGACGCCCCGCACGCACCGCAGTATCATCTCCCAACAGCGCGCTCACTCCGGCGTGCGCCGCTTCATGCACTGCCAACGCGAACAGAATAGCGAATATCCATGCCACGCCCAGCGCAGGCTGATGGAGGAAGAGATCGATAGGCATAGCTCTTTCACTATACCGCTATTGACGAACACCAGAGAATCTCCGTACCTTGAAGGAGACCCGAACAGCCCCAGGCTGTTCTTTCGTTCTTCCATTTTTGGTCTTCCGTTCTTCAGCTGCTCTTATGTCCAAGCGTTGCTCCAAGTGTGGACGTGGCGCGCAGTCCGGCAATAGCCGGAGCCACTCCAACATTGCTTCCAAGCGACGGTTCCAGGTGAATCTCCAATGGCGCCATATTGATGGTGCTCGATTGCGCATGTGCACGCGATGCCTCCGCACCCGAACCAAAGCAACCCGCGCAGCGGTCTAGTCCACGCCCACCGACTCGGCAACAAGAAACACGAGGAGCCCTCCGGCTCCTCGTGTGCGTGTACCTCGCCCCCTACCCATCGCCCCGCTGCACCTCTCGCCGCATGTTCTCGAGCGCCGTTTCCGGATCGATGCCACCCAGTCGCAAGCGATCACTCCACCGCTGATACAAAAACGCGTCGTACGCATCGACGATAGCGAAGAAGGCAGCAAGCGCGCCGTCGGGGTGTTCGATCTGGTCCACCGCAACCTGCAGATCCCCCACTTTGGCGGTGATCGAGGCAACGGCTCGCGACTGCATGCCCACCCCGTGCTCCGATGCGCGAATTTCATACCGCTGCAGCTCCGCTTGCGGAGGGTCCTGATCTGCGCGACGCAGTGCCTGCTCGAGCGCAAAAACGAGTGTGGTCACCTCACCCAACGCAGAACGTGCGGCGCCGTGACACACGAGCTGATGTGGTCCGATGCCAATCTGTACGTGGCCGCGATATTCCCAGGATGCGGCAACCCGATCCCAGCGCTTGGCCGTATGGCAATCCTGCAGCGCAATGAGTTTCCCGTACCGCGGAAGCCCGCCCGGAACCACCACAATCTCACGCTTCGGCATCGCATCCCCACGCAATCCGCGTCTCGTCATGCGTTGTTGCCCTCCCCAGCAACTCTCCTTAAAATGCAAGGAACAAAAAAACGCGACGCGAAAAACGCGTCCCCCACATCATGCATCTCCCCATTTCCTCCGTCAATGAACATTTCTGCCACTTCTCTCCGACGCAGAGTCGGGCCAGTGGGACTTGAACCCACGACCTCATGCACCCCATGCATGCGCGCTACCAACTGCGCTATGGCCCGACTCTACGCCGGAACAATATGGGGAACGCACGGAATATTCCGTGCGTCCACTCCCTGCGCTCCCCACTGGCTCCACGCCAGACGCTCGAACAGGATCTGGCTCGATGGTACTCGAGCGTACTCCGGGTGTCCGGAGCATGGCACGGTCCGCACGAGGTCGGGCACGATGTGCCCGATACCATACGGCCGCACCAACGCGCTGCGTGGGACTCTCCTGTTCGCACCACGGTGCGCACAGAGTTCGAATCCTACGAAGACTGTTTGACCCAGATCACTATCCGAACGCGACCATGGAGCCAGCTCCACCATACCACGGAAATCGTCGCCGGACCACGGTCCCTCGCCACGCCGTCCCCGCACCATCGCTGACCCCACATCTCCGATCTTTTTCGCTCTACTTCCGCTCTTCTTCCGCGTACACCCAGCAGCAATCCACTTTCTCGTACGCGAAGATCTCCTCGGGACGGAAGAACCGGGCAATCTCCTGCTCCGCCGTCGCCGACGCGTCGGATGCATGGATGAGATTCGACTGCAGCGACATGGCAAAATCGCCACGAATCGTTCCCGCGGGCGCCGTACGTCCCTTCGTGGGACCCACGAGCGTGCGCGCCGTCTCGATCGCATCCACTCCCTCGAGCACCAACGCAACGACCGGTGCCGATTGCATGAACTCCTTCAGTCGCCCAAAAAACGGCTTTTCTCGATACTGCGCGTAGTGCTCCTCGATCGTGGGGTCCGAAATTTGAATCATCTTACACCCCACAATCTGCAACCCCTTCCGCTCAAATCGATGCACAATTTCTCCGAACAATCCGCGCTGGAGGGCATCCGGCTTCAGGAGGACACAGGTACGTTCCATAGATGACATTATGACGCTCCACATGATGGCGAACAGAACCCGAGCGTAGCATTCCCCGTCGCGCACCGACAAGATGCCACTCCCTCATGCGGACGATTGGAGTGGAGTATGCGCCATGCGATCCCCGCGCAGGGGCATCCACAGGGAAATTCCTCGCCATCGATACCAATGCACCACACCAATGCCGAAGAGTACGTAGCACGCGAGCACGAACCAACCATCAACCGTGACCGACGTCGCTCCGCCTGGCATTGCCGCACCAAAACGAATCACCGCCACGAAACCGCGCGCGAGCACATCAACTCCCCACGCGACCGCCGGGAGGACGATCGGAATACCAGTGGCGACCACCACGAGCAACGCTCCTCCCAAGACGAGCATCGGCACCACCGGCACTAACAGGACGTTGGCGAGAATACCGAGCGGCGTGAACGTCCCAAACGTCCATGCCAGGAGCGGTGCGGTCGCCACCGTCGCCGCCAGCGATGCGCGGAGGAGATCCAGAACCTCCGAACGCCACGATGCCATCGCCGTTGCGGGAGCACCTAGGTGACCCGAAACCACCAGCCCCGCCGTTGCCAACACGGAGAGCTGAAAACCCACATCAAAAGCGAGGAGCGTGGGACGCGCGAGCACCATGGCAGTCGCGGTGAGCAACAGCACCCGGAGCGGATTCCCCACGCGCCCGAGCAGTTCGATGGCGAGCACCGCCATCGCCATGCCCGCGCCCCGGAGCGCAGAAGGATCCGGACCGGCAACGCTCAACATCCCGAGCACTGCGAGAACGGCCGTGCCGATCGCTAGCCCCCGCGGGCACCGCAGCAGACGAAGTGCGCGGCGCACCGCGAACGCCACCATGGTCATGTGCCACCCTGATACCACGAGGACATGCATGGTGCCGGTCGCCCGAAACGCGCGCTCGAGGTCCGGTGGAATGGTGCGTCGATCTCCGAGTAGAGCACTACGGAGCATCCCCGCCGATGGTTCCGGTACTGCACGATCGATCGCATCCGCTGCGGTGGCGTGCCATTGCGCTGTGATACGCGCGAGCGTCATCCGATCCGCAGGCTGGATGCGCACCTCCGCACGGGCATCCGCTGCACACGTTCCCGCGTGCGTCGCGCGCTCGCGCATGGTGCGCGCAGGACGGAATCGGCACCGCACATGCATGACGTCCCCAGGCAATATGGCGCCGCGATATCGGGGAGGCAGAAAGAAATCCACCACCTGCGTATGCGCGGTTTCCACGGATGGCGCGCGTACGCGATCCGCTCGTACGCGCAATTGCGTTTCCTCCGCGATGAGCACACGTCGCACACGTCCCTCCCACATCAGCGTCGTGCTAGACGACGGCAATACGACCCGCGCTGCGGCCTGGGTCGCCTGCACCATGCGCAACACACCCACACCACCCGCAAATAAAACGATCAACATGAGGACTCGAGCATGTCCACGGAGCACCGCGACACTCATTGCAACCACCAATCCCCCGCCCACCCCCACCCACCACGGCACCGCGATGCCCGTAGCAAAAACCATGGAGGCCGTAGCCACGCCTGCCAGCACCCCTCCACATGCCGCAATCACTTGTGGCGTTCGGATACGCATACGCTATTTCGTTGGCATCCCCGAACATCAACACCCGCTCCGTTCCCGGAGCGGGTGTTGGTTGCACCGCAGCCAACCTACTTCACCAGCGGGCAGGTTCGTGGATTGCCGTACACGCATGCACGGATCGCGTTCCACTGCCCAATCGTCGTGGGCCCCTTGCCGGCCAGTTTCACCTCACGCTTCCCCTTGAAATCCTCAATGTACTTCATCTTCTTGAAGGCGAGGATTGCTTTCCGTTCGAGCGAGAGATTCCGCTTCAGTGGCTTGTACCCATACGTCAGAATCTCGAGCGCTCGCCACTCTCCGGAGCAAATATCCTCGTCGACAATTCCCTTGCACGGAGCACGACCATTGAGGCGCTGGAACTCCGCCAAGAAATCGGATTCCGCAAACTCGGCGCGCCGGATCTGCTTGATATCACCACATGGTCGCCCGTCCTCGCAGATCACCATGGCATGTGCTGCCTGGAAATCGGTATCCGTTTTCGGTAGTTCACCGAATACACGAGCGAAGTTCTCAATAACGCTCGCGCGCTCTCCGGATCCGATGCGATTCGTTTCTCCCGTCACCCCGTACGCTACGAAGTTCTGCAGCGCACTCCGCTGGTCAGCCGTTATTGCCGCTGGACGTCCCGTTCCTCCCACATTTGCCAATCCACTCACGACGCGCTGCACGAGACTGGTCGCACGTCGCTCCTCCTCCGCACTGCGTGTGAGCCCGAGTCGGTTCAGGAGCTCCGGAAGTTGCGTCGCCGACGGTATACGAATCGCGGGAGTTGCTGGCGTGGCCGGCGTTGCGGGAACCGCAGGGGTCACTCCGGGAACTGCCGGCGTTGCGGGAGTTGCTGGCGTGGCCGGCGTTGCGGGAGTTGCGTAAATTGATCCGCCCCCACCGCCACCTCCGCCCCCACCGCCACCTCCGCCCGAAAGCGCAACCGCACTTACCGTAGAGGAAGCAGCGCTGTAGTTCTCGTTCGAATCCTTCGCGTACACGGTGAAATAGTACGTCTGGCCCGCCGTAAGCCCGCGGATCGTCGTTGATGTCGTGGTACGGGTCGAAAGCCCGCTATCGCTCGAACTCCCCCAAAGCGTACCCGCGGATCGCGTCGCATTCGCGGAACTCGATGCGTAGTAGACCTCGTACGTGCTGTGGTTGTCGTAATTCGTGCTACTCACGGTCTGAGAGACTGCAGTCCATCCACATGACACATTTCCCGTTCCCGACCCCGGCGTTGAGCAGGAAAAATTCGCCGGCGCGTTCGGGATGTTGTCCGAAGAGGTCGCCGACGCATACGTCCCCTCCACGTTGCTCCGGAAGCCGTAGCTTCCTGCAACCTGGTTCAATGCGAACACCGCGCGATCCACGGAAAACGAGGCGACCGTGAATACCGCAATGAACGCCGCACCCACCAGTAACTGCCACCGATGCCGGATGCTCGGATTTTTACTTTGGAGGCGATCAGCGGCCTTCTGACCGAGCCCACGGAGTTGCTCGCTCATAATAGAGAACACGGACCGAACAGCGATGGCTCGCATGGAGGACACATGCAGCCACGCACAGCGCAGTACGAAAATTATCCACAAGAAAGAACCCGCAGTACCCCACGGAATTCCAGTATACAACATCCGGAACTATCGCGACGTAACTCCCTTTGCACGAATGCCCATCAGAACCACGATATCCCCATGCGATGGCCAGCTCCGCGCAGGAGCAGCCATGCGTACCCGGGTCCCTCGCGGAGCAACGAAAAGTCTTGATTGGCGCGATTCGCCTGCGATCGTGACGGGACGTATGCCACCTTTCCTCCCACGAGCAATCCCTTCAACGTAATCTCTGGGCAAATGCTGTATCCGGTCTGCGTGAGACCGAGCGCCTGCATAAATGCGCGGTCAAAACACTTGAACCCGTAGGTGGAATCCGTCACCTCGTACCCCAAGAGCAGGCGGACGCCTGCACGATAAATTGCCTGATACCAGCGGAATTTCCGGGGAAGCGCCCGCGCATCTTCCGCATTCGCATACCGCGTCGCCTGCACCACCTGCGCCCCCGCCCGTGCCTGCGCGAGTAATTTCGGGAGGACGCTCAGATCATCTTCACCGTACGGAGAAACCAGCGCCACAAATCGACTGTGCGAATGCGCGATGCCGAATCGCGCGAGCGCACCGTACCGTCGCGCACTCCCCACCCGACGCAACATGGTGAATTGCAGCCATGGATATTGCTCCTCAACGTGCTGCACCAGCTTCGCGCACGTTTCCGGATCATCATTCGCCACCACGATACAATCCGTATCACTCGGATTCGCCATGAGGAACGAGGCGAGTTCGTCGAGAAATTTCGGGAGAATCTCCGTCGTCGACACACAGGGAACCACGATCGAAAGTTCATTCATACCACAATTGCATGCGCACGCTGCATGGTCCCAATCGGCGACTCGTACTGCGTAAGCAGGGGTTTCAGATGCAGATAATTCGAAAAACGGGTGACGAAGGAATTCTTGACGCGCCCATCCTCGAGGAGCTGCTTCAATTCTCGAATGCCGTGGTCGATCGTGTGCTGCGGCGCGAATCCCAATTCCCGCTTCGCGCGCTCACTCGTGGCGCGATAGTTCCGATTATCCTGCGTCATCGTTTCGGAACGCTCAACCACCGCATCTGGGAATTGCGCGGCAATACGCTCCGCGAGCTCCACGATGGTCACATTTTCCGCGTGCGCGTTATACACCCCCGTCGCGCGCCCATCGAGCTGCGATGCGATGAGTCGCGCAATGTCCCGCACGTGCACGAAGGGACGGTACTGCGCACCCCCGAATACGCTCATGCGCTTATGGAGCGCCGCGCGCATGGTGAGCGTATTCACGACAAGGTCGAACCGGATGCGCGCGTACGTATCGGAGATCCCGAAGAGCGTCCCGAGGCGGAAGGAAATCGCATTCGGATGCCGCGCAAGAATTTCCTCGGTCCAAATCTTCGTCTTCGCATAGAGCGAGAGCGGATTGACGGAGGAGCCCTCATGGAGCACGCCCTCGCTCGCGCCGTACACAGAACACGAGGACATGTTGATGATACGCCCGCGGAACACGCGCGCCGCCGCATCGAGCGCATGGACGTTGATATCCATCGTGAGCCGCTCATTGAGCGCACAGGCAGGATCCCCGACGAGCGCCGCTAACCAGACGACCGTATCCGCCCAATCGAGCTGTTTCCGCAACTTTGCCTGATCACGAATATCACCCTGCACGAACGGAATCGGCTTCCGGTACGACTCCTCATACAGGAGCGCATCGTACACGAGGAGATCGTGCTTTGTCTGCATGAGTATATCCGTGAGCGCTCCCCCGAGGTATCCCGCACCACCCACGATAAGGACCTTCATAATTTTCTACCGTAAAAAAGGAATCGAAGTCCTGCAATCAGGGATGTCGGAATTGATACCAGCGCACGATCGCTCACATCTCCCCCGCCTGAGAGCATGCGCAACCTATCCACAACAAATAAATTCAATACGAGCACGAGCATGGTCTTCTCAAGAATGACCGGAAGAAATCCAAAACCACCACGTAAAAATGCCCAAAGATAAAAACAGAATAATCCGTACCACAGGATTACACCCGGATGCCGCGCATTCCTCCGAAAACCCTCATACACTATCCGCATGAGGAAGCCGATGGCGAGCATTGCAATGACGATGCCGGTATATCCAAAATCAACCAAAGCAGCGCCAAATGGACCCGTCGTGTAATAGAACCCCTTTTGCCGATTGGGAACCATCAGATCAGTCACCAGTACACTACCATACAGTTCTGGTTTGGCCGCCCACAACTTACGTGGAAGGAGCGCAACGATAGCATCTTCTATCAGTATTTTTCCGTAA
Organism: Candidatus Uhrbacteria bacterium; assembly: GCA_016188355.1. Classification (GTDB taxonomy): domain Bacteria; phylum Patescibacteriota; class Patescibacteriia; order JACPHY01; family JACPHY01; genus JACPHY01. Next base: position 79,009 of record JACPHY010000002.1, read on the forward strand.
GAGTGCGGCGGAGCTGTTTCGGATGCGTAAACAGAGAGCAGCGCTGCGGTCGCTTGATGTTCAGTGAACATTCCGCTAAACGACCTCGCAACATTTTCTTTGCCGAGATGGTACTCCCGTGCTCCGCGAAACTGCGCCATGAAAAAAATAAACATCAACATCAGCATGGCCACGCCGACGAGTCGCCGCACGCCTAACCGGTGGGTCTGATAATTCCAGAATATCAACGCAACAAAAGCGAGGAGAATGAGCTGGCCGCGCGATCGACTTAATATGGCGAGTATCAACGAGAATAAGAATACCGCAATAAAAAATACCTGGCGCTGTCGTTGGCTGGCGGCGATGCCCATCAATGCAAGAAATCCCGCAGGGATATACAGCAAAGCAAAAAATGCGATATGTCCCCGCCCTGCCGCGGAAACATTGTAGTAGATAAAATACTCTGCGAGATACTGCGCTTCGAATTGACGACTAAGCACCGCGAAGGCAGCAGCGCTCGCCACCAACAATACCATGATCATGAGACGCATGCTCCGCAGATGCACCCCGCTCCGTATGACCGGTAACATTCCCGCCAACGCACTGGAAATGCGACCCTCATAATACGCGAGATACACCAAGAGAATCGCTCCGATGCTCATCCATGACGCTCGCGTTGCGAACTCCGGAGCATAGCGCAGATACGCTGGATCCAGTACGATCCAACCAACGCGCTGAAGTAATGGCACCACACCAAAACTCGTTCCGTAAAGCGCACTGAAGACAGTAATAGGAGCAAGCAGATCCTTTCGAAGTACGGCAGCACGAATTATGGGGAACAAACAGATCCCGATCACGATACAGGACAATACCACCACGCGCTCACGGGAGAGGAGCGCCGCGAGCAGCGCGATCGCCATTGCCCGTACAGCCCACCAGCGCCCACTCCGCGATCGGAGCATCGCTATCGCGCGCCGCATACCGTCATCGGTGGGGTTACCTCGTCCCAATGATCCGCAATAAACGCACTCACACGAGTTCTCGTGTTCCACCAACATCCTGGGTGCCGTAGGAGCAGATGAAGCCCGTGTACCATACAGCTCAACCAACGCCGCTCTCGATATGCTAATTCCGCGAGTAATCGCGGTTTCGCGCTCCCCATCTTTCGATCAAGGTGATGTCGACGGACAAATTGCCGGATGCACTGCAGCAGCGACTGCCAGTGTGCATCTGCGATGACATCGTATCGTCCGCAACGAAGGCACTGCGCCCGCACCAGCGCCGCAATGCCGTACGTTAATTGCGTCGCAGATCCGTATGTCAGCGAGGAAGGGTCAAAGCGCCACCGCACGAGCACCTCCGGCAACGACGCAAGCCGCGTACACGTCGTTGCACGCAAGAGCAGATCGTAATCCTGCGAACGCAGAAATTGTGGACAATACCCGCCAAGTTGCTCAATCACTGCTCGACGAAACATGAGCGTCGAATGTGGCATGGGGTTGACGAAACGGAACAGCAGGTCCGCGATCTCTGCGTGCAGAGTAGTGTACGTGTACTCCCGCAATGTCTGCTGGTTCGCGAACAATACGATCCCCGATCCCAAAATACCGACCTCCGGATGCTGCGCCAGAAATGCGACTTGCGCAGCGACTCGATGCGGAAGAGCAGTGTCTCCCGCATCGAGTCGCGCGATGTATTCCCCACGCGCATGCTGCAGTCCTTCGTTGAGCGAGCGCGTGAGCCCCCAATTCTCCGTACGATCGATGAACCGAATCCTCGGATCGCGGTACGATGCCACGATCACTCGCGTACGATCTTGCGATCCATCATTGACAAGTACCAACTCAAGATTCTGATGCGTCTGCGCTAATATCGAATCGATGCTTTCCCGAAGGAAGCGCTCTCCGTTATAGACGCTCATCACGACCGAGACGAGCGGCTGATTACTGCGTGCGCTGTCCGCGGAGAGGGTATCCATGTTCCGAATGACAAATCGTTAATGGCACTGGCGCGTTCGCCCACATCGCCGTGATTTCGCTCGGTCGATAGTACGACTGATACGCATGGGGTCCGTAGAAATCATAATTCAAACACCAGATCGCCTTACTGCTGGTGTTGCGCGGATCATGGAGCACGATCGTTTTCCGAAATACCCAATTGAGGAGCGGAACGCGATTCATGGGAATACTCAGCCAACACAGATACCAGCACCACTTCTGCGGAAGCCGAGACAGCACCGCGCGCAGCGGACGACGGAATAGGAGGTATGGCGCGAACCATCCCTCGCGGCGCGTATAAAAGGTCGCAAAAATCTGCCCGCCAGGCTTCACGAGTCGCGTGAGCGCATAAAATGCGGCCTGCGGATCTTTCGTGTGCTGGAGCACACCCTCGCAGTACACGTAATCAAACGTCTCCGCAGCAAACGGGAGCCGAAAAATATCCGACCGCGCAATGCAAACTTGATCTCGCATGCCCTCCGAATTCCGATATGCTGAACGCACCGCGTCCGAGAGATCCACACCGATGACTCGCGCACCATGTCGCGCCATGAATTGCGTTTGAAGACCCGCACCACATCCCACATCGAGCACAAACTTCCCTTCCAAGAAGTTGTCCGGGAGTCCTGCTTTCTCTAATACGCGAAAACGTAAATCCTCCTCCGTTCTCGGTGTACTATCCCACTGCCACTCAAAACCAAAACTCTCCACTGATTTTGGATCCTGCATCCCATTTCCCGCATGTTCCCGAATGCGCTTTGCGACGAAATTCGGAATCCCATCCTCCACGGAAACAACATGCTCCCGAGCACACACGAGCGCGCCCTGCCGCAATGCGCCGTCCACCACATCACCGCGGATGAACAATGCGCCACCACATTCCGGACATCGAAACCACTGGACGGATGATATATGCATGTTACGGATGAGCTACTTCATCATTCCAAAAATCTGAACCCCTTCATTAATCATCCCAAAAATAGCCCGAACCTCACGACGTCTCATTTTCCTACCGCAAGTCAGCGCGCGAACTTACTTCAAGTCATACCAACGCCAGAACAACACTTCAAATCCGCCGGAGCACGCGGTATGCCGCAATGCCCACCCATTCACGAATATCGGCGACAGAAGTCTCAAGTGCTTCTACGGAGGGGAAAAACCGAAGGAAATCGAAATGCCATTCACCACCACGAAAATCTGCAGCGACTGGCACTGCCTGCATACCCAACCGATCAAAAACTGCGACCGCACGACGGAGATGCCATGCGGAAGTCACCAAAAAAACTGGCGCCGCAATGTGGCGCTCGCGGAGGATCCGTTGCACCGCCACTGCATTTTCATACGTATTCCGCGATTCGGTCTCAATCCAAAATTGCTCTTTGGGTACACCCATCGCAATCGCGTAGGATTGAGCAAGCGCAGCTTCCTGTGAGACGGGGTCAAATGGATTTCCGGAGCCTCCCACATATAGAATCGGCACCGTACCGCCCAATTCACGGTGCAACGTGAACGCACGCCAGAGTCGTCGCCAGCTCGCATCGCCGAGTTCGGCAATCGGTCGATATCCCTCCGCCTTCCCCGCACCACTCCCCAGGACCACGATCACCGCCGCATCTCGATGCTCCGTCACCGCGACTGGTTGTTGATATGCACGCTCAAGGCTCCATGCCAGCACCCCCGCGATAGGCTCAATGGCGAGCAAGTAGAACGCGAGCGTTGTGGCGCCGAGGGCAATAATCGTACTACGCCAACTCCTCCGTATCGCACATATCCATGCCATCACAAATCCCAACACGATGAGCGTCGGCGGCATGAAAATAGTTCCAAGCAATTTGAGAAAGGTATACACAAGCATCGCGCACGCCCCATGCACTACGTACTACGCACAGCATCCGAAATCGGATCTTGGTACTTCCACCACAATATCGCACTTAGGGACAATGAAACACCAAGCGCGGGGAGCACGAGCACCGACACCTGCCATGCGAGCACTCCCAGCACAATAAGTGGCACCGTCCATGCAAGAATGCCAAGCGTTACTTGCGCATGCGTGTAGCCGCGAAGGACGGCGCGATGAAAAGAAAAACACCGATGCCCTTCGTAGAATCGATATCCCCGCAATATGCGACGCAGGGTCGTCCATGACGCATCCGCAAAAAAGAGACCGAAAAATATCCACCAAATCATTGCGGGAACCGCTGCCGCACGCTCTGACGCAATGGCGATCACCCCGAACGTAAACCCGAGCAGCACACTTCCCGTATCTCCCATGAAAATCTTCGCCGGGTGCCAATTCCAAATGAGAAACCCAGACGTTGCCGCCGCAAGCAACCAGAGAATGAACGCGAGGAACACCTGCCCCTGCAAAAAGAGCATAATGCCCAACACGCACCCGAGGAGCACTGTTTTTGAACCCACCAATCCATCAATCCCATCCATGAAATTCATGAGATTCGCCATCCAAATGATCGCGAAGAACGCGAGCAGCGTTCCACCAAATCCGAGTGCGAATACCTGCATCCCAATGCGAAGCGTCGGCATGCCGCCAATCCATGCGAGCGCCCAAGCCGCCGCAATCGCGTATGCAAGAAAACGATACCGCGCGGGGAGCGACCATCGATCATCCACCCAACCCACCATCGCCACGAGCGCCCCGCCACCCGCCAGTGCCCACATGAGCTCTGCACGAAATCCGTGTAACCCGAGATAGACCAGTGCCAATAGGAACGGCATCGTAAACGCAATCCCTCCGGAATTCGGCGTGGGTTCCCGATGCCCGCTCCGTTGATTCGGGACATCCAACCATCGTTTCTGAATCGCCAGGAGATGAATCATCCACGTACTCATCACGGCAAACGAAAACACGAGCACGAGCGCGAGGAAAATCTGTACCGCAAGGGCAATAGAAATACCAAGCACCATAGGACGCGAAAACGCCACTTCGCCCAGACAAACCAACCTTCATCGCTCCTCTACATTCCAAATATCCCAGTAGCGAGACTCGTACCGCACATCATCATTCTTCGTTTCCTCCATGGATGCAGTGGAGAGATACATCACTTTTGCATCCTGGGTGAGCGACATGGCGCCATTGGCGTATCCGGGTGGGATGTAGAGGACTGCGGGCTTTTTTGCGGACATCACCCGACGATACACCGGCGTCTCTTTTGCCGGCGCATCCCAATCCCCCACCACCTTCACTGCACCAATGAGCGCCGAACCCTCGAGGACAAGCACATACTTCGCCTCGTATCGGTGCGCGTGCCACGCCCGAATGAACCCTTGACGATGATTCTGCAGCATGTAAAAACGCTTCACCCCGGCAAAGGTGAAATCATTCACAAATCCCACCTCGCCCCGATCATCGACTGCGAGTCCACCTTCGAGGAGCGTTGGTTCCGTCCATGCGGGAATCTCCATAGGATCATGCGTAAGTTGCACGCACGTTACTCTGTCGTCATGATAGGAGGCGAAGACCGCATTCGCAACTCGGTGCTGCGAATAGCGTCTTCATCTCAGAGGTGACTCGTGCATAGCGAAGAGTTCGATATTGCGATTATTGGAGCCGGCATCGTCGGATGCGCAACCGCGCACCACCTCGTCCGCACCTTCCCGAATCGTTCCCTGATCGTCCTGGAGCGGCGAGAGCAGCCCGGGCTTGAAACGAGCTCCGCGTCGAGCGGCGTCATTCACTCCGGCATTCATCTCCCGCCGACCTCAAGGAAGGCACGGCTCGCCCAGCGGGGGCGTGTACTCACCCTGAGCGCCTGCACGACCTTCGGCGTCCGCATGCAGCATTGCGGCATGCATGTGGTCGTTTCTCCGGGCGACGTACCGCATCTCACGGGAGAAATGCGAGGATTTTTCGAACTCCTCCGCCGCGCGCGTACACAGGGAGTCCCCTGCACGGTCGTTCCTCCATGGAACGTACGGAAGCACGAGCCAGCAGTCCGATGCATCTTCGGGATTCACATTCCGGATGTAACCGTCATTGACGTCCCTACGCTCGTTCGCGCCTTCGTGCACCACGCAGCAACCCGTGGCGCGCAATTTCGCTATCGCACCCCAGTCCATGCCATTGAGCGCTCCGGAACGCGATACCACCTCACCACTGGCACGAACACGATTCGAGCCAATGTGGTCGTCAATGCTGCTGGCCTCGATGCCGCGCGCCTCGCCAAAACGGCGGGCGCCCCGGAGTATCGCATCGACCTCTACCGCGGTGAGTACTACGAGGTGCTGTATCCAGAACTGCGCGACGCCGTACGCGGCCTCGTCTATCCAGTATACCGTCCCGGCAGCCCGGGTCTCGGCATCCACCTCACGAAAACAATGGACGGAAGACTCCTCATCGGACCAAACGCCCAGCGCATCCCGACTCCCGCCGCGCTCACAGAAAATCGTACACCTCCGGAACCGTTCCTCGCTGCCGTGCAGCCGTTCCTTCCCACGCTCCGCCGCGAGCATCTCCGCTACGATCATGCCGGTATCCGCACCAAATACGTGAACGGCAACGAAGAATCCGACTTCGTGATCGCTCTCGATCATGCCGACCCACCGCTCGTGAACTGCATCGGGATCGAGTCCCCCGGCGTCACCGCCGCACCCGCAATCGCGGAACACATCGCGGAGCTTCTACAGACCAGAATCGCTCCCTGCTAATTCACGAAACAACGTATGCACCCCCACGCGGGGGTGCATATCTCTTGCCACGAGGGGCTGGCAACTCCACCAATTCATGTCAGTGTGAAATAGAATGGAATGACATGTGGCCCATCACCCTATGACATGCGCGTCGTTTTTTCGAAAAAAACACCAGCACTGGCAAAGAAGATGCGCCGTCATTGGATTTGGCGATGGTGCATATTACGCCCTCAAAATCATCGGGTGCTTTGCGTATTTAGCAATCCAGCGAGCACTCACGAAACGCACTTCCTTTCGAAAACCCAAAGCCATTCGCTGCAAGCTCCTCGGACACGTAGCCACAATCTACGTCACGGGCCTCATTGATTTTGCGCTGCTCTACAACATCTTCATTGAGGATGAATACAAGATCAATCTTCCGGAGGATCCGCACGTTATATTCGATATTGGCAGCAACATAGGATTCACCGTGCTGTATTTTCATTTTCGCTACCCGAATGCCACCATCGTGGCATTCGAGCCGGATCCTAGAAATTTTTCGCTCCTCACCCTCCATGCACAGCAAGTGCCAGGGATTATTCTCTACAATCAAGCAATTGCCGCGGACCCAACCGCACGCACTCTCACCTTCTATTCATACCAGACCAGTCACTGGTCTTCTTCCAGTCTCCTGCATCTCACCAGCTCCGAAGAAACACCACAACAAATCAAGGTTCCCTGCACCACCCTCGATCACGTCATGCAGCACCTGCAAATCGATACCATTGACCTCATGAAATTTGATATCGAAGGAGCGGAGTTCGATATCTTCGAACATTTCACCGGCCTCCACCGCGTCCGTTTCCTTATTGGCGAGGTCCATCCTCGCATTTTTCAAAAATCACTCGCTGCATTTCTCGATCTTTTCCGAACCCATGCCCTCACATATCAACGGGAAAGCTACAGCGAGCACATTGTTGCCCTACATCAAATCAACGCATCATCATCACTCCAAAAACCACCACTGCCCCCGCATCACCGCAATAATTGACCCCTTGTTCGTATGCGCGTGTGCATCGTGATCCCCATGCATAACGAAGCGGCGGTCGCCGAACGCTGCGTCCGCACGGTGATGTCGCATGTGCATACTCTCCCCGCTCCCACCACGCTCCTCGTGGTCGACGATGGTTCACGCGATGCCACAAGCGACATTCTACGCCGCATGCGAAACGAGATGGGCGATTCATTGCACTGCATCACCCATTCCACGAATCGCGGGTACGGCGCCGCGCTCCGCACCGGCATGCACTACGTCGTCAATGACGGATACGACTACGTCATCTTCATGGATAGCGATTTGACGAATCATCCGCGATATTTGACGCTGTTCTATGGAAAGATGGACGAGGGGTGGGATTACATCAAGGCGTCACGGTACATTCGTGACGGCGCCGCAGTGGGAGTTCCGCGGCTCCATCAATTCCTCTCGCGATGGGGCAATCGTGTTGCACACATACTCTACGGCATCCCCATCCACGACTGCACGAACGGATTCCGCGCGGTGCGCGTGACACTTCTGCAACAAATGCAGCTCCAGGAATCGGGATTCCCGATTATCATGGAAGAACTTGCTGCAGCGAAGGCGCTCGGCGCATCGTTTTGCGAAATCCCGTACACACTCACCAGCCGTGCCGCGGATGAGGGCACATCCCATCTTTCCTACGGACCGCGAACCTGGCGTCCGTACCTCAAATACGCGTGGACCGCTGCACGTATTCCCTACCACCCGAAGCAACCTAACTCCTCGACTGTATGATTGCTGACGCCGCAGTCCGCACCGCGACCCCGAAAATCGGAACGTACCTCGCGCACACCACGTGCCGATTCTGTAACGGATCCAACCTCAAGCAGGTGCTCGATTTTGGGAACGTCCCTCTTGCTGGTGGATTCCTCAAGCCAGAGCAATTTGCTCAGGAGGAATACTATCCCCTCGATCTCAAATTCTGCACGGACTGCACGCTCGTCCAGGTCCCGAATGCCGTTGCCGGTGAGACCCTTTTCAAAAATTACTTCTATTTCTCCTCGAAAATTCAGACGCTCGTCACGCACTGTGCGGATTTCGCAAAGGACGTGCACACGCGATTCCTCGCAGGTAAGACCGACCCATCGGTATTCGAAATCGGGTGTAATGACGGTGTCATGCTCCGCCCGTTCGCACAACTCGGCGTCCGTGCCATCGGCATGGATCCCGCATCGAACGTCGTCGCCTCTGCGCAGCAGGACGGATTCACCATCATCGACGACTTCTTCGGCCGCGACACCGCGAAGCGCGTGCGTGACCAGTACGGACAGTTCGATGCGATCACGACGAGCTACTCCTTCGCACACATCGATGACATGCGGAGCGTCATGGACGGCGTCGACACGCTCCTCAAACCGGATGGCGTGCTCGTATTCGAGGTCTACTACCTCGGGACACTCATGGAGGAGATGCAGTACGACATGATCTACCACGAGCACTGCTCGTACTACTCACTCTCCGCGATCCAGAATTTCTTCGGACGGTACGGGATGGAGGTGTTCGACGTGTACTTCACGCCCGGAGTCCGATCCGGCGCCGCGCGATTCTATGCACGACGCATTGGGCAGCGCCCGGAACCGGTGAGCGATGCAGTCCACGCGATGGCGCAAAAGGAGAAGGAGCTCGGCTATGATCGCGCGGAGACGTGCCTCGCGTACGGCGATCGCGTCGCGAAGACCCGTACGGATCTCATGGCACTCCTCGAGGACCTCAAGCGACAAGGAAAAACGATCATCGGGTATGGCGCTTCGGGCCGTGGGACCACGATCATGAACTACTGTGGCATTGACGGGAAATATCTCGATTACGTGGTCGATGACGCGCCCGCGAAGCACGGATTCGCGACACCGGGCACGCACGTCCCCATCTACCCATGGTCGCACGTCGAACAGGGACCGCGCCCCGACTACGCGCTCCTCTTCGCCTGGAGCTTCATGAAGGAAGTGGTGAACAAGCGCGCGGACTATCTCCGCGCAGGCGGGAAGTTCATTGTGCCCCTTCCGGAGGTAAAGATCGTGGGCGCGGAAGTGCTCTCGGCGTGATCCCATGACCCATCGCGTCCTCATTCTCGGCGCGCGAGGCATGCTCGGCCACATGGTCGAGCATGTCCTCGCATCGGAGGCCAGTTTTTCCGTTCGCGGTGCCACGCGCGCGGATTTCGATGTAGACACCCCAAACACGCTCGATCCGCTCCTCCACGCGACGGACTACGTGATCAATTGCATCGGCGTCACCGCACGACATATCGATGACCACGATCCCCGCTCGGTGGCACGCGC
>JACPHY010000016.1 GCA_016188355.1 Candidatus Uhrbacteria bacterium
GGGGGATGTGCGTTGGGACATCAAGAATCACCCGCTCGTGGGGCCGCTCCTCGAGGCGGCGGAACGTGAGCACTTCACCCGTGAGGTGATCGAGCCGCTGCCCGCGGAGATTCGGCCGTACTTCCTTGCGTCGTACGCCGTTCAGGATGATCGGACGTCGCGCACGGGCCGCTTCTTCAATGCGATGGAGGTGGTCGGGTATGTCATCCGCGCGTACGACGAGTGGATGTCTGGCGGCAGCAAGTCGCTCGCAATCGACGTGTTCACGAATAGCTGGGATGCGCTGCATCGATATCGGGAGGAATTTGCTTCCGTGCGCGTGTTGACGGAGCCCATGTACTCGGAGATCCAGCGGGCGCTGGCGACTCCGGATGGGATACGCATCCTGCAGCAGAAGCGGGATCGTCGTGCTGCATTCGCGGCGGGCAATATGGATGAGGCGATGCGCATTCTGGATCACCTCTCGGAGGGAGTCGCTTCGGCCGTACGGAACAAGCTGAATGGCCGCGCTGCGCTCCATGGCGGCAACGGATCTCCCGTGGATGGGGCTACGGCGGGCACGCCGTCTGCTCCTTGAATGGAGAGGTGTCCAATGGCGAATGAGCGTCGCGAGGAGCATCTCGGTACCCTGGGTGAGCGACTTGCGGTGGTGGTGTCGTGGTTCCGGAGTTCGATTCCGGGAGACGCGTCCGAGGCGGCGCACTGGTCGCATGCCGACCTCTACACGTACCACCTGCTCGTGGCGCAGGTCCTCGTGGATCTGGAGCTCGCGCATGGTGATCTCCAGCGGGTCGACGTGCCCACCGTGTACCGTGCGCTCATGCTCCAGCATCTCCGGGATGCGGCGCTTGAGGGGACGCCCGCACTCGTGCGGCGGCATCCGGGCGTGCGCGACCAGTTGCGACGAGCAGCCATCGAACGATACACACATGAATTGCTCGCTTGCTTCCCCCCGGTGATTCGGGAGACGACCGCCGCGACGGAGGCGATGCTCACCTCGATCTATCGTGATGTCGCCTCCTGCCAGGATCCGACCGCGGATTTCGTGCGTGCGATTCTGTATGTGGCACATGCGCTTCGTCTCGCATTGACGCCGAGTGGGCCTGCCGCTCCTCCGCATCTCCATCCGGAGGAATGGCGCGCACTCGCTGCGCGGAGCAAATTCGAGTCGGTACGTATGGTAATGGAAGCGCTTGAGGGGATCGGGCATACGTCCCGCGGGCATGGCGCGGGGGGACCGGGGGTGACCGTACCGATGCTGGGGGTTGCCTCCGTGTCGCTGCCGCCGACCGACCCAGAGCTTTCCGTGGCGTCGCTCCAATATCCAGGAGCGCCGCAATCCCCGCCGCGTCCGGCTTCCATCGGGCGCGCGGCATCCGGGGTGGCGCCCCCTTCGCCGCCGCGGCACAGCACCAGCCCGCCGTCGCATCCGCGCACCGAACTCGTTCCGCGCGGCGGAGGATCGAAACCGTAAAACAATCACGACCCCAATTTTGGGGTCGTGACTTCTTTGTTCTTCCGTTTTAGTTTCCCGTGCTGCCGAATCCGCCGCGATTTTCTGCCGCAATGGTCGAGCGCTCCTGTTCCCTCCACTCCGCGCGGACTACGGGCATGAGGAGCGCCTGCGCGAGGCGGTCGCCACGGTGTACGGTGACGGGTTCGCTGCTCACATTACGAAGGAGGAGGCCGATTTCATCATGGGGACCGCGGAAGTCCTCATCGATGACGCCAATGCCATTCGCAAGGACGAGGCCGCGTTTCCAGAGACTCGATCGCGCCGCGAGGATGAGCGCGTGTCCGGCGGGGATGGCAACAATGATGTTCGCGGGAACAAGCGTCGTCGTGCCGGGTGCGATCGTTGCGTCCGTACGAATGGTGAGATCGAATCCCGCCGCGCCATCCGTGTGATAGGTCGGCAGGGGGAGTGTGGGATCGATGCGCGTGATGGGGATGGTCATCATGTGCGTGGTCGGAGATGAGTGGGGGAGTGGAGATTCCATGAGGTCGCATCCCAGTCAGGGATGGTGCGGAAGTGCTTGGAGAGTCGTGGCCCGCGCTGGAGGGTGTAGTGCGACCCCGTTTCCCCGACGCCGTAGACGCGGGTTGCGGGTTCCGCGAGTCGTTCGTAGGCGACCTGACAGACTGGCTGGCCGTGTCGGAGGATGACGTCGTTGTCCTGGAGGAGTACCTCGAGGACGAGTGGTGCGGCAGGAATCTCGCCGCTCCGGCCGTACCCAAAACCAGGATCAATGAACCCTGCGTAGTGGGAACGAAATTCTCCTTTAGACGGGTCATACGCCACCATCTCGCAGGCAAATGCGGGAGGGACGCGGATGCATTCTAGTGTGGAGAGAATGAAGAACTCATCGCGACGGAGTATAACGTGCCCATTCTTGGGGCGGGGAATCGGCTCAAAGAAGTCGAGGGGATCGTGATCCGTCGATCGGAAATCAAGGACGGTGCCGCCATGAGGACGGCACTTGTATCCGACGATCGGTTGTTCGAGATCGACCGTGAGCGTGACGCCACCACGGTCATCAAGTTCGACGTGCTCGCGGGCGATGTGGATGCCGTTCTCCGTGTGGAGGAGCGCATCGTACGCATAGAGCGCCTCGAGTTCCGTTCGGCTGAGCGTGCTCTCCGCATTGAAGAATCGGATTTGATTCAAGGCGTCGCCCGCCGAGAGCTTCACCGAGAATGAACGCGGAATCACGAGGAGCCAAAGACTGCCATGGTACCCACGGGGGAGCGCATCAAAACGAGGCACGCCATCCGCGAGTACGCGCGCCTGGAGGTTCACGCGTCCGGTGGAAGATTTGTTATTCGTGCGCGCGTAGACGGTGGGACGCAACGCGAGCGTCTCGCGCAAGCGGATGAGGTAGATGCCTTGGCACTCGAGCGGCTTGCCGAGATCCCAGGGGAAAAGTGATCCCTCCTGGAGGAGGTCGCTGATGGATTCCCCGGCACGCGGGAGAAAGACCCCCTTCATTTTGTAGATTTCATCGGAGATGGTGAGATCGAGCGATGAGGGCTGCGTGCGCGCCAAATCCCCGCCGACGATTTCTCCGTCCGCGATCATGCGCTCGATGCACTGACTGGGAAATGCGCCGAGAGCCACAAGTCATTGTGGGCAAACCTTCCGGTTTTCCCACAGACCCTTTCCCTCCAGCCGGTCAGCACACCGATTCGGTCGCTTGCTTCCGGGCGAGCGAGGGCCGGGCAAAGCCCTTCCCCCCTCGTTCGTCCTCAGCTTCGCTCTGATCAGTTTGGAGGAGTGTCTGTGGATGAATTAGAGCTGCACTTTCACGCTCGGACCCATGGTGGTGGTGAGGAAGGCGGACTGGATGTACGTACCCTTGGCGGATGGGGGTTTGGCACGGCGGATCGCGTCAAGGAATGTGGTGGCGTTCTCGAGAATTTTTTCCGCTCCCCATGATGCCTTTCCAATAATTTGATGGACATTCGAAGTGGCATCATTCTTGAAGGCGACGCGACCGCCTTTGAGTTCACGAATCGCCTCTGCGATTTTTGGGGTGACGGTGTCATTTTTTGGTGAGGGCATGAGACCGCGCGGACCCAAGATTTTTGCGATGGTCGCCAGGTCCTTCATGAGGTCCGGTGTGGCCACCGCAACATCGAATTCGATGTGTTCCGTGGTGCGAATCTGATCGATGAGCTCCTTTCCGCCCACGAGATCTGCTCCAGCGGCGCGTGCGTCTGCCTCACGATCGGCGGGCACGAATGCGACGACGCGCTTCGATTTCCCGGTGCCGTGGGGGAGCGAGACGGTGCCGCGGACCTGCTGCTCTCCCTTTTTGGGGTCGATGCCCAGGCGCACGTGTACTTCTACGGATGCATCAAACCGTGCTGGGGAGGTCGTCACGACGAGTGCCGCGGCGTCTGCGAGTGCGTAGGATTTCTTGGAATCGACGAGTGCTGCGCGTTTCTGATATCGCTTACCGTGTGCCATATGGGTATGTGGTGCGAGCGTGTCGGAACAGAAACGTTCCGGGCACTCCCACGCGAGAGAAAATGAGAAAAATTATTTCGTGTGCTGCTCCCTGCTGCACGATTTCCGGCAGCACCACGTTCTTCCGGGGAGGACGAGAAGCGGAATACCGAGGATGAGGAATGTGGCGGCGCTGATCCATTGGCGTGCCGCGTAGGGGCCACTCGAGCTTCCGCCGTAATATCGGGCTGCCTCCGGAGCGAACAGGGTGAGCAGCTGCGTGATGCCGGCGTATGCCCCAATGAGGATAAGGATGATCCCGGTGATCCGGAGGAGATACTGGTACACGGATCGAATGATGTCCATTTTTTCCGAGTGCTCCATAGGGCTACTCCTCGGTCGTCACGCCCATCTGCCGCGCCGTGCCGGCGATGATCTTCATGGCGCGTTCGACGTTGGTGGTGTTGAGGTCGGGGATTTTTTTCTCTGCTACCGCGCGGAGCTGCTCCTTGGTGAGCTTACCAACCTTCTCCTGCCTCGGTTTTCCGGATCCCTTAGGAATGCCTGCGGCTTTTTTGATGAGCTCCGATGCGGGTGGCGTCTTCAGGATGAACGTGAACGATCGGTCCTCGTAGACCGTGATGATCGTCGGAACGATTTCGTCCACGCGTCCGGCCGTCTTCGCGTTGAATTGACTGCAGAATTCCTGAATGGGCACGCCATGCTGACCGAGCGCCGGACCAATCGGCGGTGCGGGATTCGCTTTTCCTGCAGGAATCTGGAGCTTAATGAGGACTTTAATCTTTTTTGCCATACATCAAATTTTCTTCACTTGGAGGAAGTCGAGTTCCACGGGCGTTTCGCGGCCGAACATGGAGACGAGCACCTTCACCTTACCGCGCGCATCATCCACCTCCGCGACCTTGCCCTCAAAGTCCTTGAACGGACCATCGGTGATCCGTACGGGCATGTCCGCCACCACGTCAATTTTATACTTCGGCTCATCGACACCCATGCGTTTCATGAGTGCGTCAATTTCCTCCTGGGCAATCGGCGTCGGAGTCGTGCCGCTCCCAATGAACCCGGTGACGTTTGGTGTGTTGCGGACCACGTACCAGGAATCGTCCGTGACGGTCATTTCCACGAGCACGTATCCAGGGAAAATCTTTTCCTCGACGACGCGTCGTTTCCCGTTTTTAATTTTGATTTTCTTTTCTTTGGGAATGAGGATGTTGAAAATCTTGTCTTCCATCCCCATGGAGTCGATACGTTGCTGGAGATTGCGCGCCACGTTCTCCTCGTATCCGGAGTACGTGTGAATGGCATACCAGCGGCGACCAACGGTCGTGGCTTGGCGTGGCATAGAGATGCGAACAAAAAGGACGGCGCGCCAATGACGCACTTACGCGCGCAGGCGCAAAAATTGTTCAAATCCAAGGGTGAAGAGGTAATCGATGCCACCAATGAAGATGGCGATGGCGGCGCTCACCCCAAAGACGAGGAGCGTGTGCTGGATGATCTGCTCCTTGCTCGGCCAGATCACCTTTTGGAGCTCTTGCCGTGCTTCGCGGACGTATGCAGTGAGCGTCGACATAAAATGCTGGGTTTGAAAACGCCCCGCGGTGCGGGGGTTCTCATGAAAAAAGTATCGCGTCCTTCCTGGGTACTGTCAAGTCTGTATTTTTCTCAGAATACAGAAAAAATCCATCCCCAGGCCGTCGCCTGGGGATGGAGGATTTGGTGTGTGTTGGTGGCTCTCGCGTGATCATCTTTCCGGAGCGAGCGCGTCGACAGCGCAGGCAATCCCAAGCGCTTGGGAGGGGTTCCGGTAAGAATATCCCGCAACTGAGCGAAAAGTAATTTGTATCCTGACTCGCCGCGTCATTGCGTGGCGGTCTCTACCTACAAGCATATCAGGCTACACGGTGTCCGTCGTCTGCATATCTGCGGATATGGAGTGGATTGTTTGTAGTTTGGCATTATTGGCAGGGTACGAAGCGTAGCTCTGGATTCCGGGAATTATTGACAATAGAGATCTTTTCTGTTAGCGTACAGGAAACCGCACCAATGTGCGGATCGATCTTTCCCACACATCGGTTCGATTTTGACTTGGAAGCTGAGAAAGGAGCTGCCTCGTGGGTGAACAGGACACGTCAGAGCGATCGGGATCGAGGTCTGGCATCGGGAAGACGGTACTGGGCTGGTTTGTGCAAACCGATCCGAGCGGCCCATCCGATCCGGCAGAAGTCGCGCCAACAGATTCGGGGCAAGCCGCAGATGCAATTCCGGCATCCCTCCGCAAGGACGTCCAGCCGACGGTGCCCGCGGGCGCTCCCGTGGAGTCTCCTCCCGTACCGTCGACCCCGCCGATCGATGTCGAGGTCAATCTCGATTCGATCTACGCGGAGCAGGGACTCGCCAGCAATCCTGATGCCGAGCGGATTCTCGGTGCAATCGAAGGCATGCAGGGCATCGATGCGTCCGCACGCCGTGCGGCAGTGGTCGCCATGGTGCGGGCATTCGCGGTGGATGCGTCGACGCTGCGTGCGACATTGATGGATCGGACATCTGCGCTGGATGCGACCATTACGGACTGCGAGCGGGTCGCAGAGAGCGGTCGCACGGAGCGTGCGCGCTCCCTCGCGGCGCTCACCGCGTCGACGCAACAGGAAATCGCGGCGCTCCAAGAGGAGATTGCACAGAAGGAACGCACGCTCGAGGGGACGCGCACCATGATGCAGCGGACGGAAGCCGCAGAACAAGAGAAACTGGATGGGCTCCGGGCGAAGCTCGGGGCAGAGCGCGATCGATTGACCGCGCTCATGGAGTATCTCCCCATGACGGGGAGCAGCCCGAAGGAGGGACTGAAGCCATGAAGTTGAAGCCACAGGCGTGGGTCGCGATTGTTGTGATCGCGGGTGCGATCGGGTACTTCAGTATCAAGCAGTTCGCGCCAGATCTCTTCGCGAATCTCGCGGCGGCGGTCGCTCCGGCGAAACCGGTCGCGGAATCCACGGTGCCACCCGAGGCGAATCTGCCGGAGCTTCCGAAGGATGCGCCGCTCGCTGCGCCGACGCCGGTCGCGGCTGCGCCGATGCCGGGTGAGGGTCCGGGGTGCGCGAATCTCGGGGAGGTGCGCGCGCACATCTGGGCCTGGAACGCACAGATGGGTTGGATGTTCGCGAACGGCGGAGTCCAGTCCACGGCCGGATCGCTCATGTGTCAGCGTGGAGTGAATCTCAAGCTGTTGCGACAGGATGACGTTCCGAAGATGCGCGAAGCGCTCATTGCGTTCGCGACGGATCTCCAGCGCGGCAATGCGAATCCCACCGCCGGCGTGCACTTCGTGGCCATCATGGGCGATGGCGTTGCGGGGTTCATTCAGCCGCTCAACGTCGAGCTCGCGAAATTCGGCATGCGCGCGCAGGTCATCGGCTCCGCAGGATGGTCCCGCGGCGAAGACAAGTTCATGGGACTCCCGGAGTGGCGAACGGATCCCCAGAAAGCGCGCGGCGCGCTCGTTGCGGGATACGTGGGCGACGGCGACTGGAATATCGCCATCTTCTGGGCCTCTCGGAACGACATCTGCAACAATCCCGACTGGACGACGTACGACCCCGAGTGCCTCAATTGGGTGAACGCGGAGAACTACGTCGACGCTGCCCAGAAGTACGTCATGAGCGCGGAGGGGTACTGCGAGGAGCGGCCGGTCGTTCGGAAGGGAAAGAAGACCGGCGACAAGCAGCGGGTGTGCGTGAATGGTGTGGTGACCTGGACGCCGGGCGACGTCACCGTCGCCGAGCGGAAGGGCGGTCTTGTCTCCGTGCTTTCGACGAAGGAGAACGCCTCGCAGATGCCGAACACGATTATCGGCGTCGATCGCTGGATGCAAGCGAATCGATCAACGGTCGAGAGCATGCTCGCGGCCATCTTCGCGGGAAGCGATCAGGTGAAGCAGGCGGACGGCAGGGCGCTCGCGCGAGCCGCGGCCATCAGTGCGACCGTGTACGGCGAGCAGGACGCGGCGTACTGGGAGAAGTACTTCTACGGTGTGAGTGTGCGCGATGCGAAGGGATTGTCCGTGGAACTCGGTGGTTCCGCAGTGAACAATCTCGCGGACAACCTGTACCTCTTCGGCATGAACGGGGGGACGAACCTCTTCGAGGCAACGTACCTCACGTTCGGGAACTTCCTCCAGCACTACCATCCGGACATGCTCCCGAGCGTGCCGCCGGTGCGGGAGATTCTCGATACGAGCTACCTCGCGGCGCTCGCGCAGCGGGAACAGCCGACGACCAAAGCGGACACTCCGGTGTTCACGGGCATCCGCCCCGTCACGTCGGAGCAGCTGTCGAGCCAGCAGTGGCGGATCGAATTCGCTTCCGGCAGTGATGCGATTCTGCCATCGAGTCAGACGCAGCTCGAGCAGCTGCAACGTGAGCTCGCGATCGCCACGAAGACGATGGTCGACCTCGAAGGCCACACGGACACGACGGGAGATGTGAATGCGAATCAGGATCTCTCCCTGCGCCGTGCGCATGCGATACAGCGGTGGCTCCAGGAACGCGACGGAGTGAATTTCCCGGCAGCGCGATTCCGGGTCACGGGCTTCGGAGAATCGCGGCCGATCAAGTTCCCGGAGACGACCGCGGCGGACAAGGCGGTGAATCGGCGCGTGGAGATCATCACGCACCGCACCGCGAGCTGATGGAGAGTTGGTGAACTGCGTGCCCGATCCCGATGCATCGGGGTCGGGCACATTCCTGAAGTGATCATGCGCTCATGGTCCATTCAGGAATGCCCACGCAAGTGGCGCAGAGTCGTCGATCATTCTCAATGGATGAAAGGGAGGTGTGGACGATGCAGCTACTTCGTGCGGCGTTTTCGCCGAATCGCACGCTAAGTGCGCGGGTCATGTTCCTGTTCGCCATCGCATGGGCGGTGAGCGGTTGCTTGATTTGGATTGCGTCGCCGTTTGCAGTGCTCCCCGGTCCGGGAGCGGTGCTGCGTGCATTCGGATACCTCTGGATGCACCAGGGCATGAGCCGTGAGCTTTGGGCGAGTTTCAGTTTGAGCGTGCAGGCGGTAGCGATCGCGTTCGGGTGTTCGCTCCTCATCGCGTACGCGACGGTGCTTCCCATCTTTCGACCGTTTACGGCGGTCGTCTCGAAGCTGCGGTTTCTGGGGCTCATCGGCATCTCGTTCGTGTTCATGTTGATCGTGGGCGGCGGACGATGGCTCCAGGTGAGTCTGGTGGCATTCGGGATCACCGTGTTCCTTGGCACGTCACTGATCACCATCGTGCAGAGCATTCCGAGTGATCGCTTCGATTACGCGCGGACGCTCCGGATGGGGGAGTGGCGAGTCGTATGGGAGGTGGTGGTCCGCGGAACGCGCGATCAGGCGCTGAGTGCGCTTCGGGAGAGTGCGGCAATTGGGTGGGTGATGATCACGATGGTCGAAGGGATTGTGCGTTCGGAGGGTGGCATCGGTGTGCTGCTCCTCAATGAGAACAAGTACAGCCACTTCGATCGCATTTTCGCGATTCAGATTTCGATTTTCCTGGTGGGGATCGCGCAGGACTACGGACTCGGATTGCTTCGTCGCTGGCTTTGTCCATACGCGGATCTCACCACGGAAAGGAGAGGCGCATGATCGCGACCTATCATCCCGCCCCAGTGCTGCGGGTCGAGCAGGTGTCGTTGACGCTCGGAGGAAATGTGATTCTCCGGGACGTCTCCTGCATGATTCGCGATATCGTCGGGCGCGGGCAGGTGGTGGGACTTCTGGGGCCGTCGGGGATTGGGAAGACGCAGTTCTTTCGGATTCTCGCCGGACTCCAGCAACCGAATACGGGGCGCGTGCTCCTGAATGCGGCGGGCACCCCGGTGCGCGTGGGCGAGGTTGGCGTGGTCATGCAGCATTACCCGCTCTTTGCAGATCGGACCGTGCTCCAGAACTGCATGGATGCGGGTCGTCGCGCTGGCATGGATCGTGCGGCGGCAGCGACGCGCGCGACGGAGCTCCTCACGAAACTCGCGGTCGCGGATCGTGCGGAGTACTACCCCGCGCTGCTCTCCGGTGGACAGCGGCAACGGGTGGCGATCGCGCAGCAGCTCATGTGCTCGCAGTACTTCCTGCTCATGGACGAGCCATTTTCTGGATTGGATCCGGAAGCGGTCGACACCGTATGCGAGCTCATCCATGACATCGCGGGCATGCATGAGCTGAATACGATCGTGGTGGTCACCCATGACATTCGTGCGGCCATGAAGGTTGCGGACGAGCTCTGGCTCATGGGACTCGATCGCGCCGCCGACGGGGCGTTTGTTCCTGGGGCACGCGTGCAAACCACGTACGATCTTGTGGCGCGAAACCTTGCGTGGGCACCCGATGTGAGTCGGCGGCCGGAGTTCGACGCCCTGTACCATGAGGTGCGGGAGCGATTCCGCACGTTGAAACCAAAGCCCATCACGTGAAGGAGGTGATGCATCATGGCGGAACCATCCATCGCAAAGAAGACGGCGATGCGCGCTGCCTTCGCGAATGGAAATGTCGCTGCGGCGATTGCGGCGGGAGTGGCGAGTGTCGCGACGGCGAATCCATTGCCGCTCATCCTCTACGGACTGGGATCGGGGTTGTGGGTGCTGCGGTGCACGCAATCACCGACCTATCGGCAACGAGTGTTGATGGAAGAACGCGTCGCGGCGGCGGCAGCAGCCGCGACGGCACGCAAGGCACATCGCGATCGTATCGCGGCGCAATGTACGGAAGAACCGCTCCGGACGTGGGTGGGAGGTGCGGATTTTCCGGAGTACCTCACTCGGTATGACGAGCTCGTGGAGGCGCATGATCGGATACTCGCGCTGTTGCGGGAGCGGCATACGGAAGCCGGAAGTACCGCGGATGATCTTGAGCAGCAGCTGGAAGATCTGCTCAATGCATACCTTCGGCTCGTCGATTCGCGTATCCTTATTGCGCGCGTGCTCACCGGGGCGTACCGTGCGAAAGCGCCACGGCCACGATCTCGTCGACCGGAGTTCGTTCCCCGTGAGCTCTGGCGAGTACTGGTGGACGAGGGAGAGGTAGATGATGCGCGAGATGAGTGCGTGGATGATACGGGTCGATCGCCGCGGCATCGTCGGCAACACGTCATCGATTTCGATCGACAGAAGCGGATCAATGAGCTCGATTGGCAGATTGCAGATCTCCGCGGGCAGATGGAGCAGCAGCCGCGACTTCGGGATGCGCTTGCGCCACTCCTCAAGCTTGCGGAGCAGCAGCGCGCGTCGATGGCGCAATGCTTGGATCGCGACGAGCGTATCGCGTTACAGCTCGAAACCTATCCACGTATGTTCGATCTCCTGTACACGCGATTGAGTCTCGCGCAGCCGACTGCGGGGGATGTGCTGTACACGGAAATCACCGAGTTCGCAGATGGCGTGCAAGCGACGGAGCGTTCCGTCGCGGAAATCCAGCGGCTCGTCGGCGCGTTTGAGGCGCAGCATGGGCTTACCGCATAGGTGGTCGGAATATCAAGTCCCCAGGTCGCAAGTGCGATCTGGGGACTTTCTTGTCTGCTTCCGTCTCCCATGGGAGATCCTTCGTCGGCGGCCTCCTCAGGATGACGAAGCAGGGGTGATGATGGATCAAATATCCAAGTTTTTGACTGCCTTCGCGTGGGTCTGGATGAATTTCTTTCTCGGCTCCACATCAGATCCCATGAGCACATCGAAGATGGCGTCCGCTTTTTGAGCATCGTCGACGGTGACGCGCTTGAGGACGCGACGTTCGGGGTCCATGGTGGTTTCCCAGAGCTGCTCCGGGTTCATTTCTCCCAACCCCTTGTATCGTTGAATCGATGCCTTGATTTCTGCGGGGATCTCCTCGTCCGTTTTTGCTTCCTTGTTTTTCCGCTCCTGCGTTTTTCCGTGCTTGCGTGATTCCTGGAGCTCGCGAAGGATATCATCGCGTTGGTGGTCGGAATACGCGTACCGCACCTCCTTGCCCACCTGCACGCGGAAGAGCGGCGGCTGTGCGATGTAGAGATGGCCTTCGGTGATCACCTTGGAGAAATATCGCCAGAAGAGCGTGAGGAGGAGCGTGCGAATGTGTGCACCGTCCACGTCCGCATCGGTCGCGATGATGATGCGATCGTATCGGAGCTTTGCGATATCGAATTGTTCGCCGATGTTGGTGCCGAGCGCGATGATGAGTGACTTGATTTCGTTATTCGCCAGCATCTTGTCGATGCGTGCGCGTTCCACGTTGAGAATTTTTCCCCGGAGCGGAAGAATCGCTTGGAATTCGCGATTGCGACCGGATTTCGCAGATCCTCCTGCGGAGTCACCCTCCACAATGAACATTTCGGAAACGCTGGGGTCACGAGATGAGCAGTCGGCGAGCTTCCCGGGGAGCGTGAGTCCTTCCAGTGCGCCCTTGCGGAGCACGGTGTCACGCGCCGCGCGTGCTGCCTTTCGGGCTTGCGCGGAGAGGAGACAGCGTCCAATGATCGACTCCGCGTCGCGGGGATGCTCTTCGAGGAATGCGGCGAACGAATCGCCCAATACCGTTGCGACCGCGGTTTGCGCTTCGGGGTTGCCGAGCTTCGCTTTCGTTTGCCCCTCAAACTGAGGATCTTTCACCTTGATGCTCACGATGGTGGTGAGTCCTTCGCGTACGTCTTCACCGGTGAGGTTCTCGTCTTTCTCTTTGAGCATCCCCTTCGCACGCGCGTACGCATTGAGCGTGCGGGTGAGCGCGGTGCGGAAGCCGGCGATGTGCGTGCCGCCCTCGGGGTTGAAAATGTTATTCGCAAACGCGAGCGCAGTTTCTTTGTAATCTTTCGTGTATTGCAGTGCGACCTCGACGTTGATTTCCTCCGCTTCTTTTTCCACGTAGAAGACCGCATCCTGCGCGAGCTCTTTGCGGTGATTGAGGTGGCGCACGAATGCTGCAATGCCACCCTCGAAATGGAAGGTGTAGGTCGAGGTGAGGGGAACGGCGCCGGTGGCCTTGGGGTCAAATGCGGACTCCATGAATCGTTCCGCGAGTGCCGCATGGTTCCGGAGATCTTCCACGATGAGGGTGACGCCCTTCGTGAGGTACGCCTGCTGGCGAAGGTGGTCGAGGATCGTGGGGAGATCGAAGATGATCTCCGTGAAAATGGTGGGATCGGGATGAAACGTGACCGCCGTGCCCGTCCCGGGAAGCTGCGCGCGACCCACGGATTTCACCTTCCCCTGTGGAACGCCGCGGTGGTATTCCTGGACCCAGCGTTGCTTCTCCCGTTGCACTTCTGCACGGAGCAGGGTGGAGAGCGCGTTCACCACGGAGACGCCCACGCCATGGAGTCCGCCGGAGACTTTGTAGCCGCCACCGCCGAACTTACCTCCCGCATGGAGCTTCGTCATGACGAGCTCTAGTGCCGAGGTTTTGAATTGCGGATGCGGATCCACGGGGATGCCGCGGCCGTCGTCGACGACCTGCACATAGTTGTCCGGCAGCATGCGCACGAGAATGCGCTTCGCGTGACCGGCCATGGCTTCATCGATGGAGTTGTCGACGACCTCCCAGACGAGATGATGCAGTCCCTGTGGTCCGGTGGAGCCGATGTACATTCCTGGGCGCTTCCGGACCGGATCGAGTCCCTCCAGCACGGTGATTTGCTGGGCAGTGTAGCCGGATTTTGGTGGAGTGGATTTGGGCATGCGTGAACAAAAATGACGATCCCCGTGGGGATCTGGAATCATCCACAGTGTACCAATGATTCCCGTGGCCGTTCAAGGGGGATTATCATGCGGAGTTGACAAGAGAATGAGCCGCTGCTACGGTCGCGACAGATCGTGGAGATGACGTCGGCGAGGAGTCTCGTCGAAAACTGCAGACGGCTTCAAGGCCGTCTGTGTGCGATCTCCGCTCGTTCACAATCCATGCGGCGTCTGACGCTGCAAAAGATCGGGGGTACCTATGGAGTGGGCGTTCGCCTGGCAGAATATCATCTTCCTCATCCCGCTCGTCTTCGGAGTGCTCATGGTCCTCGCGCAGGCGTTGGGTCTTCACGGGGATGGCGATACGGACGCGGACCATGATGTTGCGCACGATGCGCATGTGGGACATGAGCACGATGGGTCGAGTTCCGAGCAGCATCATGACACGCATCACGAGGGATTCGCCGCGAAAGCGCTCGGACTCCTTGGGGTGGGTCGTGTGCCGATGTCGACCATTCTCGCGTCATTGGGCCTGCTCTTCGGTGGTGTGGGCATCGGTATCAACCGGATGCTGGAATCCATACTGCCGGTTCCCATCGTGTACGGGATGATTTCAGTGGCGGTCGCTTCGGTGGCTGCGTTCATGGGAACGGGATTCATGGCTCGACTGATCGCACGGGTGCTTCCGAAGACGGAGACGTACTCGTTGCGGAAGGAGGGCTTGGTCGGGCGAACGGGTGAGCTCCTGTTTGGGATTAAGCCAGGCCAGGAGGGCGTGCTGTTGGTGCGGGATCCCTCGGGATCTCCGCATCAGGTGACCGCACGCCTAGAGCGGGCAGATCAATTCTTGCCGAAGGAGGCGAAGGTGCTCATCACGGGATACGAACCGGAAGGGAACTGGTACCACGTGGTACCCGAGTCCGCGCTCTTCGAGGGTCGCTCCGGCGGAGCGACTTCCTAAATGCGCCGCGCAGACGTGGTGCAGGCAATCAGCAGGAACAAGAAGGAGGATATCTAGTCATGGGTGGAATCATTGGCGCGCTCATCGTGTTCGGTCTCGCGCTCCTCGGTGTGGGGGTTGCGGGAAGTTCGTTCGGGCTTCCGATCAGCGGTCTCTCCGCGTTGGTCATGATTCTCGCGGGCATCGCATCGCTCGTCGTGGGAGCGATTCTCGCGACGATTTCTCGGCTCTACGTGCGGACGGGTGCGGATGTCGCACTCGTGAAGACGGGCCTCGGGGGACTCAAGGTCATCAAGGACGGTGGCGCAGTCATCGTGCCCATGGTGCATCAGGTCATCCGGGTGCCGTTGCGGACGTTCCGGCTCAAGGTCGTGCGCAATGGCGCCGAAGCGCTCCTCACGCAGAACAAGCTGCGGGCGGATGTCGAGGCTGAGTTCTTCATCAAGGTGCAACCGACCGACGAGCAGATCACTGCAGCGGCGCGCTCCATGGGTGATCGCACTGCGGATGAGAACAGCCTCATGCAGCTCCTCGGCGACAAGCTCGTCTCCGCGCTCCGGACCGTTGCGGCCCGGAAGACGCTCGAGCAGCTCAATGCGGAACGCGAAGAGTTCGTCGAGGCGGTCATCCAGGGCGTTCGGGCGGATCTCGAGCACAACGGGTTCACCCTGGAGTCGGTCACGATCTCGAAGCTCGACCAGGCGGACACGACGCAGCTCAACGCGAGGAACGTGTTCGATGCGGAAGGTCTCCTCACGATCACGAAAATCGCGGAGGAGAAGCTCACGGAGCGGAACGCGATCGAGCAGGAGCGCAAGCGCGAGCGGCTACAGCAGGACGTCGAAGCACAGAAGAAGATGCTCGCGCTCCAGCAGCAGCAGGCAGAAGCGCAGGCGGACCAGAGCGCGAAGATCGCGGCGGCGAGGTCGGCGCAAGAACGAGCGGAAAAGGAGGCGGAGATCGCGAAGGATCGCGCCGTCGCCGAGCTCGACTACAAGCGCCAGCAGGCGGTCGAGGTGGCGAAGCAGCAGGCCGAGCAAGCGGCGGAAGTCGCGGACCAGGAGCGCCAGCAGGCGGTCGAGGTCGCGCAGCGCGAGCGACAGATCGCAGTGGCCGACAAGGAGCGAGAGCGCGCCGAAGCGGAAACGAAGCGCCTCACCGCGATCAAGCTCCAGGAAACGGAGTCGCAGGCCGTCGAAACCGTGAAGGTCGAGGCGGCGGCAGAGCGGGCGAAGAAGCAGGCGATCATCGGCGCGGAGGCCGAAGCAGAGACGAAGCTGGTCGTTGCCCAGAAGGCGGCAGATGCGGAAGCGTACAAGACGAAGGCGCTTGCGGATGGCAAGAAGGCGGCGGCCGATGCGGACGCGGAGGCTATTCGCAAGAAGGCGGGGGCAGAGGCAGAGGCTGCGAAGCTCAAGTCGGAAGGCGACAAGGCCACTGCGCTCGTGCCGATCGAGGTGCAGCGACAGCAGGTCGAGATCACGAAGCAGCAGGCCATGATCCCCGTGAATGTTGCTGCGGCGCAGGTCACCGTCGACAAGGATCGGGTCGAGCAGGTGCTCAAGCCGGAGCTCGAGGCGCGCGACAGGTCCGGCAAGGCAGCACAGGAATTCGAGCTCGAGCAGCTGCGCATCAAGGGTCAGGTGGAGGTGCAGATCGCGGCGGCGCATGCGGCCGGCGCGTTCGGTGGCAGGGTCAACATGACCCTCTTCGGGACCGCGGAGGATGCCGCGAAGATGCAGGCGGGACTCGTGCGTGGCGCGGCGTTCGCGCGCACGCTGGACGGATTCCTCGGTGCTGCGAATGGTAACGGCGGCGGTTCCGCCCTGAAGCTCCTCGGCGCGGTTGCTGGGCATCTCGGCATCGACACGTCCGAGTTGCTCGGCAACAAGGACGCGAACGGCCACTCGAAGCCGGAGACGCCCGCGCAGCCGAGCTAGGCGACTGATCGACATGATGTCGTGCGCCCCCCGATTCGTTCGGGGGGCGCATTTACTGAAGAAGGAGGAAAGAGAATCATGATCAGCAACCGTCAGCGAGATCCGGCCTTGCCAAAGCCGCCGCGACTACCCACTGCTCCTGCGACTGCGAAAGCGGTCGCGCCGCCCCCGTCGCCGGTCGCGGCAACGGGCGCTCGTCGCGCGCGCCTGGGAGACGGCATCCGTTCCGGAACGAAGTTCGTACCACATCCGCCCTCGACGATCGTTGTCGCGTGTGCGGACGGACGGTACACGGTGAATGACGCGGACTTGCTCGAGGCGCTCAAGATTCCGGAGCCGCCGGATCGACAATCGCCTGCGGGTGGTCCGGCAACGTACCATGCGCTCTCGTGCCATCGGCACGCGGATCGGGAACGTGGACTCAATCGTCTCGCATTCCTCGTGGAACACCATGCGACGCAGCGGATCATTCTCGTGAATCACGAGGACTGTGCGCACTACAAATCGAAGTTCGCCCAGGACACGCCAGAGCGACGTCGTCAGCGACAGCTCGATGATCTCCTGGAAGTGCGCGCGGAGCTCCGACGGCTGCATCCCGCAATCCGCGTGGATTGCTATTTCGCTCGCGCGCTCGAAGGATATGTGACGTTCTTCGTGGTGCAGTAATGCAATGCGGGGCTTAACTTTTCCGCTGAGCTGTGCAACGATCGTAGTGCGCAAGGACAGCTGCGCAGAGGAGGTTTCGATGTTCTGGAGGTTCTTGATCATGGCGGGCACTGGAGCGGTTGCCGCGCTGCAGATTTCGGATGACACGAAGTCCAAGGTTCGGGAGGCGGGCAGGGCGGTGAAGGGCGATCTCGCGAAACAGTTCGATCCGGTGGTCCGTACCGTGAGGGAGTTCTGGGGCGAGGCGGTGCATGGCGAGCCGTCGCAGCCGAAATCCAAGCAGCCGGAGCGGCCGCCGAAGGGTCCGCAGCCCTCGTAAGGATCGGTTCGTGGTACTGGCGGAGTTCTCTCCAAAGAGAACTCCGCCTTTTCGTTCCTCGGTCATTTCGCGGTACAATGGGAAAAATAATTGCCTATGGATTCGTCATTTGGAGGAAGAGATCGGATTACCGATCGACAGCTCCGCTGGGGGGCGTGGTATGTGGAGCATCGGGCGCAGCTGCAGCGACTCGGTCGGTGGATTGCGATTGGGGTGACCACGATGATCGGATTGTACGCATTGTGGCGATTGACGTGGTACGGGGCAGTCGAGTGGCCCCGTTTTCTCCGGAGTGCTCGCGTATGGTCTACGCCGAATAATGCACGAGGGACGTACGTGGCACAGCTCCGTCCGAAGCCCCCGGTGCTTGGCGAGGTGATGTTGATTGCGAATGGCGGAACGAGCTACGATGCCGTCGCACAGGTGTCGAATCCGAATGCGAGATGGGTCGGCATCATGACCTATGAGCTCGAAGTGCCGGGCGCAGAACCGCAGGTTCTGCGTACGACATTACTCCCCGGGCGAGATCGCTGGATTACGCGTTTGAATGCGGTCTCGACTACGAATCCGACCCGTGCAACACTCGTGATTCGGGAGACGGTGTGGGAACGGATTTCGCTGGAGGCATCCCGTGATCCGGAGCGATACGTGAGCGATCGGCTACGGGTGGAGATTGTGGATCCGAAATTCGTTCCTCCCGCCGCGCTGGTCTTGCAGACGGGGACCCCGTCGGTCGCGGTTTCTGGTGGAGCTCCCGTCCGCATATCACGCGCCACGTTCGGCGTGCGGAACACGAGTGCGTACACATTCCGAGAATTAGAGCTCGACATTCTTCTCCGGAGAGGATCGGGCATCGTGGGGGTGAATCGGGTGACCATTAGCGACCTCGTTCCGGGCGAGCAGCGCGCGGTAGCTGCGACGTGGTTCCAGCCACTCGGGCTCGTGCAGTCAGTGGAGGTTATTCCTTATACGGATGTCTTCAATCCGGGATCGTTTGTCACTCGATGATTGTGTATCTGTGGTTGAACATCTCCGTGCGTTGTGGTCGCGATTGGATAGTGTGCTCATGGCCGCGTTGGCGTTGCTCGCGACCTTCGGGCTGGTCGGTCTCTCGAGCCTCGCGTTGCGTGGTCATGCGCCAGATTTTTCCGTGGTCATGCGCCAGGGAGTTGCTTTGGGATTGGGCGTCATCGCGTTTTTCGTCGTTGCTCGAATTGATTGGCGTGCATGGGAGCGATGGTGGCCATTCGTGGCGGTCGGTACCCTCAGCGTGCTGATCGCGGTCTTGGTGGTGGGTGCTCGCGTGCATGGGACACGGGGATGGCTCACGATTGGGTCCTGGACGCTCCAGCCGGTGGAGTTTGCGAAAATAGGTTTGATCGTACTGCAGGCGGTTTATTTTCGTCGGCGCGCGCGGTCACTTGGGCGTCTTCGGACGATTCTGGAGAGTGCGGCGATTACTGCGGTCATTGTCGTCCCAGTGCTTTTGCAGCCGGATTTGGGTTCCGCATTGGTGCTCCTCGCGACCTGGTTTGGCATGCTGCTCGTTTTGGGACTGCGCCGTGCGCATCTTCTCATGTTTGCGTTGGGTGCCTTCGCAGCAGCGGTGGTGGCGTGGTTTACGGTATTGCAGCCATACCAACGCGAGCGGATGCTCACGTTCCTCGATCCGAATCGCGATCCGCAGGGCGCGGGGTACAATCAACGGCAAGCGGTGATTGCGATTGGCGCGGGAGGGTGGTTGGGGCGTGGATTCGGCCAGGGCACACAAGCGCAATTGCGGTTTCTCCCGGAGGCGCAATCGGATTTTTTGCCTGCGGTGGTAGGGGAGGAGTTCGGTTTTTTGGGAATGGCGGTGCTGGTGGTGTGTCTTTTGGCTATTGCGATTCGTTTGGGTTTGCTGGCGCGTCGATGCCCAGATGATGCCTCCGCAGCATTGGTGGTCGGCATCGCGATCTGTTTTGGGGTGCAGTCGGCATTCAATCTTGCCATGAATCTCGGTGTGGCTCCGGTGATGGGCGTGCCCTTCCCTTTTGTGAGTGCGGGCGGTAGTGCGATCCTTGCGTTTGCGTGCGCATTTGGTATGGTGTCGAGCATTGCGGCGACGGTGCCGCGCGCGGAACCGCGAGCGTATGCATTTGATGTACTTGCTTCGGTCCGTGATGCTCATGGGACATCAGAGAGGTGTGGATGACGGTGGGCATGGTATACTCGTGCGGTGACGCGTTATTTCCAGCCGGTCCCTTATGCGTGCGAATCGACGACCTCCACAGTTTATCCAAGAGAGCCTCCGCCTCATCTCATACTGTCCGGTGTGTGACACGAGCTACAACCCGATGGAGGCGCGAGTGATTGAAGATCGAGGCGATCAACACCTCATGCATATTCGGTGCAAGAAGTGCGCGCATTCTATTTTGGCGCTCGTGCTCACGAGCGGCATGGGGGTGAGTTCGATGGGTCTCCTCACGGATCTCGCATTTGAAGATGTGCTCAAATTTCGAGATGCGGCACCACTCACCCTAGATGACGTGATTGGATTTCACGAGCACTTGGAGGCGCAGGAGCGTGCCCCGAAAGAGCGGACATGATGCTGCATGATCGTTCTTGTGCGGATCAGGGAACGGTGAGCGCTCGGGCGGATCGCGGAAGAAATGTTCGTGTGCGGCGGTAGGACTGGTGGATGGGCCATTGACAGGGAAACGGGAGTTCGGTACGCTACCGATGTGCATCCGCGCGTACGGCGTGTTTCGGACCTATCGCCGAATGCCATTCCTGCTGCGAACGGCGATATTCGGCCGGAATCACCTCACCGGATATTGGCGTACCTTCCCAGTACGCCGGCAATCTGGATTCGGCGATTCCGTCTCGAATCTCGCCGTTCTCGCGACGGAAGCGCATTCGGCGATAGGTCCTTTTTGTTTTCCGGCGCGTCGATGATTCGACGCATGTAACATTATGGCTACGCATACTCTTGCAGCGACCCCTCGAACGGTATTGGGTCGAAAGGTGAATCAGCTGCGACGCTCGGGATCTATTCCGGCCGTCATTTACGGACACGGGGTGCCCGCACGTTCGTTGACCGTTTCTGCTGTAGAATTTCAGCGCCTGGAACGTTCCGCACCTGGTGCGGCATTGCTTGATCTGGCCATTGAAGGCGGAGCTCCGGTGAAGGCGCTCCTCCAGGAGGTGGCACGACATCCGGTGCACGGTCAGGTGGTTCATATTGATTTTCGGGAGGTATCGATGACCGAAGAAGTGGAGACGCAGATTCCGCTTCGTTTTACGGGCACTGCCCCGGTGCTTTCGGATGGATCGTACGTGCTGGTGAAGCAGCTCGATCATTTGGATGTTCGTGCCTTGCCCGGAGCACTCGTGGAGGAGATTGTGATCGACCTCGCGTCCTTGGTCACGGGAGACGACCTGATCGCCATTCGTGATATCGCCCTGCCTCCTGGCATTACGGCGGAACATGAACCGGAGGACATCGTGGTTTCGGTGACGGAGGTGCAGGAGGAGGCGGTGGCTCCGGTCGCCGAGGTGAGTCCTGCTGATGTTCCGGTAGTGGAGAAGAAGGAGAAGGCGAAAGAAGATGAAGGAAGCGAGAAGTAATACCTGCAGCATAGCATGCGCGGTCATCGAGTTCGTCGCCACCGGATTGGGACTCGAACGTTCGCGCGCTTGCGCGGGATTTTATTGCAATATCGATCAGCGGCCCTTCGATGGGCCGCTGATCGATCGTTTCGGTGGGGGGTGGTTGGCGTCGGCATTGTGGTGATGATGTTGGGGAGTGTGTCGATTTGGGCATGGTGGCACACGAGTATCCGTGGGCATAAAGCTCCCATGCAAGCTCCGGCGGTATTGGTACATTCAGATGATCGTGCGGTTCTAACCAGAGCCGCGCCCGTAGCGCCGGTCATACGCCGCTGGATTGATGGGCAACCGCTCCCTGAGGGCACTGCGCAGCCATTCGCCGTGGCGGTGGTCGTGGACAATGCGTCCGAAGCGCGTCCGCAGTCTGGACTATCAGAGGCACCGATCGTGGTGGAGGTGCCGGTGGAAGGTCGACGGACGCGGTTTGTGGTGTTTGCGTCACTCGATGGAGCATTGTCGGAGCTAGGACCGGTGCGATCCGCACGACCCTACCTCATCGGTATCGCGCGGCATTTCGGCGTCCCCTTGGTGCATGTGGGTGGTAGTCCGGAGGCGCTGACCCTCTTTCGGGATTTGCGTCTCTTTCACGTGAATCAGTATTATGATCCGCCGTTCTGGCGGAGCCGTTCGCGACCCGCGCCATTCAATGTGTATACGGCAGTGGATCGACTCGCTGCATTTGTGCGTGCGCGTGCGCAAGAGCAGTGGAAGCGGCAGCCGCTCCCACTGCTCCCGTATGTGGAGTCTGTGCCCTCCACGCAGGGGTCGGTGGCCGCGCAACTCCGCATTACGTATTCCGCTGCTCATGTGGTGGAGTGGCGCTATGACGCGGAGCGCGCGGTGTATGTGCGTTCGCAGGATGGGCGTCCGCATCGCGATGCTGCGGGGCATTCGATTGAGGCGGTGAATGTGCTGGTGCTTGAGGTGCGTTCGCGGGTGCTTGATGCGATGGGACGGCTTCGGATTCCGGACCTCGATCCGCGAGATCGCACCGCGGGAGACGGCGGCAAGCGGACCGCAATCGTGATGACGCGTGGGCGACGGGTGGATGGGTTCTGGAATTGGCATGCCGAGCAGAACGCGGACCCGCCGTCTGCTGCGCGTATTCGATTCCGGCCCTCCGTACCTTCGGATGCGCCCACGGTATTGCAGGTGGGGAACACTTGGATCGAGATTGTGGACCAGGGGACCGCGGTACAGTAGCGAGTTGCCGGCTGCGTAAACAACCAAAAGCCCCGGAGGTTGGTCCGGGGTGGTTATTGGTGCTTCATCTCTGGTGGGCGGAGTTCGAGCACGCGCCAACGATCCGCGAGGTCGCGATGCCATCCTCTGTGCCAGTGTGGTACTCGTTGTTGGGTGAGTCGAGTGAGTGCTGGTTTTCGTTGGGGATCGATTTCCAAGAAGACAGACCGGACGCGGTGGTGCGTGGCGAATGAGGAGAGTTGTCGGAAAAATGTTCGGAAACAATACAGTCCGTCGCGTCCACCATCAAACGCATTGCGCGGTTCAAATGTGCGAAGGGAGTTTGGGAGCGCACGCCATTCTGCGGTCGTGAGATACGGGAGGTTCGCGAGGATGACGAATGGGGCATTTTTCATTTTTCCATTTTTTATTTGGAAATCCAGGAGGTTGCTTTGGTGAAAGGCGATTCGGTCACGTACCTGATGGGTGCGTGCGTTGTGGCGTGCGATGTGAAGTGCGCTCGGCGAAGCATCGAGTGCGATCACCCGTGCGCGCGGCCGTTCCGCTGCCATGGTGACCGCGATGCAACCGGAGCCGGTGCCGACGTCGATGATGGTCGTGGGCTCGGAGATCGGAACTGTGCCAAGCGCAAGCTCCACAGAGAGTTCTGTTTCTGGCCGTGGGATGAGCACGTCGTGGGTCACGCGGAACGTGCGTCCAAAAAACCACTGCGTGCCCAGGAGATGGGCAAGTGGCTCGCCGCGTGTTCGCCGGATCACCATGCGGCGGAATCGCGTGGCATGGCTCGGATGGATGGTTGTTTCGGGATGCGCAAGGAGCCACTCGCGTTCTCTGTGGAGCGCGTACGCGAGGAGCAGGTCCGCATCGCGAACATCAATGCGTAGCCGGGCCCATTGGAGGAGTGTGGCGGCGTGCATGTGCGGAGCGTACCGCGCTCATGCGGCAGTACCCGCATGAGGTGTGGATCCTGGCTTTCGGAGTTTATTGCGGATAAGCGTCATGATTTCCGTGAGGTCGCCATCAAGAATGCCGTCGAGGTGGTGCCAGGACTCGTTGATGCGGTGATCGGTGAGGCGATCCTGCGGAAAATTGTAGGTTCTGATTTTTTCTGAGCGTTCTCCAGATCCAATTTGCGACCGGCGCGCATCCGATCGTTCTCGATCTGCGCGTTCTTGTTCTGCGGCAAAGAGACGTGCGCGGAGGATTTCGAGTGCGCGGAGACGATTCTGTTGTTGGGAGCGTTCATCCTGACAGGTGACCACGAGGCCGGTGGGGATGTGGGTGATGCGGACCGCGGAATAGGTGGTTTGCACGCTTTGTCCGCCATGGCCAGAGGAGAGATACGTATCAATGCGGAGGTCCTTGGGCTCGATGTGAATCTCGACGGCCTCTACTTTAGGGAGAACGGCGACGGTGGCGGTGGAGGTATGAATGCGGCCAGATTTTTCGGTGGTCGGTACGCGCTGCACCCGATGGACGCCGCTTTCGTATTTCATCCAGCGGTAGACATGATCGCCGTCGACCATAAAGGTGGCGTGACGAAATCCGCCGATGGGGGATTGCTCCGAGTCGAGGAGACGCGTGGTCCAGCCGCGGCGCTCCGCGAATCGTGCGTACATGCGGAGGAGATCTGCCGCGAAGAGCGCCGCTTCATCACCGCCGACTCCTGCGCGAATTTCCACAATGATGCCCTTTTCATCCATGGGGTCGCCAGGTTCGAGGAGCTCATTGAGGTGCGTGGTGACGCGCGTTTGTTCCGCGAGCGCCTCGGCGAGTTCCTCCTCGGCGAGTGCATGGAGATCGGGGTCCGTAGTGGTTGCTGCGGTGTTCCGTGCATCCGCGATGCGGCGTTCGAGCTGGTCGAGGAGATGGAATTGCTCTAGCTGCGCGCATATTTCCGCATGAGAACGAGAAGCGGCCGCAAGCCGTTCGGGATTGCGGAACACGTCAGGATTACTGAGGTCCTGTTCGAGGGCAACACGTTGTGCTTCGAGTGTGCGACGCTGCTCGAGAGAAGCCATAAGGAATGCGCGGCAGGGATCCGATGAGGGAGGAGGGGCCTCGTACGCTATCGTACCGCACACCGCGAGCCTTTGGAGGCTCGCGGTGTGCGGTACGCCGTCAAATTACTTTTCTGCACCGAGCGCTTCCGACTTTTCCTTACGTCGTGCGGCGGCGCGTTCTTTCTTCACGCGGCGACCCGTTCGGGCAGCGGCAACGGTCTCCTGCAGTGCGGTGCGTCGCTGGAAGCGGTCCACGCGGCGAGCGCTGTCTACCGTTTTCGTTTGTCCGGTGTAAAACGGGTGGCATGCAGAGCAGAGTTCCGTGTGAATCTCACTCACCGTAGAACCGGTCGTGAATGTCGTTCCACAGGAACAAACTACTTTTGCGGCGGGGTGGTAGGTGGGATGAATCTCCGTTCGCATAAACGTCATCAAGATACCGTCTGGTTTCGTCGGCAAAGTCTACGGTTGTTACCGTAACGAAATATGAGGTACCTGGCAAGTGCAGTGGGAAGATAGGAAAACCCCCACCCTTGAAGGGTGGGGGTTTTCCGGTTGCTGCTCGTTAGAGTCCGAACAGCTTTTCAAGGTCGCTTGCCCCGGAATTTCCGCTCTGTTTGCGGAATGTATCAAAGGCGTCGAGCTTGAGTCCTGTTGATGCACTCGAGCTTCCGAATGCGCTCGATGACTTTTGCCCGCGCGCTTCTTGAAGCGCGTTGTTGAGCGAATTTCGAGCCTCGGAGAGCTGCTCAAATGCCTCCAGAAGTGCATCGGTGTCCACCGGCTTCTTCTTGGCGAGGCCCTGAATCTGGGCGAGCACGATCTTCCCATCGCTGAGCGCTGCCTCGAGCGACTTTACGTCCACGCGTTTGCGCTTCAGGGTCGTGATCTCGCGCTGGATTTTCGAGACCTCCTTGGTCGCATCGGAAATACCGCGACCCATGTCGGTCACCGATCGGATCGCTTCAATTTTTTCACGGATGTCATCGAAACTGTCCCGGAGTTCGAAGAGACGATCGAGCGACTCCTCACTGACCGATTTCATTGCTTCTGCGAGTGCGTTCTTGATTTCTCCGATGGATTTACCGGCAGCGTCGATTTCTTCGCTCACGTCGATCTTCGCACGAGTCGCTTGGCTGGTGATTCGCTTGAGATCCGACTCCATGCGTCGGAGTTCGCTCGTGAGCTGTTTCGAGACGCGCGGGAATTCCTGGATGCGCTGACAGTGGTCCACGGTTTCTCGGACACGGTCACCTACGTCCGCGAATTCCGAGAAGTCCACATCCTGTACTTCTTCAACGTCGGTAGCAGATTGGACCTTCGTGAGCGAATCGCGCAGCATCTGGAGTCCATCGGTTACCTCCTCTGGGACCTCCACCTTTGCTTTCGTGCAGATGGCTAGGGCGCTCGACATTCGCTTATATCCGGATTCCAGATCCTTCAATCGCTTCTTCGCCTCCTTCAGCATCTGCTCTTTCTGCTGTTTCTCCATTTCCTCGCCCATCTCGTCGTTGGGCTGCATCCGATCCGACGCGTCGCCCATTTCCGGTCGACCAAGGGATTCGCTGCCGATGCCATCAGCAGAGCGGCGAGCGGGGGAGCATTTTTCTTGCACCATTCGGCGCTGTGCCTCACTGGGCCCGCTTCCACTGCGGAGTTGATCGACCTTGTCGCCGATGACGGAGCGGACGCAGGATTCGAACTCATTTGCCGCGGGGCGCATGTTTTGTGCCTCCCCACCGAATTTGTTGTTTTCATTGGGTCCAGAGAACGGCGCGCGAGCTCCTCCAAGGACTGAGGGGTCGTTATCGGGCATCCGTTTGGAATCCTGCATGCGCGTCGCATCCTCCATGGGAGGACCCTTCATCACTTCCCCGGGTCCCTGGGGGGCCTTTGGGGTGAGTCCCGATGGGTCGTTGCGGGTCATTCCATTGATGCCATTGGGGCCATTCACGCCGTTCATCCCATTCAAACCATTCATCCCGTTGATGCCGTTTAGTCCATTCATCCCATTCGGTGCGCCCGGAAAGTTCGTTCCCACATTCGGCCCGGAGTTGGGATTGTTGAAATTATTTGGCTGGTTTCCACCGAAATTCGTATTGGGGCCACCCATTCCCCCAGGGGAATTCATGTTCCCGGATTTGAGCGGATCCTTGGAGTCACCGGAGCCGCCGGGGGGTTGTTGGCCGCCAAAGTTATTGCCACCCAATCCCGGCATGCCGCCGAAATTATTCCCTCCGGGCGTTCCACCGAAGTTTGGGCCACCGAAATTGCCTCCCGGATTTCCTGGATTCCCGCCAAAATTATTTCCGCCGGGATTGATTCCAGTGTTCCCTCCGCCGGGATTTCCCCCGAAATCACCTCCTCCGGGATTCCCACCGAACGATCCTCCTGGTGGCGGACCTCCGAACGATCCTCCTGGTGGCGGACCTCCGGGCGAACCGCCTGGTGGCGGACCTCCTGGGGGTGGACCTCCTGGGGAGCCGCCGCCTGGCGGGGGTCCTCCGGGGGGTGGACCTCCGGGATCCTCTGCGGCGCGGAAAGTGGCGCTGCCCGATTTCGACCATGATGCACGAAGTTCCGAGCATTCCTCCTGCTGATCCATGCAGAAAGAGGTGCACTCTGCCTCCGTGGTGCATTTGCCATCAAGATATGGAGGAACAATGAAATCTGCGGTGACGCGGTACTGATCGATGGAATTCGCCGCAATGATGGTTGCGGATGGGGCGAGTACCACGATGAGTCCCGCAGTAATGAGCTGCTTGCGGTAGGGAAACGCCATAGGCGAAGGGGCGATGGATTATCGTAGGACCGTTGCGGTGTTCGGCCCTGTGCATCGGCGAGATATGCACAGCACCGTAGCGGTTCGTACGGTTAGGAGAAATAGTATATCACGCGCAAGTGGTGATTTGCTGTGCATTGCGCATGCTACACTGCGAATGCAGATTCATCATGCTATGCCCACGAAGCTCTCTCCGTCATTTGCGACCGAGCAATTGCGTCGACCACTCGTTGCGACGGATATTGTGGTTTTTGCGATTCGTGATGGCGCGCTTTCCGTGGTATTGATCCGTCGGGCAATGCCGCCATTCGC
Source organism: Candidatus Uhrbacteria bacterium (assembly GCA_016188355.1). Taxonomy (GTDB): domain Bacteria; phylum Patescibacteriota; class Patescibacteriia; order JACPHY01; family JACPHY01; genus JACPHY01. Next base: position 27,497 of record JACPHY010000016.1, read on the forward strand.
GGGAAAGTGGGCATTGCCGGGTGGATTTGTATTGCCGGAGGAGACGGTGGACCGTGCTGCGCAGCGCGAATTGCGCGAGGAAACTGATGTGCAGATTGCCGAGGGGTATCTCGAGCAGTTATATACCTTTGGCAATGTGCACCGTGACCCGCGCGGTCGGGTCATTTCTGTGGCATATCTCGCGTTGATTCCGGGTGAGGCCGCAGTACCGCGTGGGGGTTCCGATGCCGCGGAGGCGCAGTGGTGGCCGATGGAACGGTTGCCGCCACTCGCTTTTGATCATGCGCAGATCATCGCGTACGCGGTGACGAGATTGCGGTACAAGCTCGAATACACGAACGTGTTGTATGCAGCGCTGCCGAACCGTTTTTCGCTAACTGAGTTACAAGAAGCGTATGAGGCGGTGCTCGGTAAATCGCTGGATAAACGCAATTTTAGGAAGAAAATCGTTGCATTGGGTTTTGTGCAGCCGACCACACAGTACCGAAAGCCAGAGCAGGGGCGTCCTGCGCAATTGTGGCGTTTCACCAAACGAACGCCGGTGTCCGTAAAGACGTTTGTGACGAAGGCGGGATAGGTTGCGGTGGGGCACAGAAGATGGTGTGGGCTTGACACTAAATTAGTGTTTGTTTTACAATAATTACGAAGCTGCGATGCGGATGGAGTATGGTACGGACGGGAAGTGGTGGCGAAGCTGTTTAATTAGTGTGATAATTACACATTCAAGCAAGTGGAGGAGACGGGGGATGCGCGTCCATTTGCTCGAGCGTGTGATGGACACACGCCGTTCCTTGGACAATGGAGGATGAGTCATGCGACTACCGTTCACGTGGTACCGGGCAACGCCGGCAGAGTACGTCGTGAAGTTCGTGAATGGCGCGCGTCGCGCCGAAGGGAAGGGGAAGATCTTCTTCGTGGGGCCTCGCACGACCCTTGCGAGGGTGATGGCGACGGAATTCGGCATTGGGTATGCGTTCACCGAACGCACGGCCGATGGCCAGGAAGTCGTCGTGCATGGAGAAGTCGTCGTGCGGTTCGATGTGCAGAAGATGCTCGATCGGCATGACTTCTCGTTCGATCCGCGATCGGGTGTGGGCGAGGGGAGCGAAGACGTGGTGGAGAGTGAGGTGCAGGCCGTACTCCAGACGTATGTTCGTCGCGAGATCGCGACGAAGAAACTGAAGGATGCGCTTGCATCTGCGGCGGCGCTCCAGGCGACCGTGGCAGAGATGATCAAGAACGACAGCGCCGCATTCGACGCGTTGGGCGTCGGTGTGTGCAACCTCTTCGTGACGAACGTGTCGCCGGCGAATCTTGACCTCAAGAAGGCGCTCGAGGCCGAAGCGCGTGAGCAGATGCTCGCGGCGGCGGATCGTGCGCTTGCCGATCGACGCATGGATGCCGCGAGGAACGATCGTTCGCTCAAGGAGTTCGAATCCGATACGGCCATGACGCTCGAGCAGCGGCGCGCGGCACTTGTCGAGGCGCGGAACAAGAACGTCGTGGCGGAAGCGGAGGCAGATGCAGAGGCGAATCGGAAGCGTCTCGAACCGTACGCGCATGTGGATCCGCGGATGGTGTTTGCGCTCGGCATTCGGGAGCTTGGCGCGAACGGTCGGATCGGGCAGTTCAACGTGACGCCGGAGTTTCTGGCGGCCATGCAGGGTGCGTCGAACGGCCGTATGCCGGGAGCGTGAGCCGTGCCGACGCCCATCGAACGTGTGGTGCTCGTGACGAAGTCGTCGCGGCTGGCGGAGCTCCTCGATCGATATTGTGGTCGTGATCGGGTCCGGTTCGTGATCGAATCCCGTGGAGAGTCCTTTGCCGAGTATGAGGCAGAGGACGACCGATGGCGCATGGCAACGGACCGATTGCGGGCTGCCATCCCGCGGGAGATTGCGCATACGGTCATTTCCCGTGCCTACATCCCCACCGAGCTCTTCCGGCCCACGGATCTCGTGATGACGATCGGACCCGACGGACTCGTCGCGAATGCGGCGAAGTATCTCGACGGTCCGCCGATTCTCGCGGTGAATCCCGACCCAGATCGGATCGATGGTACGATTGCGCGGTTCTCCCCGGATGCAGCGATCGCTGTGTTGCCGCGGCTGCTCCGCGGGCAGTATCGTACGGATCCGTTGACCATCGCGATGGCGACCACGAACGATGGACAGGTTGCCTATGCGGCGAACGATTTTCTCGTCGGTCGACGAGACACCGTTTCTGCACGGTATCGGCTCGGAGTAGGGAATGGACCGGATGTGGTTGCGTCCGAGCGACAATCCTCGAGCGGCGTTCTGGTGACGACTGGTCTCGGCTCCACTGCATGGGCAACGTCGATCGTATCGAGCGCATTTGCGATTGCCGCTGTCATGGTGGGATTCGGGACCGGAGAAGACCTCCGCGGAGAATTGCGCGTGCAGCAGGAATTTGAGGTTCCGTATCCCTGGAGTGCGCGTCATCTCCTCTTCTTTGTCCGCGAGGCATTCCCGACGCGTTCCACGAGCGCCCGACAGTGCTTCGGCCGCATCGAGGAAACAGGCGTGCTCGTGATCACCTCCGAAATGCCCGATGGGGGAGCGATATTCTCCGACGGCGTCGTCGAGGACGCGCTCCCATTCCTCGCCGGTACCACGGTCACGATCCGTCCGGCCGATCGTGTCGCGCAGCTCATTCGTCCCTGATCCCTCATTTGAGCCCGATCCCAGCGATCGGGCGTCCTCTCGGGATCCGTACGGAATCGTACGGAGTCCGAGATGGTGGACATGAAAATACTATTGAACCCAGCGACAAAAACGTTCATGTTTCCAGGACTTGACGTAATTGGTTTTTCTGTGTAGGTTTGGCGTATCTATCAGAAAAATAAGCGATTTTGTACATGGTGGCGGTGCTTCATGGGTAGCGATGCTACGGAGTGCTCACGTGAACGGGTGATGCGGGGCATCGTCTTTTCGGGTGAGCATTCAACGATCGTTGATTCACAATGTATCAATTACTGTAACTGCTCGTGGGTGTTGCTCACGAGGAGAGGGGAGGGTACATGCGAGATCAGTTCGCGGTCGCGGGCGGCTCCATCGCCGGTCGCGACCACACGCGCGCGGGCAGAAATAATCATGATGCGTTCTCCTGGATTCAAGATCCGGACTGGACTATCGCATTCGTCGCGGATGGCTGTGGTGGTGCGGATGACAAAGTGCCGATGGATGTACGCGTCCGGCACGGCGCGGGTCCGCATAGTGAGGTGGGCGCGAAGCTTGGGGTGCGTCTGGTTGCAGAGTCCGTCCGCCGAAGTTTGCGGCGATTCGCCGAGCATCCGATTGCAGCGACCGGCGTGTTGCCGGAGCACGATTCCTTCTGGGAGCGGATTCGTCAGGATGTGCTCGCCGGTCTCCGTGTATTGGCGCTCCAGATGGGCGACAGCCTTTCCGAGGTGGTGAACGAGTATTTCCTCTTCACCCTCGTTGGAGCGGTGATCACGAAATGGGGAACGTCGATCGTTTCATTGGGCGATGGCATTTATGGGTGCAACGGCAACGTACGCGTCCTGGGTCCATATCCCGATAATGAGCCACCGTACCTCGCGTACGGTCTCGTGCCGACCTCCCTCGCAAATACAGATCCGCGGCTCCTGAAATTCGTGGTGCATGAAATGCTATCGACGGATCAGGTGCATTCGATTCTCCTGGGTACCGACGGCGGCAAGGATCTGCAGGAAGCCGCTGGCCGTTGTATTCCTGGCAGTGCAGAGCTCGTCGGTCCTTTGGATCAATTCTGGATGAACGATCTCTACTTCCGAAATCCGGACGCGCTGCGCCGTCGACTGGCGGTGATCAACCGTGATCGGAGTGTTCAGGGTGACGGTGGCGGTACGCAGAATGCTGCCGGCCTACTCCCGGACGATACGACGCTCATTGCCATCCGGAGACGATCCGGAGGTGCGTGATGGACGTGTTCATCGATGGAAAGAAGTTTCGTGTTTCGCCGAAGCAGGCGATTGGAAAGGGCGGAGAGGCGGACGTCTACAATCTCGGTGATGGGCGGGCGCTGAAGATCTTCAAGCCGCCGACGCATCCCGATTATGCGGACATACCGGATCGCGGAGAGCGCGAACGGGAAATGTGTGGCGCGCGAGATCGGATCGCGCTCCATCAGGAGAAGCTCCCCGCGTTTCCCAGAGACCTCCCGGATCACGTCGTGGTGCCCGCGGATCTGGCCATGGATGCAGGAGGATCATCAATCGTTGGGTACGCGATGCCGCTCCTCACCGGTGCGGAAACGTTCTGGAAATACGGGCATCGCGGAGAGCGACCGGCGGGTATCACGAACGAGCACGTGCAGAGCATCCTTCGGAATCTCCATCGGACCGTGCAGGGATGCCATGCGAAGCAGGTGGTCATTGGCGACTTCAACGACCTCAATGTGTTGGTGGTCGGGGAGGAGCCCTACCTCATCGATGTGGACAGCTTCCAGTTCGGGAAGTATCTCTGCCGGGCATTCACGGTGCGCTTTGTGGATCCGCTCCGGTGTGATCCGCATGCATCGAGTTTGCTCCTGGCGCAGCCGCACACTCCCGATTCGGACTGGTACGCGTTCACTGTGATGCTCATGCGGAGCCTGCTCTTCGTGGAGCCGTACGGTGGGGTGTTCAAACCGAAGGATCGCACGAAGTTGGTGCCTCATGATGCGCGGCCTCAGCATCGTATTACGATCTTCCATCCCGAGGTGATTTGTCCCAAGGTGGCCATTCCGTATGGAAGACTTCCAGACGATCTCCTCCATCACCTGCAGCAGGTGTTCGAGAAGGATCTCCGTGGGGTGTTCCCGATGCAGCTGCTCGAGAGCATGCGTTGGACGACCTGCGCGCAGTGCCAGACGGAGCATGCGCGAGCGCTTTGTCCGAATTGCCAGCATGCGGCTCCGGCGGCGATTCGGGAGGTGACCGTGATTCGTGGCCAGGTGACCGCGACGCGGATTTTCCGCACGCATGGTCGAATCTGTCAGGCGGCGATGCAGGATGGTGCGTTGTGTTGGTTGTATCATGAGGACCACGCATTTCGTCGGGAAGATGGCGCGTTGGTGATTTCCGGCGGCATGGATCCCAAGTTTCGCTACCGTCTCCAGGGTCGCGCGACGCTCATCGCCCGCGATGATCAGCTCGCGACGATTTCGCCGCATGCGGGAACGCAACGACGGACCGTCGAACAATTCCAGGGTCGATTGCCCGTCTATGATACGAACGCGCGCCACGCCTACTGGCTGGAGGGTGGCACGATCTATCGGGACGGCGATCTCGCTCAGGAACGTATCGGCGATGTGTTGGCGGGACAGACGTTGTTTTGGGTGGGGCCGGCATTCGGGTTCGGGTTCTATCGAGCCGGCGAGCTCAATGTGGCGTTCGTCTTTGATGCAGAGCGTCGCGGTATCAATGATGCGGTATCATTGCCACGTTTCCACGGTCAGATCCTCGATGTCGCGACGACGTTCTCCAATGAGCGCTGCTGGTTCTTCGTTGCATACGAACACGGAGGGAAGACGGTGCATCGGTGCACGGTGATCCGTCCGGATGGCGGCATCGAAGCAACCATGGAGGCGACGGCTGGGGAACCGGCGTGGTCGTGGCTCGGAACGATCCGTGGTCACGCGGCAACGGGAAAGTTCCTCCTCGCGGCAACGGATGACGGTATCGTCCGCGTCGAAGTGCATCAGGGGCAGCTTGCGGCGACGAAGTCCTTTCCGGATACGGAGCCGTTTGTGGGGGCCGGTGACTTGCTCTTCGCGGGAAAAGACGGTCTCTACGTCGTGAGTCGCAGCGAGATCACGCGTCTCCAGATTCGCTAATTTGTGTAGATGTTTGTGGGGAATTGCGGCAGCCCACAGCATCGGTATCTCCACTGCCGCAATTACGAGACAAGAAGAAGGAGTTCGCCATGGGTAAGGCTCTTCCGTTCCCGAAATTCTACGATCCGCACAACGTCAGCGACTGGAATTACGCGCCGGATCTCCAGGAGGTGCTCCTGGAGGCGCAGGAATACGTACGGCGCAACGACATCAAGCCGGCGTCCACCGCGAAGGTGCGGATCGGCGTTCTCGGCATCGACAACCAGAAGGACTTCTGCTATCCGCCGGACGCGCGGGTCGTCCGTGGCAAGCCGCGCGGCGGCACGCTCTACGTGGCGGGCCGGAGCGGCACTGGCGCGATCGATGACAGCCGGCGGTACACCGAGTTCCTCTACCGGAACGCGGCACACATCACGAACATCTGGGACACGATGGACACGCACTTCCTATATCAGTGCTTCTTCCCGACGTTCTGGCTCCTCGAGAACGGTCAGCATCCCAATCCCCATACGCTGATCGACCTCAATGCGCACGAGCAGCTCGTGAACCTCGATCTCGCGGGCAAGGAGATCGGCGCGGTGCGGGTGAATCCCGCCATCATGTCGTGGCTCCTCCCCGGGGTGTCGCCGAGCGCGGCGTTCACCTGGGCGACGAAGCAGATGGAATTCTATGCGCGTCAGCTGAAGCTGCCGAAGGGGCAGTACTCGAAGACCCCGTACACGCTGTATCTTTGGCCGTTCCACTGCATCCTCGGCGGTGACGGGCACGCGCTCGTGGGGAGCATCCAGGAGGCACGGATGTTCGTCGCGGCGGCGCGCGGCATCCAGTCGTATCGCGAGGTGAAGGGAGGGAACGAGTGGTCCGAGAACTACGGCATCATCAGTGCCGAAGTACTCGAACGCCATGACGGCAAGGGGCAGATCGCGCAGAAGAACGTCGCGTTCCTGAAGAAGCTCCTCGAGCATGACATCATCATCATCGGCGGTCAGGCGGCGAGCCACTGCGTGAAGAGCTCGATCGAGCAGATCCTCGACGGTATCGTCGCGCAGGATCCGAAGCTCGCGAAGAAGGTGTACATCCTCGAGGACTGCATGTCCGCAGTCACCGTGCCCGACGGGAAGGGCGGATTCGCGGCGGACTTCACGCCGCAGGCGGAAGCGGCGATCCTCGAGTTCAAGAAGGCGGGCATGCACGTCGTCCAGTCGACGGATTCCATCGAGAGCTGGCCGGGCGTCGGATCGCTCGCGGCCTAATCCACTTCGGAGGGGTCGCCGGTGGTGCTTTCGGGTGCCATTGGCGATCCTTTCGAACCACCAAAACCAAAGGAGTATCTACCGTGGCGAATACGGGTTCTTCCCAGAACGTCAGTCAGCTCTTCCAGGCCGCGCAGCAGGAGGGCGACCTCTCGGCGCAGTCCGCGGCGATTCTGCTCGCGCCGGATATGGGTCTCCAGATTCAGGCCGGGCTCGGCGCGCAGATCGATGATGTCCAGGCGAGCGAGGTGTTTCTCGTGGCGCTGATGCCGGATGACTCTGGGTCGATCGCGTCTGCGAACAATGAGCAGACCGTTCGTGACGGACACAACCTCGTGATCGAGGCCCTGCGGGATTCGAAGCAGGGCGATGGCATCCGGGCGCACTGCCGATATCTGAACGGCAAAGTGCTCTACGCGTTCGGGTCGCTCGACGCGGCCGTGAAGATGGATGGTCGAAACTACCGCGCGGACCAGGGGACGCCGCTCTACGATCAGACGGTGGTGCTCCTCGGGACGGTACTCGCGGAGGCGAAGGCGTTCGAGGATGCGGGCGTTCCGGCACGGACCGCGACCCTCATCATCACCGATGGCGCCGATCTCCACTCGAGGAGGAAGGCGAAGGATGTGAAGGCGATCGTCGACGATATGCTCCGCAAGGAAATGCATATCGTCGCGGCCATGGGCATCGATGACGGTGGCGGCACGGACTTCCGCAGGGTGTTCCGCGACATGGGCATCCGCGACGAGTGGATCCTCACGCCGGGCAACTCGGCGAGCGAGATTCGTCGGGCATTCTCGGTGTTCTCGCGGTCCGCGGTGCGTGCGTCGCAGTCCGCGGGCAGCTTCAGTCAGACGGCGGCCGGCGGTTTCGGCGCTCCGTAGCTGATCATCGGTACGCAGTTCCTTCTGACCGGTCCCACCATGCGTGGGGCCGGTCGTTCTTTTCACAAGGGACTTCGTCCTCGGTGCGACCCCTGCCTCGCCACGGCGCAGGAGCCGGGCAAAGCCCTTCTCCTCCTGCTTGGGCTCGGCATGCCCTCTTTTCACAAGGGACCTCGTCCTCGGTGCGACCCCTGCCTTGCCATGGCGCAGGAGCCGGGCAAAGCCCTTCTCCTCCTGCTTGGGCTCGGCGGTGAAAAAAAGAACACCGGCTCTGGGGAAGCCCAGAGCCGGTCTTATTCATCCGTCGTTCACTGAAGTCTCAGGTGTCGGTGCCGCGATTGCCGCCGCCGAGGAGTTTCCCGAGGCGCTCGATCACACTCGGCCGGCGTCGCAGTTCGGCGGTATTGCTCACTCGGAGCCGATCGCCGTCGATGATGATGTGGTTCGGATCCACGCCCGCCTGCCGCACTGCCTCGAAGTCTTTTATTTTGAGATCTCCGAGGATCGTCATGTCATCGAATGCCTGCTGCTGCTGGGCGGACGGCATGCCGAGCGACGTGTAGTCGGACCGACCGCCGCCATAGCCCGACATGTACGTCCGTCCTGCATCCCGGAGGTGTCCCGCCTGCTCCGCGAATCGCTGTCGGTCTCCGAGGTCACTGCCGATCCGTTCGAGTTCGGCAACTCGTTCCTTTGCTTCCGGGAGATCGATGCGCTTCAGCTCCTCTCGAATGGCGAGGATGCGCTGCGCTGCGTCCGTGAATCGACTATCCCGTGCGTACCGCCACGCATCCTGAATGGCGATGCCGGCCGCGATCTGGAGTCGATCGAGCTCGATCTGCGGATCCGGTCGTTGCTCGGCGTCACTGGGTGCCACGTATCGGAATCGCGCCTCGCTCGAGATGTCGAACGGCGTGCCGTCCACCCGTTGACCGGTCACTCGAACCGTCGCTGCGGACGTCGCACGCGGGAAGACTTTGTCGACGGACGGAATCTGGAGTTCCGCCGTCACGGATGCCGGCTTTCCGTCGTACAGGTTGCCGATGGCCAGCGTGACGTCGTTGCCGTTTTGTCCCGCTGCAATGATCGGCACGTTCTCCAGGACGACGACGTGGAACGGATCATGTGCGGTGATGCGGACGCGCACGTTCGTCGCGGTGAGACTGCGGAGGAACCCGAGCTCCATCGCGAACGCGTGGATGAGCGCATCTGCTCCCTCTGCGTGGTACGAGACGCCGCCACTCAGCGTTGCGATTGCCTCGAGCAGTTCCGGGTCGTATCCATCGGCACCGGCCGCATGACCGACTGGACCGAATCCGAACGTCGCGATGGGCACATCACTCATCGCGGCTCGTCGGCGTTCCCGAATTGCCGCGCAGATGTTGTCGTGCCCCGTAATGCCGACGGTCGGCACGCCATCCGTGAAGAGGATGATGCGTTGCGTGCGGAGCTGGTCTTCGGGCTGTGTCTCCTCCGCGAGCATCGTGATCGCTTCGCCTACACCGTCGACGAGGTTCGTGCTCCCATGCGCACCGATGCGTCGGATGCTCTGCTCGAGCATGGCACGCTTCGTCCGCAGGGTACCGATCGGCGTGAGCACGTGCGCGCTGTCCGAGAATGCGACGAGCCCGACGCGATCGTGGTCATCGAGCTGGAGCAGGAATCGGAACATGGCCTCTCGCGCGGCGTCGCGTTTGGTGGGACTACCGTGGCGATGATCCGTGGCCTCGCACATGGAGGATGATGTATCCGCGACGAGGACGATGTCCTTCGGCATCGGCTGCATCGCATGCGGCATGGGTCCGGCGACGCGCACGACGAGGTGTGTGGGTTCCGGATGGCGATGGTTGATTTTCTGTCGGGTCAATCGGACGCTGACGTCCATGGCAATTCTCCTCTGCTGGTTGGGTTGCGGATAGTCGATGCGGAGTGAGGGATGTGTCACTCCCAAATCGACCGAGATCCCATCCCCACACCCTCAGCCATACGCAGCGGCGGTCATCCCAATTCCGGAGATCCGGAAGCGGACGACCCAACGGTGTCGTACGGTGGAGCGATGTGCGTGAACTCCCCGATTGGGAAGGAGCACCAGGACGATACCATAGACGATCCGTCATGTCCAGGGCTTGACGCGGTGCGGAAGGATGGGTATACCAAGGCTGGGAGTCCTCCCAAGGAATTGCTGTCGGTGTCCCATACAGGGGCGCAGAGAGGAGCATCATGCGATTCGTAGTGATGACCGGGAGCTTCTTGCCGACCATACTGGTAATCGTATGTATCGGCGTGGTGCTGTTTCGCTGGTGGCGCGCGGCGCGTCATCGATTGCCGACGATCGATGGTCCGGCGGTGCGGGAGCGGCAGTCGGTGCCATGGCAGTGTGACGAGCAGCCATCCGCGCCAACGTTGGTAGTGGTAATCCCCGCGCCAGAGGCGCCTCGCACTGCGGAGCTATCTCTCGTTCCGGCGTTCCCGCCGCTCCTGTTGCCGATTCCCTCGCGAGCGCCGTCCATGCCACAGGGTCATGCGCTGCGACTCGCCGAACGGGCGATTGCGCGCGCGGATCGTCGCCGTCGTACTCGGGGTGATCTCCGGCTGGTGCGCCGAAGCCGGAATCGTCCTCGCCTGTTGCGTGAGCGCTATGCATCGGAAGTGCCCACGGAGGATTTGGTGCCGCTCGCGCCGCCTGCATGGGAGCAGGAGCGATGAGGTATACGGGAGCCGCATGTTGCGGCTCCCGTTGTTCGTGGGTGAGCATTCGGCTCTCCTGGGCCAATTCTGTGGTAGAGGTTGACAACTGAGCGGATTTGTGGTTGTCTGGGAGTGCATCAAAGGCGATGGGTCGGCGGAGCAGGTCCGTCGAGCCGCTCGTTCATAATTGAGGTGGTTTTCCGTACAAAAACGATCCGCGCATGTGCGCGAGATCCGGGAAGGAAGGAGATCGTGATGCAGAATCACCAAGGTGGGCGCGCGTACCAACGCGTGCTGCTCATGATGCTCGGGCTCGCCGCGTTCCTCGCGGGGGTATCGACGCCGGCAATGGCGCAGGACTGCGATGCGGTGGTGGTGGACTCGGCGCGTTTGTTCGGTGGCGATACCGCGGCCGTGGAATCGGCTGCGCGTGCGTTGACGCAGCGCGGTGCGACCGTTCGCGTGCGCACGGTGCCGACGTTCGGCGGTGCCGGCAGTCTCGATCACTACGAGGCGGCCATCGAGCGGCAGTGCCCCTCGTGGCAAGCGCCTGGCGGAGGCACGCGGAATTCGCTTCTCGTGTTCATGATCGCAGTCAAGGAGCGCGCGTCCGGCATGTACAGCGGCACGCAGTGGAAGCACATCGTTGGTCCGCACTGGGCGACGATTCAAGCGCAAGAAATGAATCCGCGATTCCGCGATCGTGATTTCGCGGGTGGGTTTGCTGCCGGCATGCAGGCGGTCGATCGTCTCATCGGACAATCGCAAGTCGGAGTCGCGGCAGCGCCAACGACCAGCGCGCCGGTGCAGGTACATGTGCAAGTTCCGGCTGCTGCACCCGCGGGTCCGCCGCCCGATTACTCTGGGTTTGTTCGATTCCTCGGCTGGCTGCTCGCCATCGCGGTGCTCGGCGTCATCGTGTACGTCGTGCTCGCCGGGCGGGCGCGTCGCAAGCGAGAGGAGGAGGAGCGACAGACCGCCCAATCTGCGGCGAGCCGCCAGAAGAAAGCGGTTGCCGCGCGGATCGGAGAGCTGACGGACAGCATGCCGCTCCTCAAGGCACGCGTCGGTGTCCTGGGTCAGAAGATCGATATCGAGCAAAAGGCCGCGTTCGATCGTCGATATCAGGAGGCGGATGTGTTGTTCGGAGGTGCGAGCACGGCGTTCGCCGATCTCTCGAGCAGCGCGGCGGATCCGGATCGTCCGGGACGGACGAAGCAGGAGTATGAGGACATCGCTCGGGAGTACCAGAGTGTCCTCAAGAAGCTCGATCAGGTCGCGGATGCGATGGCGAAGCTCAAGCAGGATTGCGAGCGTACCGATCGGGAGGCGAGTGAGCTGCCGCAGGCGATCGCGGTCGCGGAATCCGCCATCCAGGCGTATGCGGAGGCGGAGCGTACGCGATCCGGTGAGGGCTGGAAGACGGGCGCGGCGAGCGGGAAGGCGCAGGAAGCGGCCACGGAGTTTGCGAGGGCGAAGACCGAACAGCAGGCGAAGCGTTTCGCGAAGGCGCTCGTCGCAGCGAAGGCGGCGACTGCAGCCGCGCGAGATGCGCAGCGGCTCGTGGACGAGCTACCGGCACGACGCGAAACGCTCGCGGCGACGCTCACGAAGCTCGCGCAGCGGCTCACGGCGACCGAGGAGCGCGTCACGACCGACGCGAAGTCGGCGTTTGGGCGCATCCAGCAAGAGTTCGCGCGATCGTCCTGGCAGGATATCGCGGGGAACGGCAGTGAGGCCGAACGGCGCATCGATCAGGCGCTCGAAGCGCTCGAGGCGGGGAACGCGGCGATCGCGCTCGAGGAGCAGCGGTGGTCGGATGCGGAAGCGCGCATCGCCGAGGCGCAGAAGCTCCTTGGCGAGGCGGACGGGCTGATCAAGTCCATCACCGCGCTCGAGCAGCGTTTGCGTGAGGCCAAGGCGGCGGCACCCAATGAGATCAATGCGGCCGCGAAGGATCTCACGCGGGCGAAGGAGTATGAGCGGACGCACGATGACGACATCGACGATGCGATCAAGAAGGATATCCGCGTGGCGGATACGAAGCTCGCTGCGGCGCGTGAGGCACTCACGCTAGCGCAGCCGGACTATCTCGCCGTGGTCGACATGGCGCGTGCGGCGAACAACGCGGCGGATCAGATTCTTGCGTTCTGCCGGAACCAGCACGAAGCCGCCGAGCGGCAGCGCGCGAAGGCGGTGCAATCGGTTCGAGATGCAGAAGGCGCGATCGGGGATGCGCGACGGTACATCGACAACCATCGTTCGGATGTCGGTCGCTCCGCCCGTGATACGCTCCAGAATGCCGAGGTCGAGTACGAGCGTGCAAAAGTCGCGAGCGACCTCGCGTCCCGCATCCAGCATGCGGAACGCGCGGAGAGCGAGGCGAAGAGTGCGCTCACGCGCGCGAAGCGGGATTTTCGCGACGCTGAGGAGGAGCGCGAGCGAGCGGCAGAGCAGGTACGCGAGGCACAGCGTCGGGCGCAGCGTGCCGCTGAACGTGCCGCGGAAGATGCGGTGGATACGTTCGCGCGTGGTGCAGCGTGGGGAACGTATACGTCCCAACGTGCGCACCACTCCGCTCCGACGCGCCGCGAGGACAGTGGTCCGTCGTTCCCGAGTTTCGGTGGCTCGTCGACCTTCGGAAACAGTGACAGCGACCGTTCCGGAGGTTCCTCGACCTGGGAGAGTTCCTCCCCGAGCAGTGACAGCGATCGTTCCGGAGGTTCCTCGACCTGGTAGGGCGGGGGAGGGAGGACGCGGGGTCCTCACACCACAAGCAACATCGGCAAAGAAAGAAGAGAGAGGTAGTTACTCATGGCAAGTTTCTTCGACAAGGTACGTACCGGAGTGCTCGCGATTGCACACCGAGCGGCCGACGCCGTCATCGACCTCAATTCTGTCGAAGCGGTCAAGGTGCACATCCGCGACCTCGAGGAGGCGCAGGAAGACCTCCAGGGAGCTGCGGCGGAGGCGACGGGCGGCGTGCGGACGCTGCGCCGCGAGCGCGACACCACGCAGGCGAAGGTCACGGAGCTCGATGAAAGCATCGGCTTCATCCTCAGCGATGGCGACGACACGAACGACCACCTCGCGGTCCCGCTCCAGGCGAGGCTCGACGGCCTCAAAGCCCAGCTCGCGGCCAAGGAAGACGAGATCGCGACCGCCGAGCAGGTCGCGCAGCAGATGAACGAGGCGGCCTCGGCACTCCAGGCGAAGCTCACCTCCATGGTCGAGCGCGTGCGAGGTCTCGAGGCGCAGGAGCGAGCGGCGAAGGCGAAGGAGTCCGCGGCGAGCGCGGTCGCCCAGGCCGGAAAGATCGCAGCGGGCGCGGATGCGGTGTCGGTGGATGACATCTCGGCTCGGCTCCAGCGGCGAACCGATGTCGCGGACGAGAAGTTCAAGCGCGCCATGGGCGGCATCTCTGGGGGTCTCGAGCAGGACGTCGCGCTCGCGAAGGCGAAGGCGGCCATCGCGGCGCGCAAAGCGGCGCTCCAGAAGCCGAAGGAGGGCGACGCGCCGGCCGCCAAGGCGGGCTAGGCGCGCGGTAGGTGCGTATTCAGAGAGCTCCCGTTCAACGGGAGCTCTCATTCTTTTCGGGACTCGTGTTGACGAGCATGGCAGATATGTTACGGTTCGGTTGGTTCATTTCCTGAAGGAGGGATCATGCGAAAACGAGCGAATGGGTCGGCAGTCCCCGCGCAGGTGCGGCCCCACGGCGACACCAAAGATGGTCTGACGCCGGACGAGGCGGCCGCATGGGATGCGTGCCTCGGCGTGCATGTGGATGATGTGCTGGTCTGGGGGTGGTTCATAGCCTGCACCCTGCTCCGGATTCCTCCGGAGCGTCGATATGCGCACATCGCGCACATGGTTCGGTACTACCCGTTTGTTCCGAGCACTGCGCCGGACCAGTTCACCGGAATTCCGTCGTTTGATGTGCATCGGGTGCGTCTCGCGCATTTCCAAATGTGCCACGTGGAGACTCCGTTAGCGCGCGACCTCATGCAGACCATGCAGCGACATGAAGATGCGGCGCCGGTCACCCCCGAGATGATCGCATCGTGCGTCCTCCGGCACCTCGATCGGTGCGAGCCGTCCGAACTTGCGGCGCTCTTCGTCCTCCTCTGCCGAGAGCCGGGATGCACGCCGCTCGGCCATTCGGTGGCATTGGGGAAGATGTGGGAAGTCCCACCCGCGGCCGTATGGGAAGTGCTCGTCGCCGAGCGCGATGTGGTCTGTGCAATCCTGGAGAACCTCTCGTGCCTTCGGTGTCAGTACCACGCCACGCCATTCGGGGTTGCGCGCATCGTACTTGCGCAGGTGGAACGGATCGCGAATCCCGAGCATCGTGCAATCGTCCTCGGGCATTGTCTCGAGCATTGGTCCGAAACGCTCGAAGCGCGTGCGCGGCAACGGATGTGCGCAGCGATCGCCCATGCGGCACGGGAGGGGAATCTCGATGTGGCGGTGGTGATGATGCCGGATGCGCAGGATGATGCAGCGGCGGATGACCACGATGAAGGCGATGCGCGGGGGCGATTTCTGCATTAGTCCGTAGTCGATGCATCGTGTGCGCACCGGCCCTCAGGGCCGGTGCGATTCCTTTTGTGGGAATATTGACAACTGTCACTATTCCTGGTATGGTGGTGCTGCCCTTTTGTGTGCGATGCCTCATGCCAGCAGGAAGGAGGGCACATGTCGTTCGTTCTCACCCCCGCGGAGCAGCGCGACTGGGAATTGCGTCTCGGATGGCGCGTACAGGAGTCGGTTGTTTGGGGAGTGCGCGTTGTGGAGTACTTGTACGAAGAGGTGGCGGAAGATCGACGCGTGCTGCATGTGGCGCATGCGCTCCGCGTCTACCCGTATGTGCCGCGTATCGAGCGGGGCGTATTCGCGGAACGACGCATCGGTCCGCTTGCGCTTGCCGAATGTGAGCCTGCGTGTCGGCGGCTTCTCGATGCGTTGCTCGCGACCGCACGGGAGCAGCGATGGGGAGCGGATGAATTTGCGGCGCAGTGCGTGGAGCGGCTGTCTCCACTGGATACCACCGCCCGCGCCTATGTCTTCGGGAATTTGTTTCACGAGCGGGGGTGCTGCCCCTTCACGAGCAACGTGACGCTAGGAATCACGTTATCGGAAGGGGATCACTGGAGTGTTCTCGTGCGTTATCGCGACATCATCGCGCCGATCGTGCGGCGACTGCGTCACTTCGCATGCTGCATGACTGCGGATGAGTTGGCGGGTGCTTTTGACCAGTGCGCGCAAATAACCGCTGCTGCGGAGCGCCGAGTCGTACTCGTGCATCTCGCGCTGCTCATCATTTCGCATCGCGACCAGATGCGAGATGCCGCGCGCATGGTCGTTGCGGCGCTACAGGGGTCCGGTGGTGACGAGGAAGGCGCAGATGGCGACGGCCTCGTGTTTCCGGGTTCGCGGCCAGGACCTGCATCCTGAGTTCGACGACGGCCGCTGTCCCTCGCGGATGGCGGCCGGTTCCTTTCCAAGGAGGTGATGTCGTGATGGAGGAAGTGCTGCGTGGGCAACCCATACGGGTGATCGGGTGCGTGGTATCGGCGCATGCGCATGCACAGGTGCTTGCGGAGCGATTGCGCCGCATCTGGAATTCGGCGGATGCGTCGGGTTTGGGATGGGTAGATGGGGAATCGCCCAAGGAACTGGCCGCGGCAATGGCATCCGCGCAGTCCACCGCATCCATTCCCGTTTCGTGCATTGATGCGGTCTTCGTGGTGGGTGGCGATGGATTTCTCATGGAGACATACCACGCATTCGATGGCACGGGTCTCCGGCCGCTCCTCATAGGATGGAATGCGGGGCATGTGGGATTTCTCATGAATGATGCGCCGCACGCTGATGATGCGCTGCAGGTGCAGCTGGCGAATTTCCGTAACGGCGTCTACACCACGGAACTCGCGTATCCGGTGTGTGCGCAGGTGCAGCTCCGGGATGGAACGGAGCGCACCATTCGGGCGTTCAATGAGATTACGCTCCGCGCATCCGGTCGCCAGGCGGTCCGACTGCATCGGTGGATCAATGGAGCGGATTTGGGAGTATTTGGCGGTGGCGGATTCATTGTGGCGACCCCGCAGGGATCCACGGCGTTTGCAGGAGATGCGGGTGGTCCGCTAGTGGATCCCGCCGTTCCATCGCTCGTGCTGGTCCCAATGACGACGCATCGTGCGCGTATTTTCGCGCAACTTCATAACGCGCTGGTGCTCTCGCCCCATTCGTCCATCCGTGTGGATGTGCTGGAACGGGACAAGCGACCGATCGCGGTGGAAACGGAAACGGAGCAGATCACGGACGTGGATCGCGTCCTGATTACGAGCGCGTATCGGCACGGCCCATCGCAGGCGATCGCATTGGGGTATGCGTATGCCCCGGACGGTCGACGCTTTCCCGCGCGAGTCGCCAAGAAATTCATCGGGAGGATTCGGGAGCGGCACTAAGGTATCCGTGGCGGTTCGCCGCAACGCAGTGGAGTCATTCCTTTGGAGTGACTCCGTTCTTTTTGATGTAGTTGACGATAGTTAGTGTCAAATGCACAATAATTGTATACCGGTTCCGGAATCGCTTTGATTGGGCATTTGGACATCCATTTGACGCTTTGGTGATTTCATGATAGGGTTTTGGGTCTGTAGAGGGAAATTGAGGTTCCGTGCGCTGGGCGCGCGCGGGTGCTCAGTGGCTCTCGATGGCTCTTTTGGATCGCAGGCAACAGACGGAAGCGCTGCGTGCAATGGCGCGTCAGCAGAAAGGAGCTTGGGAATGCAATTTCTTCGATCACCGCATCCGCTCTTACGGCAGTTCGTGGTGGATGGACCGATCATCGAATCGCTGCTCGATGTCGACTTCTACACCTTCACGATGCAGGCGTACATTCGGAGGTACCATCCCGGGACCCATGTGCGCTTTGGGCTTCGGAATCGCACGAAGATTCCGCTCGGGCGTTCCATCCGGGAAGGGGAGCTCCGTGAGCAGCTGGATCATGTCCGCTCGCTCCGCGCGACGCGGTCCGAATGCCATTACCTTGCGGGTACGTTCGAATACGGCCGGCGCATGTTCGACGATGCGTACATCGACTGGTTCGCAAACCTGCAGCTGCCCGAGTACGATCTCGAGTATCTTCCGGATGGCCACATCCGCCTCGAGTTCGCGGGGGACTGGGAGGCGGCGCTGCATTGGGAGACCATCGGCATGCCCATCCTGACGCAGCTCTACTTCAAGAGCCTACTCAAGAACATGATGACGATCGAGTGTGATGCGGTCGTTGCGGAGGGCATCCGGCGTCTCCATGAGAAGATACAGATGGTCCAGCAGCGCTGCGCATCGGGGCGACCGTTCTCCTTCGCGGAGTTCGGCACCCGGCGCCGCGCGTTTCGTGACTGGCAGCGCTACACGGATGCCATGTTCGGGGAGAGCTTGCCGGGTCAGTATCTCGGTACCTCCAATACGTTGAACGCCATGCTCCTCGGGCAGCAGCCCATGGGCACGAATGCGCACCAGCTCCAGATGGTGGCGGTGGCGCTCGCATCTTCCGGGAGCGATGAGGACATGCGTGCCGCATCGCGACAGGTGTACGAACGGTGGTGGGAGATGTTTGGGCATGGACTCTCAATTGCACTGCCGGATACGTACGGAACGCCTGCGGGTCTCGAAGACCTCGGTGCATCGGGGGCGGGGTACTGGAAGGGTACGCGTCAGGATTCGGGATCGCCTGAGCGGGACACTGACCGGAAGATCGCATGGTACCTATCGCACGACATTGATCCTCGGGAGAAGCTGCTCTTGTACTCCGATGGGCTCACCTTTCCGCGCGCGTTCGCAATCGACGACTACCGCGCCGGCGCAATCAAGAAATCGTTCGCGCTCGGGACGAATGCGACGAATGACTTCCCGGTTCCGTCCGCGCTCTCCATCGTCGTGAAGCCGCTCCGTGCGAACGTGTTCGGATGCGTGAAGCTCTCTGACAACCCCGCGAAGGCGCAGGGCGATGCCGAGCTCATCCAGCGATACTGTCGCGTCTTCCGGTACCAGGAGGGCGAACGGACAGAGTGCGTGTATTGAGGTAGAAGTATGAGCGGTCCGGAAGGACCGGACCGCTCCTTGCTCGAGGCGCGAAGTGCGACGACGCATTTCGCGGCTCAAGCGAAGGAATGCTCATGACGTCAACACCAAGAGGAGGGACGATCCGTGCAAATTCAGACGTTCAGCATCGTGGTAGGGACCAAAGCGTGCAACGCGCGGTGTCCGTTCTGCGTGAGCAGCATGACGGGATTCGGGGAGCTGCCGAAACGGGGAGCGATCGAGTTGGTGCATTTCGCAAAGGCCTGTCAGCTCGCGCGGCTCGCCGGCACCACGACGGTGCTCATGACGGGCAAGGGCGAACCGACGCTCTATCCGGAGGAGATCTCCGAATACCTCCGGCTGCTCGTGCGCAGCCAGTTCCCGTTCATCGAGCTCCAGACGAATGCGCTGGATATCGGCTGGCTCGCGCGTGACGGTCGGGCGAAGCACGCGAAGTCACTCGAGCGCCACACGTTAGCGGGGTGGCGGCAGAGCGGGCTGAATACGGTCGCAATCTCGGTGGTGGGCATCGACCCGGAGCTGAATCGTCCCGTATACCACGATGACTACCCGGATCTCGCGACGACGATCAAATTCCTCCACGAGATCGGATTCACCGTGCGGCTGTGCGTCATGATGCAGCAGGGCAGTGTGGATACTCCGGAGGCGTTGCAGCGGGTCATCGATTTTTGTCGGATCAACCTCGTGGAGCAGCTCACGGTGCGGCCGATTCGGAAGCCCGATCATAGCGAGGATCGCGACGTATCGACGTACGTCGTCGAGCGCGGGATCACCCACGATCAGGAGTTGGTCATCCGTACGTGGGTCGAGCGGCAGGGGCGTCGGCTCCTCTCGCTCATGCATGGGGCTATCGTGTACGACGTTGGTGGGCAGAACGTGTGTCTCTCGGACTGCCTCACGAACGATTCATCGAATGGAGACATCCGGACGCTCATTTTCTACAGCGATGGGCGACTGACCTACGATTGGCAGTACGAGGGCGCGGTGCTCCTCGGCGGCGTGCCGATGGCATTGCGGGAGGCCGATCGCCGAAATCGAGAGGAGATTTGAGCGCGTGACGAAGGGATGAGGATGGGGAGATAGGCTGGTGCGGTCCTGCGAATAGCGGGACCGCACTCCACCAGAGCTTCGATGATGATCGAGATTCTGGCGGAGTGAAAGCTCCGTGCTGCTTTCCCAATTCAGACTACTGAGCAAGGAGGATGCGATCATGGCACAGCATCAGGGATTCGTGCGCATTGCGACTGCGGTACCTCGAGTACATGTCGGAGATCCTGAGGCGAACGTGCGGGCGATGGTTGAGCTCGCGAAAACAGCGGGGAATGCCGGTGCGCAGGTGCTCGTGTTCCCAGAGCTTGGGATCACCGGATACACCTGCCGGGATCTCTTCCTGCAGCCGGAGCTGCAGCGGGCTGCGTACGCACAGCTGCGCACGTTTGTGATGCGAATGGATAATGAGGCGTGCCGCGGCATGCTTGCGATTGTGGGGCTGCCGCTCGCAGTGGACGGACAGCTGTTCAATGTGGCAGCGGTTGTGGTAGCAGGGGAGGCGCGGGTGCTCGCGTACATCCCGAAGGTATACCTCCCGGGGTACAAGGAGTTTGAGGAGAATCGGTGGTTTGCACCTGCGGATCGATTGTGCAGCACGGTCCATGCGGATGATGGCGCGCTCATTGGCGCGGATATTCTGATCGACGTGCGCACGACCGCAATGCGGCGGTTCACGCTCGGCGTCGAGATTTGTGAGGATCTCTGGATGCCGATCCCGCCCAGCTCGCATCTCGCAAATCAGGGTGCGACCGTGCTCCTGAATTGCTCCGCGTCAAACGCGGTTGTGGGCAAGGCGGACTACCGTCGCGAGCTCGTGCGGGGTCAGTCCTCGCGGTGCATCGCGGCGTACGCGTACGTCTCGTGTGGTCCGGGGGAATCCACCGCGGACGTCTCCTTTGATGGACATGCGTTCATTGCGGAGAACGGATCGCTGCTCGCGGAATCGCCGCGATTTCAGCGGACGGGACACCTCACGGTCGCGGATGTGGACGTGGAGCGTTTGCTCCGCGAGCGAACCATGACCGGAAGTTTCGGGCAGTCCGTCGCGTCAGAGCAACGCGCGTACCGACGCGTGCTTGCGGATGGCATCACGGAACTCAATGTGCGGCAGTCGTTTCGGCGGAGTGTGGATCCGTTCCCGTTCGTACCGCGTGACCCCGCAACACGCGATGCGCGGTGTGATGAGGTGTTCGCGATTCAGGTGGATGGTCTGACGCGTCGCCTCGAGCACCTCGAAGCGATGACCGGGAAGCGACAGGTGAGCATCGGCATCTCCGGTGGGCTCGACTCGACGCTCGCGCTGCTCGTCGTCGTCCGTGCGTTCCAGGCGCTTGGGTGGGATCTTTCGGGGATCCACGCATACACGTTCCCGGGGTTCGGAACCACTGACCGCACGAAGAGCAATGCGTACGCGCTCTGCGCAGCGCTCGGCGTTCCGTTGCGTGAGGTGTCCATCGTCGAAGCGTCATTGCTCACGTTGCGTCAGCTGGGGCACCTGCATGCGGACGAGCAGCCGCACCGCGATTGCCTCACCTGTCAGAACGCGCAGGCGCGCATTCGAACGCTCTTTCTGATGACGGACGGATTCGTCATTGGCACTGGCGACCTCTCCGAGAGCGCGCTCGGGTGGTGCACGTACAATGGCGACCACATGTCCATGTACAACGTGAACGCGGGCGTGCCGAAGACACTCGTCCGGTACGTGGTGGGCTGGGTGGCAGAGCGCGGGTTGCTCGGAGCAGCGGCATCAACCGTGCTCCGCGATATCCTCGCGACGCCGATCTCGCCCGAGCTCGATCCCGTAGCCGCAGATGGCCAGATGGGGCACACGACCGAGGAGCAGATTGGTCCGTACGACCTGCACGATTTCTTCCTGTTCCACTTCCTTCGGAATGGGTATGGTCCCCGGAAGATTGTTTTCCTTGCGGAATGTGCGTTCGCCAATATCCGATGGGAAGACGGTCCGCATCGCGGAGAACTCAAGTATCCGTCGTCCGTGATTCGGAAGTGGCTGCTCGAGTTCTTCCGGAGGTTCCCGAAGGCGCAGTTCAAGCGGGACGCGGCGCCGGACGGTGTGAAGGTAGGATCTGTCGCTCTTTCGCAGCGCGGAGACTGGCGCATGCCGAGCGACGTGGACATGGCGCTTTGGGTTCATGAGGCGGAGGCTCTCCTCGCAGAGGCAGAGCATCGGGACGCAGACACGGATTGACCTTCTGGTGGCCCCCGTGGTACGGTTTTTCCGTGCCCACGGGGGCTTTTCTTATTCATCACACACCCCTCTGGACTGCGGTGGCCCTGCTCTCAACCTGCGTTACAGGTGAGGGACCCACGGCAGGAGGAAGGAGGGGGAGGCATAAGGGCAGTTTTTCTATTTATGGCGACGATTCCCGCATTGGCAGAATTACTCGAGGCAGGAGTTCATTTTGGACATCGGGTTTCCAAACGGCATCCGAAGATGCAGCCGTATTTGTTTGGAAGTCGAAACGACATTTCGATCATCAATTTGGAGGAGACACGCACAAAGCTCGCTGCGGCGTGCGATGCGGTGCGTGCGCTTGCGGCAGAGGGGAAGACGATCCTCTTCGTGGGAACGAAGGATCAGGCGCGGAGCATGGTGCAATCCGCAGCAGATCGCGTCGGCATGCCGCATGTGACCGGCCGCTGGCTGGGAGGAACCATCACGAATTTCGCGATCATCGGGAAGCTCATCCAGAAGTATCGCGGACTTTGTCGGCAGCGGGATACGGGAGAGCTGCAGCAGAAATATACGAAGTTCGAGCAGGGAGAGCTCCTCAAGGAGATTGATCGGCTCGCAGATGCGGTGGGCGGGATTGCGGAGCTGAATCGCATTCCCGACGCAATTTTTGTCGTAGATATCTGCGAGGAGGAGATTGCCATTCGAGAGGCCAATCGATCCGGCGTGACGACGTTTGCCATTTGCGACTCCAATGTCGATCCAACCACGGTGACGTATCCCATTCCCGGCAACGACGACGCAGTTTCCGCGGTTTCCCTGCTGGTTCGTGTCTTCACGGATGCGGTCGCGGATGGCATTCAAGAGCGGGCGCGCACCATGGCATCTTCGGCGCCGACGCCTTCTGCAAAAATTGCGGAATCGGAACCCGTGATTGTGGTTCCTGAACCCACGGTAGTGGCGGAAGAGGAGGACGGGGATGCAGTTGCGGCGTAATAAGTCACTTTTCATTGAACGATTTTCGTGTGCATTGCATATGGACGCGAAGCTGATCATGGAGCTCCGGAATATGACCGGAGCGGGGATCCTGGATGCGAAATCCGCGCTCGAGGAGACCGGGGGGAATTTAGAGACTGCTGCAGAGCTTCTCCGGAAGAAGGGACAGGCGAAGGCGGCGAAGAAAATGGATCGGATGACGAACGAGGGTCTCGTGGGCAGCTACATTCACGGCAATGGAAAGGTGGGCGTACTGGTGGAGGTTGCCTGCGAAACGGATTTCGTCGCACGGAGTGATGAATTCCAGCAATTGGTGCACGATTTGGCGATGCATATCGCCGCATCGAATCCGTCGTATTTGAAGCCGGAAGAAGTGCCCGAAGCAATCGTCATGAAAGAGCGAGAAATTGCTGCGGCGGAGTTTGCGGGGTCCGGAAAACCGCCCGCCGTGATTGAGAAGATTGTGGACGGGAAAATATCCAAATTTTACGCGGATGTTTGCTTGTTGCCGCAGGCGTTCGTGAAAGATGATGCGATCACCGTCGCGCAGCGAGTCGAACAGGCAGTGGCGAAGCTGGGAGAGAACATTCAGATTCGCCGATTCTGTCGGTTCGCACTGTAGAAGTCTCGGTGATATGAGGAGAACAGCCACCCGGACGGGTGGCTGTTCTGGTGAATTGCGCTATCGGACGACGACGCGGAGGAAGTTGTTCCCGCGTTGACCGACGTACGAGACCGCCTGCTCCGCATGGAGCCAGCGGACGTGGTGCACGGCATCGAATCGTGGACCCTCGTCCTCATCGATGACGACGCACGAGCCGTTGATGTCGTGTGCGGTGACGACGAGCGCGCCGCGGGGGGTGAAGAACGGGTACTCCGCGTATCGGTAGCCCTTGCGCCACGCGGCGTGCTGCGTGGCGGGGAAGTACCGGCGAGAGCGTAGCGCGAATGCGCTGCCGATGCCGCCGTTTGGGGTGAAGAGCATGGCGAGCGGCATGGCGATGTATCGCGAGCGCCACCCATCCTCCCTCGGTTCCTTCCGCTCGACCCACTCGAGGATACGATATGCGGTGGCGCTCATGGAATCGATGATACTGCCGTACCGGGTGCCAATGTAACCCGCGAACATGCCGTCATCGCTGATCGCGAAGTCGGGCATCCCGTCCTCTCGTTCGATGGCGTGGAACACGGGTCCAGTGACACCGCGGAACGTGACCCGATGCATCCTTCCTGCGACTGTTACTTGGGGCTGTTGCGGGTTGGCATTGCAGAGCGGCGGAATGTCCGTGAACAACCCCCAGTTGCACCGTGGGATCGGTCCCTCGTGTGCGGGGATCGGACGTGGCGGCGTTGCGAATCCGGTGTCATCGACCGTCCACCACGCCTTGCGCGTGTAGTCGACGGCGGTGAGCCCGTGGCGATCCGCTGGCGGTGTCATGAAATGTTCGTCGAAATCGAACACTCCGGTGACATCCTCGCCGTTTCGGAACACGCGGATGCGCTCGAGACCGCGCCTGCCTTCCTCCGCGTCGCGCGAAGCGAAAGCGGACCAGCAGAGCGTTCCCGAATCGAGCCAAGCGAAGCGCGATACCACGTCGAATGGTACCTGGTACCGAGGCTCGCCGTTCACGGTGATGGAGTAGGTATCTGCGCGTGGCGGATCGAGAAATCCGTACATCGCGAACTGCTTGCCGTCCGGTGAGAGCTCCGCTCGCGTATGCCCGGTGCCTCCCTGCACGCGGTCCTGGAAGATGTACGCCCGGTCGCAGGCGTCATCGGTACGGATCCCGAACGCGACCGCGGAGTTGTTTCCGGCGCACAGCACGTGGTCGAGTGGCGCTTGCCATCGTTCCGGTTGGTACGTTGCAACGTGATCAGTATCGTGTCGAGCAGACATGGCATGTCCCTCCTGGAAGGTGCTGCGCGCAGCGTAACAAAAATCGATGTGGTTGTCAATGGTGTTGCGGTTGTCTACGGTACGAGTATAGGCAACTACCTTTCTCCTCCTATGATTCGCGTGGCAATCAATGGGTTTGGTCGGATTGGTCGGAACACGTTCAAGGCGATCGTGGAGCGCGGTTTGGATCGGGAGCTCGAGGTGGTTGCGGTGAATGACCTCACCGATGCGCCCACGCTGGCGCATCTCCTCGCGTACGACACCGTCTTCGGTCGATTTGGTGCTTCCGTGGAGGCGGTGGATGGTGGGCTGCTGGTGGATGGCCGACGGATCGCGGTCGTTGCCGAAAAAGATCCCGAGCAATTGCCCTGGGGAACATTGAACATTGATGTCGTGCTGGAGTGTACCGGGCGATATGCCAAGGATGGTGCGGCGCGTGCGCATATCCGCGCAGGGGCGAAGCGGGTCATCGTCTCGGCACCGACGAAAGGGGGAGAGGTGAAGACCTTTGTGCTTGGGGTGAACGATTCAGAGTATGCGGGAGAGGATGTGATCAATAATGCATCTTGCACCACGAATTGCGTTTCTCCGGTGACGCGCGCCATTCATGAGGCATTCGGTGTAGAGCGCGCCGTTCTGACGACGATCCATGCGATTACCGCGGAACAGAACGTGGTCGACGGTCCGCCGCCCGGATTGAAATCCGGTGATCTCCGCCGCGCGCGTGCCGCGGGATTCAACATGGTACCCACGACCACGGGAGCGGCGATTGCGGTCACGGAAGCGATCCCGGAGCTTCGAGAGAAGTTTGATGGGCTGGCGGTCCGCGTGCCGGTCATGGATGTCTCGCTTACCGATTTCGTTTTTGTGGTAGCAAAACCAGTTACTGTGGAGGCGGTCAATGCCGCATTCCAGGCGGCAGCGGAGCATCCCTCTTACCGTGGGGTGCTCGGCGTGACTACGGAGCCGCTCGTTTCCTCAGATTTTATCCGCAGTCCATATTCCGCAGTGGTGGATTGCACGTTGACGAAGGTGGTGGACGGGACGCTGGTGAAGGTGATCGCCTGGTACGATAATGAGTGGGGGTACAGTTGTCGACTTGCAGAAATGGCGCGGGAGGTGGGTCGGGGGATTGGGCAGGGGTAAGATACGGTGCGCGGTATCGATGATTTGGGAACAGCAGGAATACGCAGTCACATCCCCCGGCCGCGATGGCTCGGGGGATGCTGCTGATCCTGCTATGATAGCGATGTACACCCTATGCCTCGGACGATTGTCGTTATTGGTGCGAGCTTTGCGGGTCTTGGCGTCGCGCAGGCGCTCGAGTCTCGGGCGGAAAGTGTGGATGCGGAGGTGGTGCTTATTGATAAGCGCCCCTATCACGAATTCCACGCGTTGCTCTACGAGGTCGCGACTGGAGCAGTGGAGGGCCGTCCGGAGGATTGCGAGAAAATACTGGCGAGTGGGGTGAGTGTGAATTTGCACGCGTACGAGCGATTGCTCCGTGGCCGTCGCCTCACGTTTCGTTGCGCGGAAGTCATGGCGATTGATCGGCTCACGAAGCGGATTCAATTACGTGGGGGAGAGGAGTTGGCGTACGACGCGCTCGTCCTTGCGGTCGGCGCGGAAGCGGCATTTTTTGGCATTCCTGGTCTTCGGGAGCATGCGATCCCATTAAAAACGACCGCGGACGCGCTGCGTATTCGGCGGCGTGTTCTCCAGATGTTGGCGGAGGTCGCATCGGATGCCGTGCGGCCCCGTACGATTTTGATTGGTGGCGGCGGCCCTACGGGGGTCGAATTTGCGGCGGAACTCGCGAACACGCTGCAGGCGTTTGTCCGCCGAGGAACGTTGCAACCGGGGCGTGTATTGGTGGCATTGGTAGAAGGATCTGCTCGATTGCTCTCCATGTTTCCGGAGCGACTCGGTCGCAGCGCGCTGCAGCGGCTTCATGCGTTTGGTGTGCGAGTGTGTCTCGATGCACTGGTGCAGCGCGTCGAATTCGGTCGCGTCACGGTGGTGCCTCGCCACCTGCGAACCGGAGAATCGCGTGCACAGCTCCTCTGCGGATTTGATGGGCCATCATGTACAATTGATGCGGAGCTGGTGGTGTGGACGGGCGGAATACAATTTTCCCCGTTGCCCAGTCGCGCAGGATTTTGCTGCGACGAGAAAGGGCGCGTGCAAGTCGGGGAAGATTTTTTGGTACGAGACACTGCAGAGGTTTTCGCGCTGGGCGATTGCGCTGCATTTCTCCATCATCGGACCGGAAAAGCGCTGCCGCCTGTTGCCTCGGTGGCCGTCCGGCAGGCGCCGGTAGCTGCGGACAACATTCTCCGGTTGCTCAACGGATATCCATTGCGACGCTTCCGACCCCCCACACTGCCGGCGATCGTGCCGTTGGGAGGGAAATGGGCAGGATGTGTGTACCGTGGACGGACGATCATGGGTCGGATTCCGTGGATGCTGCGGCTCGCCGTGGATAGTTGGTACTTCATGACGACGCTTGGATGGTGGCGCGGATTCCGTGTGTGGTGGCGCGGTGCGCGGGTATACGTGCAGAACGACGGATGACGACCGCTCGTATGTTTCGAATGCGTGGGCCGAGCATGCTCATGGGAATCGCAGCGACGGTACTTGTCGTACACGGCGCATTTGCGATGCTCGGAGTGTATGCCGTTTTTCCGTGGATGGATAATCTCATCCATGCGAGCGGCGGCGCGTGGGGGGCGTTGGTGGGATACTGGCTACTCACGGATGCGCGATGGCGACGACGCTGGGGCGCGCCTTCGCGTCGGTTGATTGCCCTCGCAATTTTCGGGGTTGCTGCGGTAGTGGGTATCGCATGGGAAATATTGGAGTTTGTGGTGCTTTGGCTTTCCGCGACGACCGCGGAAATGCTGCAGTTCACCTCGGCGAGTGTGGGGGATATGGTGAGCGATCTCTCCGCAGATCTCGTGGGGGCGCTGGCAGTGGGTATGGGGGTAGTGCGGGGGCGGCGCGTGCGCCGTCCGAGTGCTGCGCCCCGATCTCCGCGAAAGAAGCGAGCACGACGAGCACGGGTTTCTGTGCAGCCGGTGGCGGTTGGAGCAACGAGCATTCCCCCAGCATGAGTATGCAACTCCGTACGCTCGCACATCTTGGTGATAGTCGTGGCAAGCGCGTACTCCTTCGGGTGGACTGGAATGTGCCGATGGAGCGTTCGCGTATTGTGGATGATACGAAAATTCGGTTGAGTCTCCCTACGTTGGCTGCCCTGCGCGCTTCCGGGGCCGCAGTGATCGTGGTATCGCATCTGCGGGAAGGCGCAACGGGCGATACATTAGCACCCGCAGTGCGAGCGGCGGGACGTCTTTTA
Source organism: Candidatus Uhrbacteria bacterium (assembly GCA_016188355.1). Classification (GTDB taxonomy): domain Bacteria; phylum Patescibacteriota; class Patescibacteriia; order JACPHY01; family JACPHY01; genus JACPHY01. Next base: position 55,761 of record JACPHY010000016.1, read on the forward strand.
GGAGGGCGACGACCCACGTTGGTGCGTACGGCCGTCGGGAGTCCCACCCTGCTTCGCGTATGTCGTGCGTTGCGACCGGGCGCGGTGCTCGTGCTCGAAAACATCCGCCGGTATCCGGGAGAAGAGCGGAACGAGCGCGCATTTGCTCGTACATTGGCTGCATTGGCGGATGTATATGTGAACGATGCATTTGCGGCATGCCATCGCCGTCACGCATCCGTTGCGGCGGTCGCAGATTATTTGCCTGCCGTCGCAGGACTGCTCCTGCAGCGTGAGGTGGAAGTGCTCCAGCGAGTGCTCGAACAGCCCGCGCATCCCATGATTGCGCTCATGGGTGGCGCAAAGATAGCAACGAAGGCACCGGTCATTGATCGGTTGCGGCGTTCAGCTTCCGCAGTGCTTTTGGGCGGTGGTCTCGCGAACACCGTTTGGGCGGTTCGGGGGTACGGGATCGGCGCGTCATTGGTGGATTCGGACGCAGCTCCCGTCGTGCGGCAATTACTCCGTGCACGGCGGCACGGAGCCGTACGAATGCCAGTAGATGTGGTCGTGGGGGATCCATCGGCCCGCGGTCGTGGGCATCGTGTAGTTCCGGTGGGTCCGCGTCCGCACGTCATCTGTGAACGGCCGGAAGCGGTACTCGACATTGGACCTGCGACGATTCGGGCGTATAGCGCCGAGCTCCGTACGGCGGCCACCATGGTATGGAACGGACCGATGGGGTGGTTGGAGTGTTCCCCATTTCATTACGGGAGCGTCATGTTGGCGCGGGTCATCGCATCACGCGCGTCCGGTCGCGCCTTCGGTGTGGTGGGCGGCGGTGAGACGCTCGCCGCGCTCCAGCAGACACAGATGGCGCAGTATATTGATCACGTTTCTTCTGGCGGAGGAGCGATGCTTGCATTTTTGGGAGGCGAGGCGCTCCCCGGTTTGCTACCGTTATATCGAACAGGCGCATAAGGATGCACTCATGCGCGATTCCTTCGTTCTTTGGTGCTCGAGCTCGCTCTCCTTGTTCTTCAATTTTTCTATATGTGGCCCGATTATCGAAAGCAGCCGTTGTTTGCTGGACTTTTTGCGTTGGTACTACTCGGAGCGTTTGCGTGGGAGCTTGCTGCAGCAACCGAGCACGCGCGGAATGCTGCTGCGGTGCGAAAACCAACTCCACCCATTCGTGAGCTCACCGTTTCCGGTACGGGTAAGGTACGCGGTATTCCCGATACCGCGGTGATTACTGCCGGCATGACGGTGCAGGGAACCGAGGTGCGTATCGTGCAGTCGGAAGTGAACAAGAAGACGACTGCGCTGATTGCGGCGGTAAAGCGTGCGGGAGTTGCGGCAGAGGATATTCAAACCGCTCAATTTTCGATTACCCCGCGTTACGTGTACGGCGAGCGCGTCGCGCCTTCTATTAGTGGATACGAAGCATCGCAGTCGGTTGAAGTGCGCATCCGAAATCTCGAAAAGGTGAACACGGTGCTTGATGCAATGGGTGATGCGGGTGCCACGAATATTGGTAACCTGCAATTTATCATTGATAATCCACAGGGGCTGCAGGCGGAGGCGCGGGAGCGGGCAATTGCGGATGCGCGCGCAAAGGCGGGAACGATCTCGGGTCAGCTGCGCGTGCGATTGGTTCGTGCGGTAGGCTTTCAGGAGGGCGGCGGCTATGTTCCTCCCATGATGCCGCTCATGCTCCGAGGTGACATGGGCGGCGGTGAGGCGGTGCCCGCGCCGACCGTGGAAAAGGGGAGCCAAGATATCGTGTCGAATGTGTCGGTGACGTTTGAAATTGAATAACGAGACCTCTGCGAAAATCCAGATTCGCGCCAGGAACGCGCTGTTCGGCTGCGCTGCGTTCCTCGACCACTCACGAGATCCGCTGGATATCGCTCGGGTCTGCGTCGCGCAGCTCGCTCGAACATCACGTCCCTGGCGCGAAAGCGATTTTTGTAGAGGTCTCTAACGTTGTTTTCCCGCGTCTATGTCGTCCATTGCGTCCGTGCGTGCATGGGAAATTCTGGATTCTCGCGGTAATCCGACCGTTCGTGCAGAAGTGCGCACGGATTCCGGACATGTAGGTGTGGCGGCGGTGCCTTCCGGCGCGTCGACCGGCGTGCATGAGGCACTCGAATTGCGTGATGGCGATGCAAAGCGGTACGGCGGAAAGGGGGTGCGGAAGGCCGTGGCCAATGTGAATGGTCCCATCGCGCGAGCGGTGGTTGGCCATGCGGTCCATGCGCAGGGGGAACTGGATCAGATCATGCGCGAATTGGACGGGACACCCAATAAATCAACGCTGGGCGCAAACGCCGTGCTCGCGGTGTCCCTCGCCGCCGCTCGGGCTGCGGCGCTTGCTGCCGGACTCCCGTTGTATCGGTATCTCCGGGGGGTAGCGCAAATTGCGTCCGATGAGTTTCGGCTTCCCGTGCCCATGATGAATATCCTGAATGGCGGGCGACATGCGGATTCCGGACTTTCGATCCAGGAATTCATGGTAATTCCGAAGCATCGAAAATTTTCCGAACGATTGCGCATGGGGACCGAGGTGTTCCACGTGCTCCACGACATTCTCCGGAAGCGTGATTTTGCGACGACCGTCGGCGATGAGGGAGGATTTGCACCTCGGTTGGGCGATAACGAGCGCGCGCTGCGCGTGATCCTGGAGGCAATTCGAAAAGCGGGCTATACGCCGGGGCGTGACATCGCGCTCGGGCTCGATGTTGCCGCGTCGGAATTCTACACTACTCCCGAAGCGGATGCATCGTCGTCGAACGGCAGCGGAAAAGGAACGCGTGGGGGACGGTACTTTTTTAAGGATGCGGCTACGCCGTGGACCCCGGTGCAGATGATGGCGTGCATGGAGCGTTGGGCGAGGAAGTATCCACTCATTTCGATTGAGGATCCGCTCGCAGAGGATGATTGGGATCATTGGACGCAACTCACCTCACGCATCGGGAAGCGGGTGCAGTTGGTCGGCGATGATCTTTTCGTGACCAATGTCGAGCGCCTCGAACGGGGTATCGCGGAGCACGTAGGAAATGCGATCTTGATCAAGGTCAATCAGATTGGTTCGCTCTCGGAGACGCTCGCCGCGATTACGCGCGCCCGCGCAGCGAAGTATCGGGTCATTATCTCGCATCGTTCCGGAGAGACCGCGGATACGTTCATTGCGGATCTCGCCGTCGCGGTCAATGCAGAGTACATCAAGACGGGGTCACTTTCGCGGAGTGAACGCGTGGAGAAATACAATCGACTACTCGAAATTGAATCCGAGGTTCGTGCGGATCGATAGGACGATATGGCGACGCGGCGTCCGAAACCGGTGGTCGTCTGTGTGCTCGATGGGTATGGAGTGGCGCCCGAGAGCACGGGCAACGCGATTGCGCACGCGGAGCGTCCGGTGTTCGATCGTTTGATTCGGGCGTACCCCGCCATGACGCTCCACGCATCAGGACTGGAGGTGGGATTGGCGCGGGGAGAAATGGGAAATTCGGAGGTCGGGCACCTGAACATCGGCGCGGGCCGCGTGTTCTATCAAAGTCGGCCGCGAATCGACAAGGAGATCCAGCAGGGGTCGTTCCATGAGAATCCGGTGTTTCGGAATGCGGTGGCCCATATCCAGAAGCACGGATCAAAGCTCCATATTATGGGGCTCCTCTCTCCTGGTGGCGTGCATAGTCATCAGGAGCACTGTTTCGCGTTGTTGGAATTTGCGCAGCGCGCACAAGTGGCGCCGGTGTATCTTCACCTGTTCCTCGATGGACGGGACGCAATTTACAATAGCGGCATTGGATTTGTGCGGGAGTTGCTGCGCGTCGCGCAGGAGCGCGGGCGGGGGACCATTGCGACGCTCGCGGGACGCTATTACGCCATGGATCGAGACAACCGGTGGGATCGAGTAGAAAAGGCGTACCGCGCGATGGTGGAAGGAGTGGGGATGATGGCGGATGACCCCCTGCATGCCATTGCGGCGAGCTACGAAATGAAGATGTACGACGAGGAGTTCCTGCCTACGGTATGCACGGCGAGCGGGAAGCCGGTGGCGACCATTGGCGATGGAGACGCGGTGCTCTTCTTCAACTTTCGTGCGGACCGCGCGCGACAAATCGCGCAGGCATTCGTGAGCCCGAAGTTTGCGGGCTTCGATCGAAGGAAGCTTCAGAATTTGTTCTTCGGCGCGATGATGGAATATGAGCAGGGACTGCCGATGGAGGTGGCCTATCCATCAGAATCCATCCCCACGTGCCTCGCGAAAGTTTGGAGCGAGAAAAAGTTGCAGCAGCTCCACATTGCCGAGACGGAGAAATACGCACACGTCACCTTCTTCTTCAATGCCATGCGTGAGGAGCCGTATCCTGGTGAGGAGCGCATCCTCATTCCGTCGCCCAAGGTGGCCACCTATGACCTCCAACCGGAGATGTCCGCACGTATCCTGACGGACCGCGTGATCGCGGAGATCGAGAGCGGGAAATACGATGGTGTGATCATGAATTACGCGAATCCGGACATGGTGGGGCACACCGGAAAACTGGAAGCCACGATCGAAGCGATTCGTGTGGTCGACGCATGCATCGGGAAATTGGAGGCAGCGGTCACTGCGGCGGGGGGAATACTGGCAATCACGGCGGACCATGGCAATGCAGAGGAGGTACTCAATTTACAGACAGGAGAAATCGATAAAGAGCATGCGACGAACCCGGTGCCATTCATTGTCTGTGGGAAATCTCTTGCGGGGCAGGTGAACGAAGAGTTGCGCGATGTGGATTGGAACCTGCACCTGTTGCCTCCGGTGGGGATGTTGGCCGACGTGGCGCCGACGGTGTTGCAGCTCATGGGAATTCGGCAGCCCGAAGCAATGACCGGTCGAACATTATTATAGGTATGGTGCATTTTTTGAAACGTTGGTTGCGGGGATCGCGCGCGGCGTCTGCTCCCGCGCGCGCGCAGCATTCCGGTATCGATCAGGAGCACCTCCAGCTGCGGCGCGCGATCGAACGCTGCGATAGCTTAAAATTTGCGGTGATCGCAAAGCAGATGTCGATTTTGGATGTCGTGGAGAAACTCCAGAGCAATAATTTCACTGCCCCGATTATTCGACAGGCAATTGCGGAGAGTTTCGGAGAGGCTGCAGCAAAGAAGTACTGCGGCGCGGCACAGGCTTGACGGAGCGACGATTCCTTGATACGGTGCGGGTGCTCTGGAGTCTTCGGAGCGGGAGGTTCTGCATGCGTCACTGGATTGCATATCTTCGACGAACGGATTGGCGGCGGACGCTGCCGGAAGTGCTCCCCGCGCTGCGGGTGATGACGGCGACCGTGTTCCGTGGTCGGAATGCCGTGGTCGTCGTGGCGACGCTGCTTTTCGCGGGGCTGCTGACGTTGCTCGGATTCTCGACCCATTGGGCGGTTGGTGTGCTTGCGCTGTGGGCCTGGGCTGCTGCATTTGCCATGGCGTACCTCATGGAGCGCGCACGTGCGGTACACGCGCGCCGATTGGTCCCGGTTGCGGTACGACGCGGGTAGATCGGTGCCCCGAAAAACCATCCACCGTGGGGATGTGGGAACCATCAAGCATCGAAAGCTCGTGGTGCAATTGCGGCGAGAAGATGAGGCTGCCATCGCAGCGGTGCGACGGCGATTTGGGATTTCGAGTGACACCGCCGCACTGCGATCAGGGCTTCAGCTGCTCCGGGTTCTGGGTGAATACCACGAAGGGGACGGTCCGGTGCTTTCGGTGACGGTCATGCACTGCGGTAAACCGAAAACGTTTGACTACGCGACATAATGCACATCGCCTCGGGCTGCGGTCAGCGGCTCGAGGTTTTCTGTTACGCTGCTAATGATCATGTATGTGCCCCGTCATTATCCTCCATTATCACGAAATCGCCTTGAAAGGCCGCAACCGCGATCAGTTTGAACGACAACTCGTCGCGAATGTGCGACGAGGAATTGGCGGCGGGGAGGCGGTGGAGGTACGACGCATGTCGGGACGCATTGCGGTGCGATGGATGGAGGATGTATCGGTTGCCCGGCTTCGGGATATGGCGGCGAAACTGCGACGGGTATTTGGTATTGCAAACCTGCGTTTGGGATATGAGGTCCGTTCGGACCGGGAGGGGCTCGCAGAAGAGACCGTACGCGTCGTCCGCATGCATCTCGCTGCGTATCCAGTGGACTCGCAGCCGAAAACGTTTGCGGTGCGAGCGAAACGATCTACCAAGATGTATCCGGAGCATTCTACGGAGATCGAACGACGCATTGGAGCTGCGGTGCAGGTGGCAACCGGCCTGCGGGTGCATCTCGATGCGCCGGATTGTTTGGTGTCTCTTGAAATAGTGGAGCGCACTGCATTTGTCTTATTGGAGAAGATTCCAGGAGTAGGAGGGTTGCCGGTGGGTTCGTCGGATCGGGTACTCACCCTGCTTTCCAGTGGATTCGATTCTCCGGTTGCCGCATGGAAGCTCCTGCGGCGTGGTTGTGTGGTCGATAGCATTCATTTCCATAGCTACCCTTATACATCGGATGCGTCCATACGGAATGTGGAGGACATCGTGCAGCGCCTCGTCGAGTGGGGTGGATCCGGTGTACTGCATGCGGTGCCGCTTGCGGAGTTTCAGAAATCGGTCCTCATGAGCGCGCCCACAGAGCTTCGTGTGGTGCTCTATCGACGCATGATGGTGCGCGTCGCAGAGGCAGTGGCACGGCAAACACGTGCATGGGCGCTGGTCACCGGGGAGAGTGTGGGGCAGGTGGCATCGCAGACGTTGCCGAATATTGCTGCCGTAGACACGGTGGCGACCATGCCGATTTTACGCCCCCTCATTGGAGAGGACAAGCAAGATATTATTGATCGTGCATCGGTGATTGGGACTGCGGAAATTTCTGCGCGGCCATACGATGACTGCTGCTCGCTTTTCACCCCGGAGCACCCCACCACGCACGCCCGCATCCAGGAGTGCGAAGATGCCGAGCGAGCGCTGCGCGTGACTGATTGGATTCCGCGACTGCTCGCGCAGACGACCAGTCGTTGCTTTGTGGGGGGTGGAATTTGGAAGAATGTGATACGCTGAACGCCTATGATGGATGCCGCAATTCGTGCGTTTCCGAATCAATTTTTGTATCAGCCGCAGGTCGGAAACGAAGATCGGCTGGATCGTCGCTCGGGAGTGATTGTGGCCGGTATGGGCGGATCGGCGCTCGCACCGGAACTGTTACGTTTGCGACGACCGGAACTCGATTTATTGGCACACCGTAATTATGGTCTTCCGCACATGGTTTCCGGGCGGGAATCGCAGTACTGGTGTATTGCCTCCTCCTATTCCGGGAATACCGAAGAGACTCTGGATGCCCTGCAGCGCGCGGAGGAAATGCAGATGCCGATCGCGGTGATCGCAGTAGGTGGCGTGCTCCTCGATCGTGCGATCGCAGAGCATATTCCCTATGTGCAGTTACCCGACACCGGCATTCAGCCGCGCTCAGCACTCGGGTTGAGCACCATTGCGCTGGTGACCTTGCTGGGAGACCGAGTGGTGTGCGATGAGCTCCATCAGCTTCCGACGCAGCTCCGTGTGGAGCAGGCAGAAGCAGACGGACGCGCACTGGCGATGCGCCTTCGCGGCAAGATCCCGATCATCATCTCTTCGCAGGACAATGCTCCGGTGGGGTATAACTGGAAAATCAAGTGCAATGAGACCGGGAAAATACCGGCATTTGCGAGCGTCCTTCCGGAGTTGAATCACAACGAGATGACGGGTTTTGATGCGATGACGGCGACCCGTGGATTGGTGGAGTCGTTTGTCGCGGTCTTTCTCCAAGATGTGACAGATCACCCGCGCGTGCGTCGCCGCATGGAGGTGTGTGCGGATTTATATGCGGAGCGGGGGATGGGAGTGGAGCGGGTCGAGATGCAGGGCGCATCGCTGTGGCAGCGCGTCTTCCAGTCATTGCTGCTGGCGGATTGGACTGCCTTCGCGATTGCGGAAGCGAATGGCGCAGAGGCTGAACAGGTTCCGATGGTCGAGGACTTCAAGCGGCGGATTCGTGATTGAATACAATCTGTGTTCATTCAAGAACTTCGCGCGTTCGATCGACAGCTGACCCTTGCGATACATGGTCTTGCGGGTCACTGGGCGATATTGGACGGTATTGGTTGGATATTGGCGGTGCTCCTGATCTGGGTTCTGATCGGCGGGGTTGCGTACTGCGTGCACCGGCAGTCTCCGGAGCAGCGCAGGCGATTGCTTGGGGAGATTGGCGCGACATTGGTGATTGCATGGAGCTGTAATCAGGTGATTGGCGTGTTGGCATTCCGGGAGCGACCATTCGTCCGGGGAAGTACGCAGCAGCGCATTACGATGGATGCTCGATTGAAGTCATTTCCATCCGACCACGCGGCGCTCGCCATGGCGCTCGTGCTGCCGATTTTGCCGTACGTGCGTCGGCGCTCCCTGCGTGCAATGCTCGTGGTTGCGGCAATGGGGGTGGCAGTGGGACGAGTATATGTGGGAGTACACTACGTGACTGATATTTTGGCGGGTATGGTGGTGGCGATGGGGAGTTGGGGGAGCGTGCGATGGCTCCAAACACATTTGCGTCGATGGGATGGATGAGAAGAGATTGGAAAAGCGCCCCGCTCCATTTCGGAGCGGGGCGCTTTGGTTCACGGACTCGGCGCGTATCGGACGTATTCGCCGCCGACTTCCCCTACGAGGCGTTTCAGGTTGGCCTCACAGAGATAGTCGCTGCCTTCCGGCAGGCAGGTTGCGATGACCTTCGGGAGGCCCATGCTCGAGAGGAGCCCGGGCCATTCCCAGTCATCGCCCGGTTCATCGGTCACGAGGACGATGAGGTCCGGGTTCGATTTCGCGGCCTCCTTCAGGGCGCCGTACGTGTTTTCGAGATTCCCGCCGGTCGATCGGAAGTCCACGAACCCTTCAGGGTCGAGGTGCTGGACTTGGCCATCGCCATACATCCAGATACCGGTAATCTGTCGTCCGTACTTCCGGAGCGCGGCACTGTAGTAGAGTGCCACGATGCGTTGGTCATTCGCCATGGATCCGGTCGCGTCTACGACGATCGCAACCTTCTCACCCTTCGTACGATCAATGACGTCGGCGATGACTGCCGGTGCCTTGCCGATCGGAATGATGAGTTTCCAGCCGGGGAGCAGCGTGTTTGCGTATGGCCGCTTGTACCGGTCATTGCAGAACGTGCCCCGGCGTCTGGGGTTGTTCCGGTACCGTGACGACTTTCCGTTGCACACGTTCTCGTACTCGCCCTGGAGGAACTCCATGTTGGCGAGGAACACGTCCTCCCAGCCCACGTTCGTGTACTGGGGGGCGATGCTGCGGAGGAATTCTCCCTTTCGTACCGTGTGTGTCGCCTGGATCGGAATGTGGATATCCCGAGGAGCTTCCTCCTCGCTGCACGCGAAGTAGCCCACTGCGAGCAGTACGATCGCGAAGCAGCATCCCGCGATCGCGAGATTTCGTCGGTTCATGTGGCTCACCTCCCATCCATGTATTTCGAAAGAGTCTGCGCGCAGATTATCACGAAATCACCCGAAAGTCAATAAGGAAATCAAAAGAACGTGTTACTCGGGTAACACGTTGCAGCGTCCTTCCGTTTGTTTACGCGTGGTGGAGTCCCGAGGGGAGCGCATGCCAGAGGCGGAGGTTCGGGGCTTGTCGTTCGCCGAACATTTGGACAACGACGATAGTAGGGATGCCTGCGAAGTCCCCTGAGGCGATGCCGATCCCTGTATCGGTGTATTGCGTGTTCCAGAGGTTGCGTCGGTGGTCCGGGCTTTGATCCCATGCGCGCATTAATGGGTCTTCTGCTGTAAAGGCGATTGCGAGATTTTCGGCAACGCGGGAAAACGGATACCGTGCATCCTGTGCGGCCGTGGCAAAGCTCGTGCCATTCGGGCGTTCATGGGCAAAGTGTTGTCGGGTAAGGATTTCCTCTGCGCGCTGCTGGGCGGCAGCGGTGAGAGCGGTGTCCATGTGGAGCGGGGGAGCGCCTGCAGTCGATCGAATACGATTGGTGTCCACTAGGACTGTGTCCGCCCGAATGCCTGCAGAAACAACAAACCGCGGCATCGCGAGGAGTGCGAGCGCGGCAATGACGGCGAACAGGTGATAGGTGACGGAACGCTCCTGCGAAACGGAGCACGAAGTGACGGACATGCGTTTTTGGGTATTGGTATTGAGATGGAGAACACGTGGGAGCGGGATTTGTGCTCCCACGTGTTCATTGTTGTCCGGCTGGCGTGGTGGCCCGCTGAAATTCTTGGGGCGCGATACGCTCAGGTCCGGTATCCACAGGAAGGTGCGATTGCTACATTACTCAGTATAGCACGTCAACGGCCGCGCGTCGATGATTTTGCAGATTTTCTATGCGCTACGCAGTAATTCTGGCGGGCGGGTCCGGTAAACGTCTCTGGCCGCTTTCTCGGCAATGCGCGCCGAAGCAGGTATGTGCGCTCCTGGATGCGGAAACACTCCTCCAAAAGACGTACCAGCGCGTGCGGCGTGCATTTCCGGTTCCGGCGGTTTGGGTGGCCACGACCGCTGCGCATGCGGAAGAGGTTGCCCGGCAACTCCCCGAGCTCCCGCAGGAACAACTGTTAATTGAACCCGTTGCTCGGGAGACTGCCGCGGCGATCGGGTACGCGGCGACCCGTTTGTTCCACCGCGATCCGGAGGCGACGTTTGTCACCATCAATGCCGATGCGCATGTGGCTGATGTCGCTGCATATGAGCAGGCGATTCGGTCTGCATTTGATTGTGTCGAGCGTGATCGTTTGGATGTAGCGCTGGTGGGGGTAGTGCCGGAGTATCCGGAAACGGGGTATGGGTACATAGAGCTTGCGGCCCCCGGAGCGGAGAGCGGTGTCCCGACGATCGCGAGGCGCTTTGTGGAAAAGCCGGATCAGGCAACCGCAGCGGCGTATGTGGCTTCGGGGCGATATCTTTGGAATCCCGCGCTCTTTACCTTCCACGCTGCTCGATTATTGGAGCGTTTTCGTGAGGTGCTGCCGCTGCACGCGGCAGCACTGCAGCGTATTGCGGATGCCCCCGAAGGTCTGGATGTGCGTGCCGCGTTTGCAGAGATGCCTGCGGTTTCCATTGATTGCGGTATGATGGAGCATCTCGAGCAATTCGTCGTCGTTCCCGCGTCATTTGGATGGGCAGACATTGGGCACTGGCGCGCGGTGTATGAGACGCTTGCTCCAGGCCCGCGTGCCAACGTGGAGCGAGGCACGCATATTGGCGTGGAGAGCCGCGGTAATCTCGTGGTTGCTCCGGAGGGAAAGATGGTGGTGACGTGCGGCCTCGAAGATTGCGTCGTCATCGATACGCCAGATGCGCTTCTCGTGTGTCGACGCGATCATGCGCAGGAGGTGAAGCAGGCACTGGAGGAAATGCAGCGTCGTGGATTCACGCGGTATTTGTAGATATGTACTTGCACGGACCTATTCGCCATCCGCAGGGGATTTTGGGATATGAGCAGCGTCGGAAGCGGTCGCCGTGGTTGTTCGTGTTCGCCGTGCTCGGCATAGTGGCGTTCGCGGCGTCCGGTGTGTTTGTGCGGTCCATGTTCCAGGGTCAATATCCGGCAGCGATGACGCGTACGGTGGAGATTCCAGCGGATCGTGATGGCATCATTCGCGCATTACAGGAAGCGGGCGTGTTGCGATATACGGCCGCATTTCGTGTGGCGCTTGCTGCGCAACGACGAGGCCCGTTTCCTGGTCAATATGAGGTGGATGCGCGTTCTACTGCCTGGACGCTTGCGCGCCAGTTCACGAGCGCACCGCCTCGGCGCGAGCGTGAAATTCGGGTCCTGGAGGGATGGAATATCCGTGATGTCGTGGCCTATTTCGAGCGTGAGGGTATTGCCCGTGCCGATGCGGTCTTCTCCCTCGTCGGAATGCCGGCACTGGATTATCGCACCGCAGAATCCAATGTGGAACGTCCGACGCATTTTTCGGTAGAGGAGTTCCCCTTGCTGAGCGAGAAACCGGTTTTTGTGAGTCTCGAAGGGTATCTTTTCCCCGATACGTATCGCATCTACGCAGATGCACCCCTGGAGGAAATCATCCGGAAGATGCTCATGAATACCGAGCGTCGTTTTACACCGGACATGCGTCAGGAAATTGCCCGTTCGGGAAGAACGACGCACCAGGTGCTGACCATGGCCTCCATCATCGAGGCCGAGGTGAGTCGATCGGAAGATCGGTCGATCGCCGCTGGCATTCTTTGGAAGCGCCGCGATCGGGGGATGCGGCTGCAGGTGGATTCGACGGTGAATTACCTGACCGGGAAACATGATCCACGGGTGACGCTGGGGGATACGAAAATAGATTCCGCATACAATACGTATCAGTACCCTGGATTGCCGCGAGGACCGATCAGCAATCCGGGCATGGATGCCATTGTGGCGGCGCTGCGTCCGAAAGAGTCACCGTACTGGTTTTTCTTGACGACCAAAACAGGGGAGACCATCTTTTCGCGCACATGGGAGGAGCACAGCGCGAATGTACGGAAGCACCTAGATTCGAAGTGATCACGAATAGTGTTCGATATCAAAAGGATGACCCCACCCATGCATGTGCGGGTGGGGTCAGATAGTGTTCGGTTATGGTTCCCGCGCGCAATCGATGTGCGGCTGCTCGAATTGTGGTCGATGCGCCTCCCAGACGCGCGCGTGGTCTTCGGCGAAGAGCTCCCAGATCACTTCGTCGTGGTAGCTGCCATCACGGAAGAACTGGAGTCGCCGCCGTCCCGCCTCATGGTATCCGCATTTCTCGTGGATGCGATTGCTCCCGACGTTCGGGGCAAAGGCGGAAGAGTTGATTTTCCGGAGATTGAGGCCGGTGAATGCGTACCGGAGTAGCAGCATGACCGCCTCGAATCCGTACCCATTCCGCCAATGTTCCTTGGCTCCGATGACCCAGCCGCTCGTTCCGGTGCGGTCAAGCCAGTCGATGTCATGGACGCCTACCGTCCCGATGTGCGTATCGTGCTCGCGGAGCACGAGCGCGAACACGTGGTGCGTTGTCGGACGTTCCTTTGCGACATCCGCGACCCAGGATGCTTCTGCCGGGTACGGGATGTGCGTGTGTCGCAGGAGCCAGCGCGTGACTTCGGGATCGTTCATCCAGAGATAGCATCGTTCGGTATCGGTGCGCGGATCGAGTGGTCGGAGGTAGCATCGTGGTCCGGTTCGGAATTGCGGCTGGATGATGTTGGTCATGGACGTGTTCCTTTCGTCGCCGGGAATGGCATGCGAGGCAGAACGTAAAACGCCCCGGCGTTCCTGCCTCGCCGGGGCGTTGGGACACGGACGGGACGCACGTTTTAGGAGCGGCCCACCACCCGGGAGAAGGAGGAACGGGGAACCAAACCCGCTGCGGAATATGCAGCGAATTCGTTCTTCATGATGGTCAATACGGGTGGGTGGCACATATACAATGCGTGCAGCGTACCACTGGCTGGCAGGGTCGTCAAGGACACGGCACAATGAAAGTCGTGCGCGGTATGGTCTCCATGAAATGCAACATGCATGTCGATTCACTACGCCAGTGAGCTCAATCCAGAGCAATGGGAGGTGGTGCGCCACGGTGATGGGCGGTGTCTCGTATTGGCGGGAGCGGGAAGCGGCAAGACGCGCACGGTGGTGTACCGGGTGGCCTATTTGCTCGAGCAGGGGGTGCTGCCGCAGGAGATTTTGCTGCTTACCTTCACCAATAAGGCAGCGCGGGAGATGTTGGAGCGAGTGGAAACACTGCTCGGTCGTCACCCGGCGGGGCTTTGGGGTGGAACGTTCCATCACATTGCCAGCCGGGTGCTTCGTCGCTTTGCCGCGCAAGTGGGATATTCGTCCAATTTTACGATTTTGGATGAGGAAGATACGCACGATCTCCTGCGTGCCTCGGTCAAGGCGCTCGGTATTGATACCACCGCGCGTCGATTTCCTGCGCCAGCCGTTCTGCGTGCAGTCATGAGTTTTCACAAAAATGCGCAGCGTCCGTTACCTGAGGTCCTTGAGGAGCGAAATGCAAAATTTGCACCACTCGCTCCCGCGATCGAAAACGTGATGCGGCATTACGACGCGCGAAAGCGTGCATCGAATGCCATGGATTTTGATGATCTCCTCCTGCATTTTTTGCAGGTGCTGCAAGCACCCGGGATTGCGCATTCATTTGCGCAGCAGTTCCGGTATGTGTTGGTGGACGAGTTCCAGGACACGAATCGTCTTCAGGCGGAAATAGTGTCTTGCCTTGCAGCGGCGCACCACAATCTCTTGGTGGTGGGTGATGATGCGCAATCGATCTATTCGTTCCGTGCCGCCGAAGTGGCGCACATCCTTCAGTTTCCGCAGCAGGCGCCGGGGACGCGCATGTTCCGCATTGAGACGAATTACCGTTCTACGCCGGAGATTCTGGATGTCGCGAATGCGGTGATTGCGAATAATGTGGAGCAATTTCCGAAGACGCTGCGTCCGGTGCGGGCGCGTCGGGTGCGTCCACAGCTCGTGCAGGCAACGAGCATGGAGGAAGAGGCGCGATATATTGCAAAACGCATCCTGGAGCTCCGCGATCAGGGAGTGCCACTCTCGGAGATTGCGGTGCTTTTCCGGGCGACCCACCTCTCTGAATTCCTCGAATTGGAGCTCATGAAGCGCGATATTCCTTATGATTATCGCGGCGGCGTACGTTTCTTCGAGCGTGCCCATGTGAAGGATGTGCTCGCATTCCTGCGCATCCTTTCGAATCCGGCGGATATTGCCGCCTGGCTGCGGGTGCTGCAGCTCCAGGAGGGTATTGGCGATGCAGGGGCGGGCGATATTGCCGAGCGCATGCGATCCATGGCGACGGCACAATCGGGTGCAGCGTGGATCCCGTGGCAGGTATCGGGGACGACACTGGTGTTGCCTCCGCGTCTCGAGCGCGGGTGGGACGCATTCTGCCGGATGGCGGGGCCGCTCCAGGCGATGGGAGATCCGGCGATATTGATTCGGGCACTGGTGCGCGGCAGTTACCGAGATCATGTGGAGGCAACCTATCCGAATGCGTCCGAGCGATTCGAAGATATTGAGCAGCTTGCGGTGTTTGCGGAGCAATACACGGATGTGGCTGCGTTCCTTGCGGACATGTCCCTGCAGGAGCGTTTTCGCGCAGAGCGGGTTGGCCCAAATGCATCAGAGCGCGAACGGGTGGTGCTCTCCACGATCCATCAGGCGAAGGGGCTCGAATGGCACGCGGTATTTGTGATGGGGCTCAATGCGAATACCTTTCCGAATCGTCGCTCCGTGCTCGAGGAGGGGGGGATCGAGGAAGAGCGGCGACTGTTTTATGTTGCGGTGACGCGCGCGCGTGACGTGCTCGCGTTGACGTACGCGCTCGCCGGGGGGCGCGATGCTGGATTCTTGGCAGCTCCCTCCATGTTTCTCCAAGAAATCGATGCCGGACTCCTCGAGCCTATTGCGGTGGGACGTCCGTTGGGGACGACTGCGTGGCATCGGCCGTCGGCGTCGCGTGCGATTACTGATTCGGATGACCCGATCATTGTGTTGGATGCACAGGGAGAACGCATGCCCGCGCCGCAGCGGCCGAGGAGTTTTTTGCGGGATGTGGATGACCTCTAAAAGAATATGACGACCACGATTCGTTCAGCGCTGGGCGCATTGGGGGCTGGGGTATTGGTGACGCTGTTCTGGCAGATGTTTGTGCCATCCCTGCTAGGGCATGCAGATATATTTAGCGTAGGATGGTCGTATTTCCTCCTTGGATGTCTCGGGGTGCTCTTGGGACTCGCCGCGTGGTTGCGGCGATCGATTTGGGGATGGCCGCTGCTGCTGGCAGCGCCCATTGTATTGCTGGCGATTGATGTGGCGCTCTATGCGAATCCCATTGGTGATTTTTGGGCGGGCATGGGCGGCATCGGGTTGTTGTTGGTGTTTGGATATTGGCTGCTCACCGAGCGCGCGTCGTGGACGGAGATGGGTTGGGTGGTGGGAGGTGAGGTGATTGCCGCGGGGCTTCGTACGATCCGCGGAGTCGCTGCGCTTTTTCGCACACTCGTCCTCCCTGGGGGAGAGCGTCGATGGGCGCGTGAGGTGTTGGTGGGTGTGTTGCTCGCCATCCCATTCCTGCTTCTGTTTACGGCGCTTTTCGCGAGCGCAGACGCATCCATCGAGCGGGCCATTACTCGATTGATTGACGAGGCAACGCTGGAGACGCTCGGGTTGGTGATTCGACGTACGGTGGTGGCGCTCCTGGTCGCCGGTTATCTGGGATCGTTGCTCCTCCTTCCGCGTCCGTTTTCGACAGGATCGGGAAGGGTGCGGGAGATTCGTCCGACGGTGGTGACCACTTTTTTCCTCCTGCTCGATATATTGTTCGTGGCATTCGTGGTGTTTGAGGTGGTACAGCTCGTACGCATGCGGGGTGCGTTGGAGCAGACGTTCGTGCTTTCGGCGGTCGCGCGTCGAGCGTTTGTGGAGCTCGTGGTGGCGAGTTTGTTCGCGTATGGATTGGGCGTGCTCTGGTATCGGGTATTCCCCGAAGCGGCGAATGATCGTGCGGGACGCCGCGCACGGGGGATGTTGATCGGATTTTTTGGCGCAACGATTGGAGTTGCAGGCATTGCGATGGCGCAGGTGCTGCAGTATACGGCGGCGTATGGGCTTACGCGGATGCGCGTGTATGCGTGCAGCATGATTATTGCGATCACGCTCGGCATGGTGGTCATGTTGCGTGCCGCGGCTCGTCGCGTACCGTTCCTCCGACTTGGTCGGTGGTTGAGCGTGGGAATGATCGCGGCATTTGTGGTGATGATGACATTGCCGGTCGATCGATTGGTTGGCGAATGGAACGTGCGTCGACAAGCGAAGCATCCCACGGTCCCGTTAGATGTGGATTATTTCCGACAGGATCTCTCTCTGGATGCAATGCCGGCGCTCGCGCGATACGCGCGAACCGATGCGGTGGCGCGAGCGTGGATTCTCGGTACGCGCTGTCGTGTCGTCGAGGATTTAGATCCGCAGTATTGGGATAGGCAAGTAGATAACGAGCAGGTATTGTCCGCAGATTGGCGCGCTTGGAACTACTTCGCATACCGATGGTGTGCGCAGCTGCCGCAATTGAAAGAGGAATTGCGTGCGCTGCCTTGACGCGGGACGTCTTCGGTGCGATAGTGTGCGCGCGGTGACCGGTGTCACCGCAGGAGGTTTGTGTATCATGTGGGATTCCCAGATGGTTCCCTCGGAATGGTTCCCATCCGGTACGGCATTTCGATTTCTCCTGACGCGGTCGGTGGCACTGGACGTCGTGGTCCACGCGTTTGGCGATTCGGTTGCGGATTGCATCACGAAGGGCGCAGTAGCGGTGGTGGTGCGCTGTAATCCAATGATGCGCTCCTGGTCGGTGGAGTGCGATCGTCCGTTGGAGCCGTTTCACATGTTCACGGGATACGATCCCGATACTGACTTCACCGAGTTTCTCCTGGTGCGGTCCACGTCGCTCCCGAAGGACTGGTCGCTCTTGCCGCTCCGTGATGGTGCGCCCGCGTTTCGGACGCGATTCATGCGCTGGGAGCGTTGTGGTGCCCAGCGCCATGTGTTGGATGGTGATTCCGATGATGCAGTACTGACACTCGGCGAACTCGCTGATTTCGCGGCGGCTCAGCTTGCGTTGTCCTTGGAGCATGGTGCCACAGAGGTGTTGTTCGAGTTGTATCCCGGGGAGGCCACTCTCCAGATAGGGAACAACGCACCCTCGGCGCCATCCTCGCATTCGATCCATCGGGCGCGCGCAAACGCGCAGCAGTTCCTGTCGATGGATCTCGAGTCGTTCTACCGATCGCACGGTGCCCCACCCGCGGGAATTGCCTAAGCGGAAACCGACGCCCACACGGCGTCGGTTTCTCATGTGTCCCGCGATGCGTGTACGATGGGTTCGATATGCCCGAACGGTCGACGGTCCCTCCCATCGAAAAGTTGCGTGCGATGTCAGCACGGCGCACTGCATTGTTGGCGTGGTATAGGGAATACGGCCGCCATGACCTCCCTTGGCGGCATACGCGCGATCCGTACGCGATCCTCATCTCGGAGGTGATGCTCCAGCAAACGCAGGTGGATCGGGTGCGATCGTATTGGGATGCTTGGATGCGGCGATGGCCTACGGTACAGGCGCTCGCGCGGGCGCGGCGAGGGAGCGTGATTCGTGCGTGGGCGGGACTTGGATATAATCGTCGCGCGGTGTACCTGCATCAGTGTGCGCAGTATGTCACGACGCATCCGTGGTGGGGGGAATTGTTTTCCTATTCGCACGAATTAGCGAGTAGGAGTGTGGGGAATCGGGGATTCAGTGATGCGGAGGATGTAGAGATGGGGGCGTTGATTGCGGGTGTGCGCGGAGCGTGCGCAATGTGGCGTGGTGCCGTATTGCAGAAACGAATAACAAAAATTGCACGGATGTTGGAGGAACTTCCCGGCATTGGTCCGTATACGTCTCATGCGCTCCTCGCCTTTGCGTGGAATCTGCCCGCTCCCTGCGTGGACACGAACATTCGGCGCGTCCTCGCGCACATCATTTACCATCGGCCCGACATCATGGCCATGTCTGTTCCCGAGGTGATGCGGCTGGCTGCTCGGGTCATTCCTCCCGATTACGGTCGAGAATGGAATTATGCGCTCATGGATTACGGGGCACTCGTTTTTCAGGCGCGGCATGTACCCAATCGCACGAAGCGCGTGGTGGCCCCATTCAAAAATTCCACGCGATACTGGCGGGGACGTATCGTGGCGGTGCTGCGGGAACATCGTCGGCCGCTGCCGCCCGCCGTGGTGCGTCAGCGTCTGCGCGTGCTCGGCGAGTGCACGGAAGATGTGGATGCGTTGCTGGTGGCATTGGTTCGCGATGGAGTGCTTGCACAGCATGACGCCGGCTTTTCGCTCGCATAGGAAATGAAACACCTCCGCCAATCATGGCGGAGGTGTTGGCGGTCATGATCAACCGCGAAGCGCGCGCAGCATGCGTTCGTGCGTCTCCTGGTCGCGCGCGACGAGGAGTTGAGGAATTTTCTGTTCCGGAAAATCGAGGTAGCTCGGGATGGGGCCTCCGGTGAACGTGCTCACGATGCCACCGGCTTGTTCCACGATCCATGCCATCGCACCCCAATCAATGAGCGGTGCGTTTGTTTTAGCGACACCCGCGATGTTTCCGGTGAGCATGTCATGCGCGGAGAGCGCCCACTGCGGTGTGGGGTGGCGGTCGTATTCTTCGATCGTCACCACATCGAATTGGGCGCGGAGTTGCTGTTCGGTGGACGGATCGCAACCCTCCAAGAAGAGGCGATTCGCTTGCGATTGCTCCGTGGTGAGCGGTGATTCCTCGCCGAGGAGCGATGACTGCAGCATCGTGAATGCGCCTTCTCCGGCGATGGCGTAATACGCGCGTCCGAATGCGGGCAGGTACACCACCGCGGCGACGATGTCGGGGCCATGCGTCAAGGTGCCGATCACATCGAAGTGGGGGAATCCTTCACGGTAGAATCGGGTCCCATTCACGGGATCGAGCCAGAAGACGTGCTCGGCATCCGGTGGGAAGTAGCGCAGGTTGAGGGAATGTTCGGCTTCTTCTGGAGCGAATCGCACCGGAATTCGTTCTCCGAGCAGCGTGACCTCGAAGAGTGTCTGGATGGAGAGGTCGGCATCGGTGAGTGCGGCAGCGAAGAGATTGCGCACTCCTTCCTTATCGCGTGATCGGATGCGGGATTGGACGGCGAGCGCATACTCGCCTGCGGCAATGAACGTGGGGAGGAGACTTCGGATGAATCGTCCGTATTCGATGGGCACGGGGCTTCCTTTCTTGCAAAGGGCGAACAACCTGCACCGATCCTCGCACGGGAAGGAGATCGGCGTCAATGCGCTCGGGATGCGCGTGCAACCGCACGAGCGACGGTGGGAACCACCTTTGGATCAAAGAGAGAGGGAATGATGTGTTCTGGGGTAGGACGCGACACGAGACGGGCCAGGGCGTGCGCTGCGGCGATTTGCATTGCCTCGGTGATTCGTGGAGCGCGTGCGGTAATGGCACCGCGGAAGATCCCTGGATACGCGAGTGCGTTGTTCACTTGATTGGGGAAATCGCTGCGTCCGGTGCCTACGACGCCTGCGCCTGCGGCACGGGCGAGGTCGGGCATGATTTCCGGGATCGGATTGGCCATGGCAAAGATGATGGGTTTCGGCGTCATGGTACGGACCATGTCTGGGGTGATGATGCCGGGCTTCGAGACGCCAATGCACACATCTGCCCCCACGAGCGCATCGGCGAGGGTGCCACATCGGTTTTGTTTGTTGGTGTGTGCGAGGAGTTCGCGTTTTGCGGGATAGAGGTCTGACCGTGCGTCACAGATGAGGCCGTGCGAGTCGATGAGGAGACAGTCGTGGACATGAGGCGCGAGGAGCTTCGTGATTGCGGTTCCTGCGGCTCCCGCGCCGATGATGACCACCGTGAGCGTGCGGAGTGATCGTTTTGTGGCGCGACACGCATTGAGGAGCGCAGCAAATACCACCACTGCGGTACCGTGCTGGTCGTCGTGCATGACGGGGATACCGAGATCCTGCAGTTGCTCCTCAATGGCAAAGCAGCGCGGCGCAGCAATATCCTCAAGATTCACTGCGGCGAACGAGGGCGCGATGGCGCGTACCGTCGCAACGATTTCATCTACGTTTTGCGTGGCGAGGCAGATCGGGAATGCCCGGAGACCAGCGAAGGTCGAAAAGATGGCTGCCTTACCCTCCATGACCGGGAGTGCGGCGCGTGGACCAATATCGCCGAGGCCGAGAACCGCCGAACCGTCGGTGACGATCGCCACGGTATCGCCAGCAATGGTGTAGCGCCGTACCTCCTCGGGATGTTCCGCGATACGCATGCATGCTTGTGCGACGCCCGGGGTGTAAGCGATGGAGAGATCGCGGCGCGATCGAAGCGGGAGTTTCGAGGTGATGCGCAATTTGCCGCCTCGATGTGCAGCGAGAATGGTGGCGAGTGCAGAGTGGGGGCGTGACATAGAGAGCGGAAGAGGTCATTGCGTACTCTCTGAGCGTTTCATGGGGAATTGTGGGTCGTCAATGATATATGAAACAACCCACGCCGCGTGGCGTGGGTTGTGCTAGCTAGCGAATGAGCTCCATGCGCGTGTCCCCATTCGCGATGAGGAGCACCGGGAACGCATCTCGGAGTGTCGTGACGAGCTTGGGGGGGACGGAGAGCATGACGACTCCAAGGGAATTCAGGGTACTGAATTGGGGGTCGAGGTCCTTTGGTCCGTGCTCCTGGAGCCATGCGGCGAGCAAGGATTGGATTGCCGCAGTTTCGTCTGCTCGCGTGGCGCATTTCGTTTGTCGTTGCGGCGCATCCGGATGGTTTCGGTCATACATGGCGACGAGACAGACGGTAGCGGCGGGTGGACTGGTGGGGGACATGGGACATCTCCTTTGGGATGGCTATCCGCGGAGCGCGCTGATGATACGTTCGTGCACCGCGCGATCGCGGGAGCAGACGAGTCCGGGAATGCGCTGATCGGGATAATCGAGATAGTTCGGAATAGGATTGCCCGCGAAATCGCTCACGCATCCTCCCGCATGCTCCACGATCCATGCCGCCATGCCAAAATCGAGGAGCTTTGCGCGGGGCTTCACGATCGCCGCGGCATCACCAGCAAGAACGCTCGGCACGCCGTACCGCCATTGCTGTGGATTGGGACCTGGATACGTGGAACACGCGATGGTGTTGCCGTCCGCACGGAGTCTGGACATCGCCGCCGGATCGATGTGTTCGTCCCAGACAGCGATCGCGGTGCTCTCCGGGCGGAGCCGTAGTGGCTGTCCGCCCGTCGGGAGCGAGAGGGAGAGACCTTTGAGTGAGTCGAGGAGATGGATGCTGCGGGGGCCGGACAGTCCCTCCACCATGACATACGCGCGTCCTTGGTGTGGCATGCAGTACACGCCCGCGACGATGGTGTCACGACGGAGCAGGGTGCAGGCGATACCGAAGTACGGAATGCCGTCCGCGTAGTACTTGGTGCCGTCGATCGGATCGAGGAGCATCATGTGATTCGCGTCGGATGGGAAGTAGCCAATATTGAGGGAGTGCGCTGCTTCCTCAGGATCGAAGCGGATCGGATAGCCGGCGCTCAGGAGTTCGACCTCGAAGAAATTCTGGACCGAGAGATCCGCGTCGGTGAGCGCGCGGGTGAACGGATTGCCGCCTTTCTTTTCCGGTTGCAGTCGTACGCGGGATTGGATGGCGACGGCGTACGATCCTGCAGTGACACAGCAGCGGAGGAGGTGATTCACGAAGTTGATGTAGTTCACGACTTCTTGCTTTCTCGCGTTTCAGGGTTGCGGATGATGCTCGGCGGTTTTCGCCACGAGCGGCGCGATGCACTTCATGTTGAGGAGCACGATGCCGAGCGTGAGCACGCCTGCTCCGAGGCTCATGCCGAGCTGGAGGGCACTCGGGAGGCTCGTAAATTGTTCCCCCCACGCCGTGCGGGCAATGGCGTACGCAGTAATGCCGCCGAGCGGAACATCGACAGCACACATGAGTCGGATTTCCGTATGGACGAGTCGCACGAGCAGGACGAAGAACTTCCCGAGCGCGATCGGCCAATGCCAGAGGAGGTGCGAACCGATCGCCCAGAGGCACCGGAACGACCAACGGACGATCGCGCGGAGTGCCTGCCCATAGAGCAGGATGGGCGCCCACCAAGGCTGCAGGGAAAACGGATTACTGAGGAGATCCTGCGCGCGCATTTGGCGCTCGAAGGTGCGTGCGTCTCGCCCGATCTCTTCGCGGAGTGCGCGAAGTTCCGGGTCTTGCGCGTCGGTGGCGGGCGGCACATCCATTGCGGCGCGCCGGAGCGTCAGCCGATCTGCCCACCGTTCCGTCCACGTTTCGTTGCCGAGGATGCCCACGAAGATGCTGGGAAGAACCCAGAGGACGACCGCCCAGAGCACCGCGGCGAATACGGCAACGCCCAGCGGGCCGAATGCGCCGAACACGAGACCGCCCAACGGGCAGGCGACGGCGATCGCGATTCCGCATCCGACAAATACCATGTAGGCTCGATTTGCTATTTTTCCTGGGAAGTCTCCCGGTGGTGCATCGGTCGAGGCGATGCCGATGAACAGGACGAGGATCGGGATAATCCAGGGGAGATACCACCCACCCATCTCTGCTCTCATCCAACCGCCAGCTGCGGAAAACGCGGGGACGTTCGGTACGGCGAGCGAGTAGGCGATCCATCCGGCCGCGATGGCGACCACCACGGAGTACCAGAACATGGGGCGGAACCCACGGAAGAAGGTGCGTAGCCCGCGGCGCGAGGTGGACATCGCGGCGGCGACATTCGGCATCGTTTCTCTGGCCACCTTCGGAATCGCCGCGACCACCGCGCCGGTATGCGGACCGACGTATCCAATGATTGCGCCGAGGACGATGCTGATCCCGAGGGCGGGAATCGCACCGAGCGCGGGAACGAGCGTGAGCATGCTGAGGTACACGAGCGCGCCGCCACCCACACCCGTGGCGACGACGTTGACCATGCGCGGATTCGGGTGCATAGACCCTCCTTGGTTCTGTTGTGAACGAACCGTACGATCTGGCGCAACTGTAGGGGGAGCGACATCTGCTGTCAATGGGAGCGGCGGAGGCACGGTGTCTTCGTTTCTGTGTGGTTCGCGTTGCATTCGTCCACTGCGTTGATGGCGCGAATGCGGTACGATGCGAATGTGCTATGCGTCACCTCACCGTCTCTGAATTTTTGCAGGGCATCAACGACGTGCTCTCCGGAGTTCCCGCACTCATTGAGGGCGAGGTTTCTGGTTTTGCAATTCGCCAAGAACGATGGGTCTTCTTTTCCCTGAAAGACGCTTCGGGAATCGTGGACTGCTTCATGCCGATTTGGAAGTTGCGACACGAAGTTGCGGATGGCATGCTCGTGCGCATTGCGGGAGTGCCGGGCGTGTATGCAAAATCTGGCCGATTTCGCATCACAGTGGAAGCACTGGAGCCGGTGGGTGAGGGGAGTCTTCGTCGTGCGTTTGAGCTCCTCAAGCAGAAACTAGAACAAGAGGGAGTCTTTGCGGCTGCGCGCAAGCGATTGCTCCCCCGGTTCCCATCGCGGATTGGTCTCATTGCTTCATCCGAATCGGCAGCGTACACCGATTTTGTTCGCATCTTGAAAAACCGCTGGGGTGACGTAGAGATCCTGGTGCAGGACGTGGCGGTGCAGGGAGCGGATGCCATTGATGATATTTGCGGAGCTTTTCGGTGGTGGAGTACTGCGCGCGGTGATCGTCCCGAGGTGCTCGTGCTCATCCGTGGAGGAGGTTCACTCGAAGATATCCAGGCGTTTAATGCGGAGGCTGTGGCGCGCGCCATCTTTGCATCACCGATCCCCGTGGTGGTCGGTGTGGGTCATGAGCGAGACATTACCATTGCGGATTTGGTTGCAGATCTTCGCGCATCCACGCCATCGAATGCCGCGGAGCTTGTGGTCCCCGATCGACGGGAAATTTTGGCGGCGATTAATGGACATTCGGAGGGCATGGCAATGACGCTGCGGATGCGTGTCGCGCGCTGTCGGAGTGCGGTGGATCGTTTTCTCTTTCATGGCACCGCGTTCGCGCATGCTCGTCTCGTCCGTATTGATGCACTGGTGCATGGTATCGCACACCGCGCGCGGCTGCGGATGATGGAGACACGGACGCGGATCGATGGGGCCGAGCGGCTCCTCGAGAATTTGAACCCCCTCCGTATGTTGGCGCGTGGGTATTCGCTAACATGGGTGCGAGGCCGATTGATTCGTTCCGCGAATACCGTGGCACGCGGTGATGTGGTCCACACGCGTTTTAGTGACGGAGCAATCGACGCAGTGGTGCAATAATCCGCTATCCACAAGGTACGGATGCGTAGGAGTGTGCGACAATGCACGTCACGGTATGACCAAGCGGAAAACAACATTTGCAGAAGCATTTGGCGAGCTCGAGGCCATCGCGCGATGGTTTGAGCGTGACGCGGTTGATATCGAGGAGGGGCTCGAGAAATTCGAGCGTGGTATGGCGCTCGCGAAGGAACTCCGGCAGCGCCTCACCGATGCGGAGGTGCGCATCCAGAAGATTGAGGAACGTTTCGCGCCTCCGGAATCACCCGACCGCGCGGATTGCGACCCCACCACCACGGAGCCTCCGTCATTTTGAGATATGGAAAGAATTCTTGTTTTTGATATTGAAACGCAGAAGGAGTTTGCGGAGGTGGGCGGCGCGCACAATCGTCATTTACTGGGGGTTGCGGTCATCGGTTGTTACGATTCCGGAACGGATACGTACCTCACCTTTGAAGAAAAAGAGGTGCTCGCATTCGGAAAATTGCTCCGCGCCGCAGATTTGGTGATTGGTTTTAACAGCGAGCACTTCGATCTCCCGGTGCTCCAGCCGTATTTGCCGTTCGATACATCGAAAGTGCCCTCACTCGATCTCATGAAGGAGCTCGAGCGGCATCTGGGGCATCGCGTGTCTCTGGATTCGTGTGCGGAGGCGACGCTCCAGCAGAAGAAATCTGGTGATGGTCTTCAGGCGATTCGATGGTTCCGTGAGGGAAAAATTGATCAGGTGAAGAAATACTGTTTGGATGATGTCCGCATTACGCGAGAGCTGTACGAGTACGGGTGTCAGCATGGGCAGGTGTATTTCATGGGGAAGGATGGAGCGAAGCGCGCGGTCCCTATTGCTTGGGGTTCGGGGCCGGGGAAGAAAACTCCGGTACGTACCGTGCTCGAGGAGGCACTGCGCCGTGGGCAGCGTGTGGAGATCGAATATGTATCTACGATGGCCGCGGAGGGTGAGGATCATCGGAATCGGCGGAAGATTGATGTACTGAGCGTGCATGGTGATGTCGTAGATGCGTACTGTCATCTTCGGAAGGATACCCGACGCTTCGCGATCGACCGCATCACTGACATCGTACTCCTGAGCGAAACCACGGATGCCGCATTGCGGATGGGGCAACATGCGCTCCTCTGAGCGCGATGCGTCTTGACGGTTGGGGCATGTTTGCGTACGCTCGTCGTACGTTGTTCTTTGTATTGGTATTGCGTGATGCCTGATATCAGGCGGGAGGATCCATGCGACGACCGATTCGGCGGATCATGTTCTGGGATTATAACGGGACATTGCTCCACGACTGCATGTACGTGTACGAGGGTTACGTGCACGTGTTCCGACGATTTGGAATCGCGCCGCCTCCATTCGAGGTCTGGCGAGATCAGGTGGTGCCCGCATATCCCACGTTCTACTGGGAGTGTGGAATTCCGTGTTCCGTATCCGGTGAGGAGATCAACGCGCTGCTCCTCGAGGCGCTCGCCACGATCGCGCCGCCACTCCCGTTTCCCGATGCAGTAGAGGTAGTGCAGCATTGCGCATTCGCGGGGATTACATGCATCGTGGTGAGCGGATTCCCGAAGGACCACATTATTGCGACACTCGACCGCTTGCAGTTTCGTGCGTGTTTTGCGGATGTGGTCGGCACGATTGCGCAGAAGACGCTCACGCTCCAGCGGTACCTTGCTGCATTTCAGTGCGCCCCCCACGAGGCGCTGCTCGTGGGCGATACGGTGTTCGATGCGGAGGCAGCGCATGCCGCATCCATTCCCTCCTGTATCTGTCCGCGAAGTGGCTACCATCCGCGCGATCGCATCGAGGGCGCGCGAGCACGCATCCCGAGTATGACGATTGTTGAGGATCTGCATGCAGTGCTGCGGCACGTTTTTGAGGAGGATAGTTGAGGATGCACGGAGGCGAGCGCATCGCCTCCGTTTTGCTGTTACGAGGGCGGTATTGACGGTGTACCGTCGGGTTGGTACGTTAGAGATCCACGCCGGAGACAGCGGCCGCCGATCTCCCGAAACGGATTTCGGCTTAATCTGCCGCCGAGGCAAAGCTCCCACTCGCATTTGTGAGTGGATGGTCGATGCTTTGACGTGCCGGCGGGCACGTTATTTTGTTTGGTCGAATCATTCGACGAATTTGCATGCCAAAGACGAAAGCACAAAAAATGGCGATTGCGGAAGGACTGTCGGATCGTCTGCGACGCATGTCGGGAGCGGTCATCGCAGATTTTGGAGGTCTCAAAATGGAGGAATTCGATGCGTTGCGCGCAAAGGGTCGCGCGGAACAGTGCGAGTACATGGTCGTGAAGAAGACGTTGTTCACGCGCGCGCTCCAGGACGCAGGCATGGCGTTCGATGCATCGAGCATGGCAGCGGGCGTTAGTGTGCTCCTGGGATTTGCGGATCCCGTTGCACCCGCAAAGCTCGCAAAGACGTTCGCAAAGGATCATCCTGCGCTTCGGGTGCTGGGTGGATTCTTGCGGGAGGATGCGGCAGTGCGCGTGTTGACGACCCAAGAAACCGTTGCGCTTGGTTCGCTCCCGAGCCGCGAGGTACTCATTGCACGGGCGGTAGGTAGCATCGCTGCTCCGCTTCGAGGAATGCTCGGTGTGCTCCAGGGCAACACCCGGAATCTCGTGGGCGTCCTACAGGCAATCGCGCAGGCAAAGGCTGGGGCAGCGTCGGCATCATAAATGGTATTCATTGCAATATGGCAGACGATCAGAAGGTTGAGGTCCCCGAGAAGTTTCAGGGCATCGTGACCGCGATTGAGCAGCTCAATGTCTTGGATCTCGCGGAGCTCGTGAAGGTACTTGAGGCGAAGTTCGGGGTATCCGCGGCGGCTCCGGTTGCCATGATGGCGGCTCCGGCGGCAGGTGGCGCGGCGGCAGAAGCAGCGGAGGAGCAGTCGGCGTTCTCTGTAGAGCTCACCGCGGCAGGCGATAAGAAGATTGACGTAATCAAGGCGATCCGCGCGCTCTCGGATATCGGTCTCAAGGACGCGAAGGATCTCGTGGACGGCGCCCCGAAGATGATCAAGGAGGGCGTCCCCAAGGCGCAGGCGCAGGAGTGGAAGAAGAAGCTCGAAGAAGCGGGAGCGAAGGTGACGCTCAAGTGATCACGTCGCAACAGAAAAATAGTTTCCTTCCCGACGTGATCATCCTGAGGATCTGCAAGATCCGAAGGATCTCACCCGACCCGACGTGATCATCCTGAGGATCTCACCCGATGAGATGGAACGTTCGGTCTCAGGGTCGTCCTGCTCGAGCGGAGCGCGCGGAGTTTTCCGCACGACATGAGAGAAGCAGCAACCGTGCCATCGAGGCACGGTTGCTGTGTTTTGGCAACGAAGCGCCCCACTCATCGAGGAGTGGGGCGGACGGCTATGCGACCGAAGTGGTGGCGGGAAGCTCGAGCACAGGCGCGGATCGCGAGAGGAAACGTTCGATCGTCGCGTCGATCGTGTGGGTATTGGTGCCGTCGTGTGATGACGCCGCGAGGGCGGCCTGGATGCCTGCGTGGAGCAGCGCGTCGTGTATTTGGCTGCCGAATTGTGCGGTGCGGTGGAGAATGGTTCCGGTGGATTGCTCGAGCGCAGCATGGAGACGCACCCCGAGTGCATCGTCGGCGGCCTCCACCCGTGCGAGGCGTTCGTATTGGACGATGTCCTCGATTTCTGGGGCGAGTCCCCGGATGTATGCGCGGCACTGCTCGTAGAACGTCCGTATTGCGGCGATCGATTGTTCGAGGCGCTGCCGTTTCTCTGCGAGGCTCTTACAGCGGAGCTCGGCGCGATCGTATGCCTCCGTCACCGCGCTCGGTGCGAGATCGCCGGCTGCTGCGGCGCGTGCGCGGAAGTGCGCGTGTACCTCTTCCGCAGTCGTGAGCTCCTGCTGGATGGTCGCGAGGAGCCGTGTGAGTTCGCTGCCCTCGCCGACGAGATCCGCCTCTTCCTCGGCGACGATCCCGAGAAGCACCGAAGGGAGTGCGGCAACAGGGTTGCTGATGTCCTGGGGCGGTGCATGTAATCGGCGATGGAGCTCCGCTCGCGTTGCGGCAATGACGCGCGGGATGCGGGGTTTCCCGTAGGAATGCAGAGCAACCCCCAGGCAGAGTGGCCAGAGTATGAGCAAGCACCCCACACCAAATCCACTTTCGACTGCGTCGTTTGATACTGATCGATGTAGTAAACGGTACAACTTGAAGAAGTTCCAGCTGGTCAAGCTCAGTAGGAGTCCGCCAGTTGAGAGGAGTGCCCATAGGGGAGGGTTTGCCAGGGCCGCGAAGGCAACGGTGGCCCACAATGCACTGCCGCCTATGACGCCTCGTGACACGAGAGTTGCATCCTCGCGATCGACGGGTGCGCCGATTGCTCGGAGTTCCTGGAGGAACGGCGATCGTTCGGGTGGGTCCTTTTTTGCGCGCTGGAGCAGTACCGGCACGGATGATGACGGCGAGATGCGCGATGATCGTTTTGTCATGCAACCTCCTCGTTCCCGGGAGACGGGGTTTGGAAGGAACGACCGCACCGTAGCATGCACGTGCGGGTGCGTCAATGGGATTCCGAAGGCTTCGGGGGGACAATGGCACTCACCGTATCGTCGTGGAGGATGTAGAGCGAGTCGCCATTTGGATGAGGGAGGATGCGGCGGAGTTCCCGGAGTGTGTCGGATTGGATTTGGCCGATGAGTTCACCGACTACGGAAATAGCAGCAATGCGGCCATCGGTAGAATCCCCAACATAGATGGTGCCGCCATCCATTGATGCGGCAATGGTGGGTGCGGTATGGAGTGGAGGATCGACGTCGCCCAGGAGGCGTACCTCTTTCCGTCGACCGTTCACGTACTCGGTGAGCGTCCCATCGCCTGCGCCGATGATGGTGGCAGTTTTCGTCATCCACATGCTCGTTCGACTGGTGACCGAGGAGTTGGTCTGGGCGAGGACTGCTGTGCCACGTCCAAATCCCGCTGCGGTGCGTGCGTGGCTGGTGATGGTGCCGTTCGGATGGAGCAGCTGGAGACGTCCTCGCACCATGAACGCGTCGAGAATGATCGCGGGCGGCTGCTCGATGGTCACGGTGGTCGCGGCGCCGGTTTGGGTATCCACGGTCACCCCGTGCCCTTGGCGGTCGAGGAGCATCAGCCACCGATCATTGAGGGCCAACGTCCGGAATATGGTGAGGGAGGGTTTGGGGGTGATTGCGCGCACGGTCACGGCATTTGTTTTTGGTTGGAGGAGGGCAAATTGACCCCCATCCGCGGCAACGATAACCAATTGTTGCTTCAGGAGTGCGATATCGCCGAGTGGACCAATGGGTGGCGTATTTGCACTCGGGTAGATGGTGAGCGGAGTGGAGAGACGAGTGAGGAGCCGAGCACGATCGAGCGCGGCGCGAAGTTCGCGATCCAATACCGCTGCGCGTTCCCGACGAGCGCGGGTGCTCGTCGGGACGGTGGCGAGGTAGCCGATGGCGTCCTGGAGTGCGACGCGTGCGGTTGCGCGATCGCCAAAGAGGAGTCGTGCTTCTGCATTCGATCGCAAATCATCAATACGAGCGATCGTGGTGTTGTATGTTGCAATTTCCTGCTCGCCTAAGCGCCGGCGCCAGAGCGCAATGGTTGAACCGCTAAAGAGTATAGCGAATATGCACGCGAGCAGGAGGAGTATGCGACTCGAGCGAGGGAGTGTGTGGTATCGTGTGCGAAGTGCTTGGGCATGCGCATGCGCATGTCGGATGATCTGAGCAGGCGCGTAACGGGCAATGAGCGTGCGACGATCGGTCCGGAGGAGCCGGATGCCTTGCCGGGTGAGGAAGATGGCGCTACGGGCAACGGTCACGCCAAAGATGCGTGCAGCGTCGAGGAGCATCGCGGTTCCACTGCGCAACGCGAGCCGAATGGTGCGCACCGCCAGTTGGAGTGCGGTGGTGCCTCGATGGGAGGATGTGCGTTTGGTGGCTGTGCGAAGACGGCGCGGGGTTCGCTGGAGGAGCGCGGCGAGCGTGATGTGTGTCTGACGGAAATATTCGCGAAATGCGGGTCCGAGTTTCGGGGTGAGGAATCGTTCCGTGGATGCGGCTGTTTCGAGGAATGATTCCATGGATGCGTGCGAGTGCGGTGGCGTTGCGGGAGGATTCCCCTGGAGGAGAACCAGCGCGCCAAGTGCGGTGCGGATCGCCTCAGCGTGACGTCGGAGCGCATCGATGCCTTCCGGAAGGGGACGGTGCGCAAACATGGGGCGAAGCGTGGTGTCGGGAAGCGCAGTGGTCCCTGGGGGGGCGGTGACCAGGAGTACGTCATTGGTGTGGATGATGCCATCCAGGACATGATCAAAGTGCAGTAGGGGTGTGGCGGGTTCGGACGTGGGTTCGGTGATGCGGGTGATGTGCAAGTGTGCGGCATCCCCACTGAGCACGCGCACGAGTATTGCGCCGGTGGCGGCACAGCTGATGCGGGTGGTGGCATCCTGATCCACTGCGATGCCGCACCACGCGGCGGTAATGGCGGGAAGTTTGGGCAGCGCGCGGAGCTCTCCATTGAGTCGTTGCACGAATGCGGTGAACCAATCAGCTGGAGTAGCCGCTTCCGTAGTTAGGGCGATATTCTCCATGACCACCGCAACGCGATCGAGCGGGGTGTGCTGGTGAGGATCGGGGACCGTTTCGGCATGAAGGACGGCAAGAAAGAGCGCAGGGTTCGGGTGGAATGCGCGGATGGCGACCCTCATGATGCTGCTGGTGGTGACGCGGTGCGCATCCGATCCGGAGAGCGCGATGGCATCGGGCATACCCAAGACGGTAGTGTGGCGGATCCTGTTTCTTGTTGGTTGTGTCTGACTAGTATACCGTGAGAAGGGAAAGTGTGGCGTTGTTCGATGCACGATTCATCTGACTTGCATGCTCGAACACCTCTTTGGTTCACGAACGCGCGTCAAGTTGCTCCGGGTGTTTCTGGGAAACCCGGGTTCCTCGTATTTCGTTCGCGAGCTCGCACGAAAAGTGGGCGCGCAGATTCATGCCGTCCGAAGAGAGCTAGAGAATTTAGAGCGCCTTCGGATCATTCGTGGTGCCGCACAACCAGAGGCATCCGCTGCAGAGCTGCGTGCGCAGTTGCGAAAATACTACACACTGGAAGAGAGTTTCTTTCTCGTCAATGAGCTCCGGGCGCTCGTTTTGAAGTCCCAGTTTCTCCTGGAAGAGGACTTTACCCGACGCGTGCGTCAGCTCGGAGAGATTCGATACTTCGTGCTTCTTGGGTCTTTTGTGGGGGCGACCGATGCCTCCGTCGATGTGTTTATCGTGGGGCGGTTGAATCGTAATCGATTGGCGGAGTTGATGGCAGATTTTGAGCGTGAGTTGGGGAATCCGCTCAATTACGCGGTTCTCACTGATCGTGAGTTTGAATATCGTTGGAAGGTGGGTGATCGATTTCTGTATGGCATTCTCGACGGGAAAAAGGTCGTCGTCATTGACGAACTTACGCCTGCCGGACGGGAAACGCCCACTGCGGCGTGAGGGGTCCATATCCTGGAGCGTGGATCCCACCGGAGATCCGGCGGTGGTGACGCTTCGCGTGGGTGAGGAGATATGGTCTGCGGAGGTGTCGCTCCTGCATCGCGCACCTCCAGGAGCATTGCTGCGAACAATGCAAGTGCTCGCTCGCCGCGCTCGCATTCAGTTGTTGGACGCGCAGCGCATTGCGATCATTCCCGGACCAGGACGATTCAGCGTCCTACGGTCCGGAGTGGTATTGGCGAACGCACTGAGTTGGGCGAGTGGGGTGCAGTTGCAGAGTCATGGGCGATCAGTGCGCATCGTTCGACCGGAGTACGGACGGGAGCCGCATATACAAATTCCTCAGTCCGTCCGTGTGGATAACGAAATGCGTTGAGTGGTGGGCATGCGCTATACTGTGGATGTCGTGATCCACAAAGGTCGCGCGCTGTGGGTATCAGCGCAGCAGGATTTGAGTAATTAATCGTACATCTACATGCCGCAATCCAGTGTGACCACGTGGGTTGACCTCCTCGTGGCATCCGTCCAGAATCTCTGGGCAACATTTTTTGAATTCGTTCCTCGTTTTCTGGGAGCGGTCATTGTCTTCGTGATTGGCTGGGTGATTGCGTCCGCATTGGGGAATGTCGCCCGTCGGGTGGTTGAGTTCACCCAAATCGATCGGGTCGTTGAAAAGCTCAATATCCACAAGGTGTTCGAGCGTGCGGATGTGGAGCTTTCCATCGCAAAACTCATCGGTTGGCTCGTGCGATGGTTCCTGATCGTCGCGTTTCTTATCGCGGCAGCAGATATTCTCGGCTGGCAGCAGGTGACCGAATTCCTGCGTGAGGTGGCGCTCTACATTCCGCAGGTGTTCGTTGCGGTGATCATCCTCGTTGCGGGAATGGTGGCAGCGGATTTCGTGCACCGAGTGGTTGCGAATGCGGTGCGAACGACTGGATTAT
The DNA here is from genome assembly GCA_016188355.1 of Candidatus Uhrbacteria bacterium. Lineage (GTDB taxonomy): Bacteria > Patescibacteriota > Patescibacteriia > JACPHY01 > JACPHY01 > JACPHY01. Next base: position 89,186 of record JACPHY010000016.1, read on the forward strand.
TGAGCCCGCACTTTGTGGCCGGGGTAGCGAAGTGGGCCATTCTGGTGTTCAGTGTGCTGGTAGCGCTGGACCAGCTCGACATCGGACGGACGTTGCTGAACACCCTCGTGCAAGGATTCGTAGCGACCATCGCTATCGCCGCAGGACTCGCCTTTGGTCTGGGAGGAAAGGAGCATGCTGCAAAGTTTCTCGACCGTTTGCGAAAAGATTTGTCGGGTTAGTGCGGTGCGGGGGTAGGAAGCGGGTGGGTTGCCCCCACCCGCTTCCATTTTTTTGCAAAATGCGGTACGGTACCGCTGCTTCCACGCGAATCGTCTTGGGTATGTTGCCATTGCCTACGACCACTGCATTGCGTCGCACACGTATTTTTCGCGTATTTGAAATGATCCCAGGAGCGGTCCTGTGGTCGACGTTTCTCGTGGGACTGGTGCTTTCCTTCGTGCGCCCGCTCTGGGTGGTGCTCTTCATGGTCTGTTTTAGTTTTTACTGGCTGCTCCGAGTTATTTATTTTGTCGTGTACGTCTCGGTGGCATGGCGTCGATTTCGGAGAGAGTCGCAGCGCGATTGGTTCGCGCAGCTCCATGCGGAGGATGCGACGGACGCGTGGAAGCGGGTGCATCATCTCATTTTCCTGCCCACCGTACGGGAATCGACCGAAGTATTGCGGCAGACGTTCCGTGCGTTGGCCGCAAGCACGTACCCGAATGACCGATGTACGATTGTGCTGGCCGGAGAAGAGCGGGCGGGACGCGATGCATTCCTCGAGCGCGCACGTGTGATCCAGGAGGAGTTCGGCGGAATCTTTGATATCGTGGTGACCGTGCACCCGAGTGATTTGCCGGGTGAAGTGGTTGGCAAGGGATCGAATCTCCATTTCGCAGCGCAACAGGCGATTACGCATATGGATGCGCGTGGCATCCCCCACGAGAACATCATCGTGTCCGCGTTTGATGTGGATACGGTCGTGCATCCACAGTACTTTGCCTGCCTCACGTGGACATTCCTCCATCATCCAGATCCCCTGCGGACGAGCTATCAACCAGTTGCGCTCTACAGCAATAACATGTGGGAGTCGCCCGCATTTCTTCGTGTCGCGGCATTTGGGACGACATTTTGGCTGCTCACCGAACTCGTGCGTCCGGATCGGTTGTTCACATTCTCCTCTCATGCGATGCCGCTTCCCGCGCTTTTGGATGTGGGATTGTGGGAAAAGGATATCGTGACCGAGGATTCTCGCATTTTCCTCCAGGGTTTTATTCGGTACGGTGGTGCGTACACGGTGACCCCGTTGTTTGTTCCGGTTTCCATGCATACGGCGAAAGCGGAAACCCTTTGGGGGAGTGCGGTGAATCTCTACAAACAGCAACGGCGATGGGCGTGGGGCGTGGAGCACTTCCCGTACATGTGCTGGCACTTTTTTCTCGGGTCGGGACGCGCGATTCCTTTGGGAAAAAAGGTGAAGTATTTGTGGAACTTGAGCGAGGGTATGTACTCTTGGGCATCCGCTCCGATTCTCCTGTTCCTGTTTAGTCGTCTCCCGCTCAGCGTGATTCATGGCAGTACTGCGGATGCGACGGTTCTCGCACAAACCGCTCCTTTCGTCTTGCAGTGGCTCCTCGGCATTGGCATGCTCGGCATTATGGTGTCTGCGCTCTTTTCGTTGCCCCTTATGCCGCCGCGGCCCGGAGCGCGTCATCCGTTGACGATACTGGGATTACTCCTGCAGTGGACGCTCCTGCCGGTGACCTTGCTGGTGTTCGGTGCGATTCCGGCGGTAGAGGCGCAGACGCGGTTGTTGCTTGGGAAGTATTTAGGTTTCTACGTCGCGGAAAAGAGTCGGTAATATGACCGCGCATCGTATTCGTTGGTATCACTTCGGCGGCCTCGTCCTCATGATCGCTTTTGTGTTGGCGGCGATCGTGTTCGTGCGCGCTACATCGGACATGGTGCAGGCACGGCGCGATGTTGCGCTCGTGCGCCAGACGCTGTCCCGCGCGGGTACCGAATGGCGGAATGAGGGAATGCGCGCGCTGCCGCGTATTGCCGAGGAACTTCGTGATGCCGAAGATGCGATACAGCGCACGCACGCACTCCTCACGACGTATCGGCCCTTGGGGGTAGTGCCGCTCCTCGGGGAGGATGTGGTATTTGCGACACAGATGACCACATCCGCCGCAACCATGATCACTGCGGCGCGACAAATGGTGGCAGTCGCACAGGACGGCGCCCTCCTTTTCGACCAATTTCGTGATCGATCACCGCGTGATTTGACGCTCCGCGAGCGAACCTCCATTGCCTTTGCGCTGACCGGAGGCATCACGCGTATGCGTGTTGGGGTGACGGCGATTGCGCAGGAATTAGAGGCACTTTCGCGATTGCGGTGTCCGCGCTTCGCTGCTCGCGCGGTGACGTGTACTGCGTCGGGCATGTTGGATGTGGAGGGAGTATTCGGCTCCACGCTTCAAGAATTCCGCGGTATCGAACAGCGGGTCGCTGCTGCGTTGCGGAGTGCGGATGCGCTCGCATCGCTCGTCGGCGCTGCAGGCCCCACCGATGTGCTGGTGCTGCTGCAGAATAACACCGAACTTCGACCTTCCGGTGGTTTCTTGGGAACATACGGATTGATGACCGTCCATCATGGCGAAATCGTGCGCATGATGACGGACGATGTGTATACGCTCGATCGTGCAGCAGCAGATCGCCTCCACATTGCACCGCCAGAACCATTTCGTCGGTACGGGATCGCGCCGTGGTGGTTCCTCCGTGATGCGAATTGGTCGCCCGACTTTTTCGTGTCCGCAACGCAGGTGCTGGATTTCTATCGTCGTGAGGGCGGTCCGGGGTCGCCGACGATCGTCATTGGCATCACGCCCACCTTTGCGTCCGCGCTCCTGCGTATCGTGGGTCCCGTGACCATCCAGGGGGTACGATTCACCCCCGAGCACATTGCCGATGAACTCGATTTTCAGGTCGAAGTCGCATATGCGCGCAAGGGGATTCCCACGGCGCAGCGAAAAGCAATTATTGCGCCTCTCACCCAAACCGTCGTGGATCGATTGAGCGGGATTCCATTTCGATCCTGGGGTCCCGTTCTGGAGAGTGTGCGGACGGCGGTGCAGGAACGACATTTGGTGATTGCAGCGGTGCATCCGCAAATTCAGGAAGCACTGGATGCGGTGGACGTGACCGGCCGCGTGCGTCCGCTTCCGGTCGGCACGGATGGCCTTCTCGTCGTCGACGCAAATTTGGGGAGCCTGAAGACGGATCCGTTCGTGGAGCGTTCGTACCGATATTCCATCACACCGGCGGGGAGCGGGTATCGCGGTCGGCTGGATTTGCGCTACCGCAACACCGGGACGTTCACCTGGAAGACGAGTCGATATCGTACCTATGCGCGAATGTATTTGCCGCAGGGGACGCATATTCGAGAGGTGCGGGGGGCAATGCAGGGGGATCGGTCCGGCGCACCGGGCACTGTGGACCAATCTGAGGAATTCGACCGAATGGTCGTGGGTGCATTTCTCAGTGTGGAGCCGGGAACGGCACGAACGCTCACGATCGAATTTGATCTCGCGCCAGCAATTGTGCAGCAGATTCGGTCTGGCCGATATACCCTTGTGGGGCAAAAGCAGCTCGGTACGATCGCGACGCCGTTGACGCTCGACCTCCGCTTCGGTACACCTGTGAGAGCGGCGAGTCCACCGGAAGTTCGTTCCGCCTGGGGAGATGATCGGTATGTACTGACGACCGATCTTCGCATCGATCGTACGTGGAACGTACGGTTGGACTCGGCTACACTGCCATCGGCAGCATTGCCCTAACGACCACGCCCTGTGTTTTCTTCTAAGGTCGGCATCGATCTCGGCACGACGAACGTGCTCGTCTACATACCGAAGCGGGGGATCGTCATTAACGAGCCCTCGGTGGTTGCGATTTCCGTACTCGATAAGAAGATTCTCGCGGTCGGGCGCGAGGCGAAAGAGATGCTCGGGCGGACCCCGGACACCATCATCGCGTCGCGTCCGTTGAAGGACGGGGTTATTGCTGATTATCGGACCACGGAAACCATGATTCGATATTTCATCAATAAGGCGCTTGGTGGATTTCGCATCATTCGTCCGGAGGTCATGGTATCCGTCCCTGGGGGCATTACGTCCACGGAACGTCGCGCGGTGATTGATGCGACGCTCGCCGCAGGCGCAAAGGCGGCATACATCATTAAGGAGCCGATCTGCGCAGCGATTGGAGCGGACATCCCGATCGGAAGTGCATCGGGGCATATGATCGTCGGGATCGGCGGCGGAACGGCGGAGATCGCCGTGCTCGCCCTGGGCGGCATCGTGACTTCGCGTTCGGTTCGCATTGGGGGCAATCGATTGGATGCATCCATTCAGGAACACATTCGTCGTAAGTACAGCCTCGCCATCGGGGAGCGTACTGCGGAGGATATCAAAATCGGCGTCGGGTCGGCGCTCTATCTCGAGGACCGTCTGCAGATCGATGTGCGCGGGCGCGATATGATCAGTGGTCTGCCCAAGACTATTACGGTGAGTTCTGATGATGTGACCGATGCCATTCAGGTTGATCTGCAGGGTATCATTGATGCGGTGAAGGAGGTGTTCCATGAGACGCCACCGGAACTCGCGGCAGATATTGTGGAGCGGGGGATCGTGATGTCGGGAGGAACTTCGCTGCTCCGCAATATCGATCAGCTGCTGAGTCGTGCCACTGGTGTGCCCACCCGTGTCGCCGATGATTCATTGCTCTGCGTGGCAAAGGGGACGGGCATCGCGCTCGAGAATTTGGAGGTGTACAAGCGTGCGCTGATCGGTACACGCTGAAGACTGTATGGCTACCATTGGGGCGTTCGGGGTCATTTTTGATGCGGATGGTCGTGTCCTGCTCTGTCATCGGACCGATCGGGATCTTTGGAATCTTCCTGGGGGTACTATGGAATCCGGCGAGGTGCCATGGATGACCGTGATCCGGGAAGTGGAGGAAGAGGTCGGAGTGCAGGTAGTGGTTGAGCAGTGGTCGAGCATTTCTTTTAAGCCGCAAAATGATGATTTGGTGTTCACGTACATCTGTCGTGTGGTGGGTGGCGCATTACGTACATCGGCGGAAGCGGACGAGATCGCCTATTTTCCGGTGGACGCCATTCCCGAGAACACCTCTCCTCGTCAGGTGGAGCGCATCCGGCATGCCGCGCGAGATCGGGCAACCTGTGTGGTGAATGTGCAGTCACCCACAACGGAAACAACCATCGCGCGTGCGTTCGGTGCACAAACCGCGACCGCGGATTGGCCGCGTGTATGATCGAAACGCTCGTCAGTGAATTGGTGGGCCAGTTACTGGTGGACCCGGTCATTCGTTGGCCGGGTGCGTTGGTCATATGGATGATGAAGGGCGGGCGGACGTCATTTTGGAAGGAAGAGGTCGCCCGTCATCCGCGAAGAAATTTGTTGGTGGGTATGGGGCTCGACGTCGGCATTCTGGCCGTAGTCGCCTGGTATTTTTTGTAGCGGTGTGCTCATCGCCATCGATGCGTCGCGAGCGGCGGAGCCCCAAAAGACCGGAGTTGGATGGTATTGCGTGCATCTCCTTCGTGCGCTCCAATCCGTGATCCCGAATGACGTTCGGGTTCGGTTGTATTCGGATCGACCGCTGCCACCGGAACTGCGGCAGCTGCCCGCGCACTGGGAGGAACGAACCCTTGCCTGGCAGGTGCCGCTCCCATCGCCAGGAGCGGGGTGGCGCAAGCGGTTGCCGTTGTGGTCGCAGATCCGTTTTGCGATACAGGTGCTTCGCGACCGTCCGGAGGTTGTTTTTATTCCGGCGCATGTTATTCCGGATTTGTTGGCCGTGTATCGTACGCAGTGCCATACCGCGCCGCGCATCGTCACCACGGTGCATGATGTGGCATTCCGATCACATCCCCATACGTATCCGGCGCGCGAGCGATGGTATGCGGATCGCGCAACTCGTCTGGCGCTGCGCGCGGCAGATACGGTGATCGTTCCGACGGAGGCAGTGCGGGAAGAGGTGATGCGGTACTACGGTGCATTCGCAGCGCGTATCGCGGTGATTCCGCACGGGGTGGTGACTCGGCCGTTGGGGGGGGAGCAGCGGTGCGCATCACGGGATCCATTTTTGTTATACGTGGGTCGGCGAGAACGCAAGAAAAATGTTGCCCGCATGGTAGATGCGTTTTCTCGTATTGGCGCAGAGTTTCCGCAACTGCGTTTCGTATTAGTGGGTCCCCCGGGATACGGATACGAAGAGGGAGAGCAGGCGATGGCGCGATCGCCGGTTCGAGATCGCATCCTGGTGCACGGATGGATTCCACCGGAGCAGTATGATGTGCTTCGGGCGACTGCAGACGTATTGTGTTTCCCGACGCTGGCGGAAGGATTTGGGCTCCCTATGCTGGAGGCGATGGCAGTCGGCACGCCCGTCCTCACCAGTCGTGGGGGCGCGCATGAGGAGGTTGCCGGCGATGCCGCGGAACTCGTGAATCCGTGGGATGTGGAATCCATTGCCCACGGCCTTCGACATCTCCTGTCCAGTACTGCGCTTCGGGATGTATATCGTGCACGGGGACGATTGCGGGCATCCGGATATACCTGGAATCGCGCGGCGCGAGCAACTTGGGACGTGCTCCGGGCGTATTGATAACTGGTGGCGAGACGCGGACATGCATCTGTCGTGTTTTGTTGGCTTGACAACAGATTTGGTGGCGCGTATGATTATTCTGCAACCTTTCACTTCGCGCGGTGTATGCACCCCATTCTCGAACGTGAACTGCAGAAGTTGGGACTCACGGAAAAAGAAACGCGAGTGTATCTTGCGGCGCTCGAACTCGGTCCGCAGCCGGTGCAGGATATTGCTCGGAAAGCAGGAGTGAATCGTGCCACGACTTACGTGATGATCGAGAGCCTCACCCAAAAGGGGCTCATGACCTCGTTTGAGCGCGGCAAGAAACGGCTGTTCAATCCGGAGCATCCCGATCGTCTCCTCTCCATGATTCGGGTAAGAGAGCGAGAGTTGCAGGAGCAAGAGCGAGAATTCTCGCAATTTTTGCCGCAGCTGCGTGCAATTTCCTCGTCCTCGGGGGAGCGTCCGCGTGTGCGATTTTTTGAAGGTCCAGAAGGACTTCGTGCGATCCGTGAGGAAATTTTAGCAACCGAGGCATCAGAAATGTGGGCGGCGATTGAGTTTAAGGAGTTGCCGCACGTCCTCTCGCCTGCGGAAAATGATGAGTTTGAGCGGCGACTCGCGGAGCGTGGCGTGCGGCAGTATGTGTTGTGTACAGGAACAATTGCTCCGGATGCGGTACAGAAACACATGGAACGATATCCGAACTTTTCCCTTCGGAGCGTCCCTGTGGATCGTTTTCCATTTACGGGAGAGGTGACCGTGTTCGGAAATAAGATTTTTGCTTTCTCGCATCGTGGAAAGTTGATTGGCGCAGTCATAGAGAGCGAAGAAATTGCGAAGATGCTTCGTTCGGTGTTCCAGCTCGCCTGGGAGGGTTCCCAGCATGTGGGCGCCACTGAACCTGCGAAGAAGTAATGCAGAACATTACGGACAACGATCATCCCCCACAGTGTTTGTACTGTGGGGGTCGTTGTTTGACGAAGAGGCTGTGGCGCAAGGAGCGTGCGGTGCTGGGTGCGCGGGTGCGCGTGTGGTATCGCCGTCACGAGGGGACGGCTAGTTGAGTGCGGTGCGTGCGACTCGGGAGCGAATCGGACGCGGGACCGTGTCGGATGTCTTCGGCGACGCCGAAGGGCATCCGATGTCCACGTCCGGTCGGGACGAGCATCCGCCGAGTCCGGCGGCCGATGCGCATCGCCAGGCCGGCGTCTGCTTTGGTTGCGGCGCGTCCGTGGGGGAGGGCGGAGTGATCCTCCCATCCCACCGCACATGCCCGAATCGGCTCGGTGCCTCTCGTCGCTCATTGACGAACATGGGAAACCTCCTCTCTGCACGAGGAGACGCGGTCGTGCTTTCGATGCCACACGCTACCTCGTTCACTCGCGCGAAGCCTGACTCTCGACCAGGTAAGGTGCGAATGGAGTCATGGATTGCACTCGTACCGTAGCGCATGCGTGGTTATCCTGTCAAGTGTTGCCGACGTTTGTGTATACGTTATTTGCTCATTATGGCCAATATTGTCATGCTGTTGTTGACATTATCGGCGCTATCTGCTACGTTGCGCACCAATTGGGGACGATCGGCTTCGACGGTGGATGGAGGTGCTCGAATGGAGCGCTCCGGCATCGCTCGCCGCGGTGCGTATCTGCCGGACGCGGGTTCGACTCCCGCCGTCTCCATCGGATCGTGGGGGAACCTTCCGGTTTCCCTCCCGTGCCCCCTTCCCTCCAACCAGGTCACTTGCTCCCTCCGTATGTGGGGTCGGGCAAAGCCCTTCTTCCCCCACATACTCCGGTCGCTGCGCTCGGGATCGGATGGGGTCCATGATGGGCATCTTGAGGAATCCTCTTGTTTGGATTCCTCTTTTTTATTCCATGCACACGGGTTGTTTTGGTATTTGGTACGATACAGGAAACGTATGGTCGAACCCATTGGCCACGATGCGATACTTCGGGCGTTTGATCGCATGATTACGGGCAACCGCTTGGGGCATGCCTATCTTTTTGTTGGCCCTACGGGTGTGGGAAAAACGACCGTCATGGATTGGATTGCGCATCGTCTCTGGTGTGTGGACTTGATCATGCAGCCAGATGGCTATCGAGTGCCGTGTGGCGTGTGCGCGACGTGTCGGGCAATCAGTCAGGGGACGCACCCGGATATTCGTCGTGTGGTGGGTGATGCGGATGGGGTGGATGCGATTCGAGAATGGCGCACCGCATTGCAACGGACTTCGTTGTTTTCCGGGTGGAAGATTGGTATGGTGGAGAGTGTTGATGCGTTGTCGGAGTCCGCGGGGAACGCGATGCTCAAGATGCTCGAGGAGCCGCAGGAGCGGACCCTCCTGCTCCTCACCGCTCGGCATGCGCGCGCGCCGCTCGCGACGATCGCGTCACGATGTGCACTGGTGCAATGCCACCGGATGCCCGCGGCGGTATTGGAGCGCGTCATGCGGGAGCGCGTGGATGATCCAGAGGTTGCCGCAAACTACGCACAAGAGGCGGAGGGGTGCCTGGGACGCGCCGTGCGGAGGTGTCTCCCCGAGGAGCGTGCGCGCGAGGCGCAGGAAGATGTTGCGATGCTGTTTCAGGGGAGCATGGTCGATCGTTTGCATGCGATCGAGCGCGTGCTGCATGCAGCACCGGAACATCGGGAGGCGGTACGCGCGGAATACGTTCAGATCATTGATCGCTGCCGGCAGTACGCGCGGATACTGGTGCGGAGAGAGGCGGGCCATCCGCATCGTGTCGCGGCGTTGCTCCCCTGGTTGCGGGTGTTGGCGCAGGGAGAGCGGTATGTGGCGGCGCATTGTCCTCCGCGTACATTTTTAGAAACATTGAGCGCTTGCTATCCGTAGTTTGCATGCCATCTATGCGATCCGTTTTCCGTGTGGTTGGTTGCATGAGCTTGTTGGTGTTCCTGGGTGCGGGGTGCATTACGATTAGCGGAACTGGGAAGAAGGCGGATGGAGGACTCTTTGCCTCCGCGAATCGTGGCGAACAATGGGCGCAGCGGGGGAGTATACCAACCACGACAGGCACGCCACGCTCCATGGCGAATACGGATGTACGCATGATGGTACAGGACCCGCAAGATCCAAAGGCGCTCTACGTGTCTACGGATGCGAGCGGTGCATTTTATTCCTGGGACGGTGGAGCGGCGTGGTGGTCGTTTGGCGGTCCGCTCGGACAGGGCACGGTGGAATTGGTTGCCGTGCATCCGCGGGAAAAGTGCACGATCTATGGAGTTGCGGGACCGAAGATTTTCCGGACCTCGGACTGCTTGCGGAGTTGGCAATCGAGCGACTTTGACTTCGCGGTCACCGCATTCGCCATTGATCCGAGCGCTCCCGCCACCATGTATGCCGGAAATGCGCGCGGCGATATCTTGAAGAGCGTTGATGGCGGACGCGGCTGGCGGGCGGTGTTCCGGGTGAACAACCCCATCACCAAGATTCTTGTGCCGTCTTCAGGTGATGCGGCTGCACCGTCGGTCATCTACGTGGCGACACGATCGAATGGACTACTGCGGAGTTCGGATGGCGGAGCATCGTGGCAGGAGTTGCGCACTGCATTTGATCAATTCTCTGGCGCATTGGAATTCCGAGACCTCGTTGCCGCGCCGGCGACACCGGGTACGCTTTTCCATGTGTCGAAGCATGGCATTCTCCGTTCGATGGACAGGGGAACGACATGGGATGCATTAACGCTCATTACGGCACCCGGAACGGTAGACATTCTCGCGTTCGCGGTGAATCCAAAGAAGAGTGACGAGTTGATGTACGCCACTGCGTCGACATTCTATAAGACCAATGATGGTGGTCGGGTGTGGGTATCGAAGAAGCTGCCGACTGCTCAGGCTGCGAGTGCGTTGCTTGTGGATCAAGTCGATGGTAACCTCCTCTGGCTGGGTGCGCGACGGGTGAAGAAATAGTTCGGATTTTTTGATGGAGCACCGTTGTACTGGTATGACGCTAGATTCCTATCGTCCAGAATTTGAAAAAGTAGTGACGCATTTGGCGCACGAACTCGGCAGCGTGCGTACGGGACGAGCGACGCCGGCGCTGGTAGATGGAGTGGTCGCGGAAGCCTATGGGTCGCAGATGAGTTTGCAGCAGCTCGCGACGATCACCACCGTGGATGCACGGACGCTGCTCATCGATCCGTGGGACAAGACCGTGCTGAAGGAAATTGAGAAAGCGATTCGTCTTGCGCAGCCGTCCTTGAATCCGGTGAGTGACGGGAAGATGCTCCGCATTCCCATGCCGCAACTCACGGAGGAGGCGCGGAGAGATTTGACGAAACTCATTGGCCAAAAAGTGGAACAGGCGAAGCAGGGGATTCGGAAGATTCGTGACGATGCGCGTACCGCTATTCTTGCGGCGGAGCGAGCAAAGGAATTGGCGGAAGATGACCGGTATCGACTCCAGAAGAAACTCGATGAACTGACGGAGGAGTACGCCGCGAAGTTGAAGGAGTTCGGGGAGAAGAAGGTGGCAGAAATCATGACCGTATAGCGGGGGCAGGGGCGAAGATCCTCCTGATCGTTTTCGCGATCGGGAGGATGCGTTGTTTCCTGATGCGGGTTTGTGGTGGGGCGTTCGGTTGCGCAAATGACCAACGCTCGGTACGCTGATGGTCGGTATTCGTTGTACTATGGATGACCGAATGGAGAAATTGATTTCGCTCTGCAAACGGCGTGGTTTCGTGTTCCCCAGCTCCGAACCCTATGGTGGTGTCGGTGGATTTTATGATTTCGGTCCGCTCGGTGTGGAGCTGCGCAATAACATCAAGCGCGCGTGGTGGAGGCGAGTGGTGCAGGAGCGTGAGGACATGATGGGATTGGAGTCCTCGCTCATCATGCATCCAAAGGTGTGGGAAGCATCCGGGCACATCGCACATTTTTCTGATCCGCTCATTGATTGCCGACGGTGCAAGTTTCGATTCCGTGCGGATGAAGTGCCGATGGTGCCTGGTACGCCACCGGCGTGTCCGCAGTGCAAGAGCGAGGATCTGACGGATGCGCGCCCCTTCCAGATGATGTTCAAGACTTTTGTGGGTCCGGCAGAGGATACGGCTTCCACTGCATTCCTGCGACCCGAAACGGCACAGGGGATGTTCGTCGATTTCCCCGTGCTCCAGAGTATTGCGCGCAAGAAGTTGCCGTTCGGTGTCGCGCAGATCGGGAAAGCGTTCCGCAATGAGATCACCCCAGGGCAACTCCTCTTCCGTCTCCGTGAATTTGAACAGATGGAGATTGAGTATTTCGTGCGACCGGATGATGCACCGCGCGCATTTGAGGAGTGGCTCGCGTTTATGCGGGACTGGCTTCGGGTCTGCGGTATTGCGGAGGAGCGCGTTGTTTTTCACGAAATTCCGGATGGCGAACGCGCGTTCTATAGTTCGCGGACGGTGGACATCGAATATCAGTATCCCTTTGGACAAAAGGAGTTGTACGGACTGGCGAATCGCGGCTCGTACGATCTCGAACGGCACGCGGCGATATCGAAACAGGATTTCACGTATTATGATCAGGAAGCGAACGCGCGATTCTTGCCGCACGTGATCGAGCCTACGTTTGGTCTTGACCGAACCGTACTGGTGGTATTGCTGGAGGCGTATCACGAGATCGAAGGGGGACGAACGACCACGACGGAGTCCAATAAGGAGGTGGAGGTGGTCCTGAAGCTGCCAAAAGAATTCGCACCATACAAGGTTGCCGTATTGCCGCTCTCCAAAAAGGAGCCGCTCATGCAGGAGGCGCGCCGTATTACGCAGGAATTACGGAAGCGATGGATGGTGGCATACGACGATGTGGCCTCCATTGGTCGGCGCTACCGACGGCAGGATGAGATTGGCACGCCGTATTGTGTGACCGTTGATTTTGCCTCCGTAGAGGATCACTGCGTGACCGTACGTGATCGAGATTCCATGCAGCAGGAACGTATCCCAATCGCAGAACTCTCCGCGTACTGCGGTAGTCGACTGCCCGTGTGATCACCAATGCCCCTCCGCTACCACGGAGGGGCATTGGTTGCGGTACAATGGACTTGTTCTGCAGCATTCTATGCGCGCATCGCTTCGTTCAATTTGGTTTCGGAATGCTATTTTTGGAGTAGAGGACAGTCTCATTTCCACACTTGGGCTCCTTGCGGGTCTTGCGGTAGCGGACGCGGAACGGGCAACCATTATCCTCACGGGAGTGGTGCTCATTGCGGTGGAGGCGTTCTCTATGGGCGTAGGCAGTCTGCTCTCGGAGCATTCCGTGGAGGAGCTCGAATCACGTCGTACGCTTCCGATGCGAAAGGCGGCAAGTGGGGGAGCGGTGATGTTCGTGTCCTACGTGGCTGCGGGATTTATTCCGCTTGGGCCATATGCGATATTTCCGGTGTCGCACGCGCTTTGGTATTCAGTGATCGGTACGCTGGGCGCGCTCTTCGTGCTCGGCGTTTTGGTTGCTTGGGAATCGCGTACCCGCATGATTCGGCACGGGTGCGAGATGCTGCTCTTTGGTGGTGCGGCGATCGCGGTAGGCATGATTGTGGGAAGGCTCGCACAGATCGCGATGTGATCGGTCATGGTGGTGCCGTGGTATAATGAGATCTGTGCGTATCACCAACTGGGACATTTTTCACGTGCTGCTGCGGCATGCGCTGCGGCATCGATGGGGCGCATTGGCGACGTTAGCCGGAGCGAGTATTGCGGCGGTACTCGAGACAACGGTTCCTTGGTACTACCGTCAGTTTATTGACGTGCTCGGCGCGACCATACCTGGGATTTCGGCATCCGCAGATGCATTTCGCATTCTCGGGATTATTATTTTTCTCAATTTCGGTGCTTGGTGTGGACGTCGCTTGCAGGGCTTTGCATCGAGTGAGTTTCAGCCACGAGTCATGGCGGATTTAGAGCGAGAGAGCTTCTCGTATGTGCTCGGGCATTCGTACAAATTTTTTTCCGATGCATTCGCCGGTTCGCTGGTACGCAAGGTACATCGCATCAGCCGTGCATTTGAAGTTATCGTGGACGAGGTGCAGTACCAATTTCTTCCGCTCGCAATCATACTGATCGGCGCAACCATCGGTCTCGGATTGCGGCATCCGACGTTCGCGATAGTTTTCGTGCTTTGGGCGGCCATGGTACTTGTTCTGAACTATGTTGCTTCTCGTTGGAAATTACGAATTGATGTCCAACGCGCAAGTGCTGACTCGGCGGTTACCGCAGCGCTTTCCGACGCGCTCACCAATGCAATCACCATCAAACTATTCACCGGAGCGTCATACGAAACAGATCGATTCGGCGCTGCGAAAGATACATGGCGCACGCTCCAGTCTTGGGCGTGGCGTCGGGGAGAAATCATCAGCTCCGTACAGGCAGCGCTCATGATGGGCATTGAGTTCGGCTTCTTGGCATGGGGGTTGTCGCGATGGTCACAAGGGCTGCTTTCCGTGGGGGACATTGTGCTCATGCAGGCATACCTTGGAATTATTTTTGGTAAGTTGTGGGACATCGGACGTTCCTTTCGGCACATGGTAGAGGCGCTGGCCGATGCGCGCGAAATGGTAGAAATTCTTGAGCTGCCGCATGATGTTCGTGATCAGCGCAGCGCAAAGCCGCTTCGCGTCAAGCGGGGCGGGATCGTATTTCGTGACGTTTCGTTTTCATTTCAAAAGAAGCGCGTGGTGTTGGATCATTTCGTACTCTCCATTGCACCGCAAGAAAAAGTGGCCCTGGTGGGTCCATCAGGAGCGGGGAAGTCGACGATTACGAAGCTCCTGTTCCGGCTTCATGATATTTCGAGCGGATCAATTCTCATTGATGGTCAGGACATCGCGAAGGTCACGCAGGAGAGTTTGCGCGATGCGATCGCGCTGGTGCCGCAGGAGCCCATCCTGTTCCATCGGACGCTCATGGAGAATATTCGATACGGGCGCCGAGATGCAACGGATGACGAGGTTATTACTGCAGCACGACAGGCGCACTGTGATGCATTTATTCGTGCGTGCCCGCAGGGGTACGAGACGTATGTGGGCGAGCGTGGCGTGAAGTTATCGGGTGGCGAGCGTCAACGCATTGCCATTGCGCGTGCCATCCTCCGCGACGCGCCAATCCTCGTCCTTGATGAGGCGACCTCCAGTCTGGATTCCGAGTCCGAGCAGCTCATTCAAGATGCGCTGCGGGTGCTCATGGCACGAAAGACGGTCATGGTGATTGCGCATCGACTCTCGACCATCATGCTCATGGATCGGATCGTGGTCGTGGAGGCGGGCCGGGTCACTGCGACCGGCACCCACGAAGAACTGCTGGCCGGCCGAGGTACCTATCGGCGACTCTGGGACATACAGGCGGGCGGATTCATTGCATGAGCGCCATGCTCGAAAAGCACCCACCAGCGCATTGCTGATGGGTGCCGTGGATCCGCTACGCGCGAGTGACCATACGACGGCGCTTCGCTGTTTTTGGCATGGGGACTTTTGGTTCGTGCTCGCGCCTCCGGGGCGTCAGTGGTGAGGAAGATCTCCCGGAGAGCGTTGGCGAACTCCTCGATTGCAGGTAATGCCTTGTGCTCGAGTATCTCGTCGTGTGGCTGCAGCCGTTCGGCGAGCTCCTCCATCGCTTTTCCTTAGTGGTGTGGACCGAATTCAAGTAGTGGCTTCTTTTTTGTTTTTGGTTGGGGGTGCCCAATCTCTTATTCGTACGAATAAACGAATGGAAGTATACTATGCATGAGGTGGGCGGAGCTTTTGTTTTTGATGGCACATGATATGAATGATGCACGACTGCGGGATGCGACGCGTACGCTGAAGGCATTAGCGAATGATCGGCGGTTATGGATTGTGCGGGAGCTTGCGCGGGAGAAGGAGCTTACGGTGGGGGACATCGCAAAGCGAATTAAGCTATCCTACAAAAGCACTTCGAAGCACCTGCAGAAGCTCTCCGAAGCAGAGTTGCTGCATCGCGAGCAGCGATCGCTGGAGGTGTACTGCTCGCTCGACCGGCGGAATGCGCTGCTGCAGGCGCTCCTCCCGCACCTCCCCTCGATGTAGTCGGCATGCATGGAGAGTGCCCACCATTTTTGTACGCTTTGGAGTCGTTTCTTGCGAAACGACGCATTTCGGCATGCCGCGACATGACTCATGATCATTGGGTGTGGAGGAATGCAAGATATCCATTAGCTATCATGGAAGTATACAAATGACGGGGTTTGGATGTCTATGCAAAAATATCGGGCGACCATGCTGGTGTGCTTCACGCCCCTCGTGACGCTCGCCACATTTGCGATTGAGTATGCGCTTGCGGCGTTCGTTTTCCTTCGGTATGGGCATCGTCCATTTGGGCGTCTCGTGAGCGTGGTACTGCTCCTCCTCGGTACCTTCCAGTTGGCGGAGTATCGGATCTGTCTCGGGGACCGTACGGAGTTGTGGACGGTGATTGGATGGATGGCAATTACCCTGTTGCCGTCCGCGAGTGCGCATATCGCTGCTTGGGTGACGCGACGGACGACACTGCTCGTTCCGATGCTCCATGCGGTTGCCGCGATATTTGCGGGCATTATTCTCTGGCGACCCGCGGTGGTCCAATTGGGAACCTGTACGGGTAAATTTGTGACCTTTTCCTATCACAGCGCGTTCGGCGCGGCGTATTCCCTCTACTATGGCGCAGGTCTGGCAATCGCGCTCGCGTGGCTGATTGCGGCGCTCGTTACCAAGTCCGGTCATCGATCGCTCGTTGGGTGGACGCTGGTGGGGTACTGTTCCTTCCTGGTCCCCGTCGGCGTGCTCACGGTATTTTCCTTGATTACTCGGATGAATGTGCCGTCCATTTTGTGTGGATTTGCCGTACTGCTCGCGGTGATCCTTACCGTTCGCGTGGTGCCGCTGGAAGCGCAGCTGCGTCAGACGGTTCGCGCACATCGGCGTACGCGTGCCCCGCATGCATTCCGTACTTCGTGATCTCCGCGCGGAACTCCGCGCGGCTGCATGTCCGGCAAGGGCGGCCATTGCGCAGCGTTTTTTTCAAACGGGCGTTGGCGGGTATGCGGAGGGTGATCAATTTTTTGGTATTCGGGTTCCCGTGCTCCGGCAGCTCGTTCGTCGATATCGCAACCTCCCCATCGCTGCGGTGGAGGAGTTGTTCTGTTCGCCAATGCATGAGGAGCGGTTTCTTGCGATCAATATCTTAATCGATCAGTACCGTCGCGGAGATGACCGTGCCCGAATGCGGATCGTGGACTGCTATCTCCGCAATATCGCGTACGTCAACAATTGGGATCTCGTCGATGGTTCTGCGCATCATCTCCTGGGAGCATTGTTGGTGACACGGTCGCGTCGAATATTGTATCGGTTGGCGCGCTCCAGAAATTTTTGGAAACGAAGAATCGCCATTGTGGCAACCATGGCGTTCATCACGCGTGGCGAATATGCGGATACGTTTGCGATCGCGCATATCCTGCTTCGCGATCCGCATGATCTCATCCAGAAAGCGGTCGGATGGATGTTGCGAGAGGTGGGGAAGCGTGCACGTCCTGCGGAGGAGGAATTTTTGCGTGCGCACTACCGGGAGATGCCGCGTACCATGCTTCGGTACGCGATCGAGCGTTTTCCTGAGGCGCGTCGTCAGGCGTATCTCCGGGGCACGGTCACGTAGCCATGCCTTATTGGGTGGTGCTACGCCGCAACGGAGGAAAGGGTTGGATAGAGTGGGTACGCATCCGCGATTGCGCGGATGGTTGCTTGGGTGCGATGGAGGAGGAGTGCGTCATCCGGGCTACGAAGGACTTCCGCGATGCACTGGCCGATGGTGCGCATGTCTTCCGGGGTGTAGCCTCGGGTGGTGAGGGCGGGGGTGCCGAGACGGATACCGGATGGGTCGAATGGTTTTCGTGGATCGTTCGGAATCGCGTTGAAGTTCACGGATATCCCGATTCGGTAGAGGGCCTCCGCGGCGATGCGCCCCGTGGTGCCGAATGGGGTGACGTCCATGAGGAGGAGGTGGTTGTCGGTGCCTCCGGTGATAAGCCGGCCGCCAGCGGCCGCGAGTGTTTCAGCGAGTGCGCGGGCATTTTCAATAATGCGCTGCGCATAGGTGCGGAATTCGGGTTGTGCGGCCTCGTGGAGCGCTGCCGCAATTGCGGCGGTTTGATGGTCATGCGGTCCCCCTTGGAGTCCCGGGAATACGGCGCGATCGATGAGCGAGGGGAGATGGTCGCGCGTGCGTTCGGGCGGCGCTTTCAGCGGATCGGAGGGTAATCCATTGCAGAGAATCATGGCGCCGCGCGGCCCGCGGAGCGTCTTATGGGTGGTGGTGGTCACGACGTCGGCATGGCCGACGGGGGAAGGATGGGCATCGCCCGCCACGAGGCCAGCAATGTGCGAGATATCCGCCACGAGGAAGGCATCTACCTCACGCGCGATGGATGCGAGTTTCGCGAAGTCAATGATTCGGGGATACGCCGTGGCACCGCAGAAGATGAGTTTCGGGCGTTCGGTACGCGCCTGCGTCGCAATCGCGTCGTAATCGAGCCACCCCTCGGCGTTGGTGATATAGGGGACGGAACGGTAGTAGATGCCGGTGGCGCTCACCTTCCATCCGTGGGTGAGGTGCCCGCCGTACCGGAGGTCGAGCCCCATGATGGTATCTCCCGGATGGAGGAGGGCGAGACATACCGCAAGATTGGCCGGAGATCCGGAGTACGGCTGCACGTTGACATGGGAAACATGAAACAACTCGCGAGCGCGTGAGCGCGCGAGTTCCTCAATGGCATCGATGATCTCGTTGCCGCTGTAGTATCGTTTTCCCGGGTATCCTTCCGAGTATTTATTCGTGCACACGCTGCCGGTTGCCGCGAGCACCGCCGGAGAGACGTAGTTTTCGCTCGGGATCATCGCGAGCACGCGCCGTTGGCGATCCAGCTCTTGATCGAGGAGCGGAGCGAGTTGTGCATCGATCGTGTGCATGGGAAGGAGGGGGACGGGTGACTCATGGTTGCTTCTGCGGCAACGGAATGAGTCGGACCACATTGAGCCCGAGTAGGAGAACAAGGAGACGGACCGCGAATCGGATGCCGCCATGCTCAATACCGCTCACGACATCATCAAAAATCGTGATCGGGATGAGAATGATGAAAACGAGGACAACGTAGCGGAGCCAGCCAAGCATACATGGGGCTCCAGTCGACCGACCACCGACTACACGTGCGCGCTGCGATGGTCGCAGCGCGGTAGTCTGCAGTCGGACAACCGGAGGAAGAGTACTCGCTCTTGGGTTGTGCTACGCTTCGAACGTAGCAGTTGCATGGACATTCGTCAAGCTGCGGACAACGCAGGGTGGGGTATGAATATCGCACAACTACGCGACGCGTATCTGATTGGGATCAAGGGGGCCGGAATGACCGCGCTCGCCATTATTTTGCGCGAGCGCGGTGTGCGGGTGACCGGGTCGGATGTGCCGGAGCGATTTGCCACGGATGCGGTGCTCGCGGCACGGTCGATTCCGGTTCATGCCGGATTTGCCGCGTCGCATGTCCCCCCGACGACGGATGTGGTGATTCGATCGACCGCATATGGAGATGCGCATGTGGAGGTGCAGCGTGCGCGATTGCTCGGACGAACGGTGCTGACGTATCCGGAGGCCGTGGCATCCCTCTTCAACTCCGGACGGGGGATCGCGGTGTGCGGCAGTCACGGCAAATCCACCACGACCGCACTTTTGGGATTTGTACTCGCCGCGGGCGGATATGATCCGACGGTGATCGTGGGTGCCGTGGTGCCGCAATTTGAGGGGAATGCGCGGGTGGGGCATTCTGCATACGTGGTCCTCGAGGCGGATGAGTATCAGAATAAGCTGGCGCATTACCAGCCGTTCGGCGTGATCCTTACGAATATTGAGTACGACCACCCGGATTTTTTCCCGACGCCCGCATCGTATGTGGATGCGTTCCGTGCCTTCGTGCGTCGCATTCCGGCCGATGGATTCTTGGTGGCGTGCACGGACGATCCAGTGGTTGCCGATGTCGTGCGCGATGCGCGCTGTGCGGTGATTCCTTACGGGCGGTCGCAGGGCGTTCCCGAGGATTTGCATCTCCAATTAGTGGGAGCGCATAATGCGGAAAATGCGTTGGGCGTACTCGCGGCTGCCCTGCATCTTGGGATGTCGCGCACCGATGCGCTCGCAGCGATTGCTGCATTCACCGGCACGCGACGTCGGTTCGAGATCATCGGAACGGCCGCGGGGAGTACGGTGATCGATGACTATGGGCATCATCCCTCCGAGATTCGTGCCACGTTAGCCGCAGCGCGTACGCGGTATCCCGGACAGCGTATCCTCTGCGCCTTCCATGCGCATACGTTCAGTCGCACCGTGGCGCTCAAGGATGGTTTTGCCGCTGCCTTTCGTGACGCAGACCAGACATACGTCATGGATATTTTTGGATCTGCGCGTGAGCCGCACGGAGGTATCACCGCGGCGGAGCTCGCGGCGGCAATTGCGGTGCAGAGTCCGGCGGTGGCGAGTGGGAATGTCGCCGAAACGACTGCCGTGCTCCTCCGTGATGTTCGTCCGGGGGATGTGGTCATCTGCATGGGTGCCGGAGAGAATGATCATGTTGCCCGAAATGTAGTGACGGGATTGCAGATGCGCGCATCAGGAGACGAGCCGATGCGCGCGCGGTAATGGGAATGCTATGTTGCCGATTCGCGATCACGAGCGTCCGTCCACCGTGCCGATCGTCACCATCGCGCTGGTCGTGGTGAATGTCTTCGTATTTGTGCAGGAGCTGCTCGCTCCGAATCTCGACGCGTTCATCCGGCAGTGGGCACTCGTGCCCGCGGCCATGGACCTCACCCGTCCCGCGTCGCTCCTCCCATTACTCACGTCGCAATTTTTGCATGCAGGGTTTGCGCATATTGCGTTCAACATGTGGTTTCTGTGGATTTTCGGGGACAATGTCGAAGCGGCGTTGGGGCGATTCCGATTTTTGTTCTTCTATCTCCTCTCCGGAGTGGTTGCGGCGTTGGTGGAGCTGCCGTTTATTGCGGGCACGAATATCCCCATGCTCGGAGCATCCGGTGCGGTTGCGGGGGTGTTGGGGGCGTACTGGGCGTGGTTTCCCCGGCATCGGATTGACGCACTCGTGCCGGACCTCTTCATTGGATTCCCGATGCGCGCCACGCTTCCGGCGGGCGTCGTGCTCCTGTTTTGGTTTGTCGGACAATTACTAAATGGTGTTGCTTCGGTCGCGACTGGCACTGCGGCCATTGGCGGGGTTGCCTTTTGGGCGCACATTGGCGGGTTCGTATTCGGTTGGTCGGTAGCGCGGATGATTGGCATGCATCGCGGAGTTCGCGTGATTCGGCAATAGGAGGAGCCCTCTATGGAGTACCCCACGATACTGGCAGAGCGATTTGGGCCGCGGTTTCGCACGCAAGAGCCGATGCACGTGCATACGAATTTTCGTATTGGGGGACCGGCGCAGTACTACGTCGAGGCGCGATCGGTGGATGAGGTGCGCGCGACTATTGCGTTCGCCACGCAGCAGCGTATCCCTTGGGTCGTTTTCGGCGGGGGATCGAATACATTGGTTGCCGATGCGGGGTTTCCGGGAATCGTGATCCAGCTCGCCAATCGTGAGGTGACCATCTCGGGTACGCAGGTAACGGCGGGCGCCGGAGCAATTACCGCTGCCGTTGCGCGACAAGCGGGAGAAGCCGGTCTGACGGGATATGAGTGGGCGGTGAGTCTTCCGGGAACGATCGGCGGAGCCGTCCGAGGAAATGCGGGGTGCTTTGGAGGGGAGACGAAGGACGTGGTCCGGGAGGTACAGGTGCTCCGCTGCTCCCGTGCGGGGGAGTGGCAGATCGACGTGCTGCCTGCGGCGGATTGTGGATTTCGGTATCGTCATTCCATATTTAAAGAACAGTCGGAGTGGGTGATTGTCGCGGCGGTACTTGCGCTTGCTCCCGGAGATGCCGCGCAGAGTCGCCAACGCATGGCGGATTATTTGGCACGGCGAAAAGCAAAGCAGCCGCTCGAGCGCCCCAGCGCGGGCTGCCTTTTTACGAACGTCGAGCTGCATCGGCTGACGGAGGCGCAGTGCGCGCAACTGGATGCGGCAACGGGCGGCACATGGCGGGCGGTGGCGCACGATGGCCAACTTCCGACCGGTTGGATTGTGGAGCAATCGGGTTGCAAGGGACTCCGGGTCGGGGATGCGATGATTTCGGAGAAGCACGGGAATTTTGTCGTGAATCTCGGCCATGCGACCGCTGCGGACGTTATGACGTTATCTGACCTCGTACGGGAACGGGTACGCGCCGCGTGGGGCATTGATCTCCATGAAGAGGTACAGCGGCTGGGCGATGGAGCGTCCGCGCATTGACCTGCGGCGCGGGTTGTGAGAGAAGGGAGAGGCGGAAGGAGTCTGGTCGCATGGGTCGAAAACAGAAGATACGGATTGGACGTCGCGTGGGCGCGCATCGGGAAATGCTGATGAGCCGGGTGCGCCGCTACTATGGGGAAGAACGGGTGGCGGATGGACTTCCCGAGATGCTGGACGATGACCTGCAGCGGCAGTACACGGAAGCGGCGATGGCGATTTATCGGCAACCGTGGGCGACGGAGGAAGAGCTGGAGCGCATCAATGATCGACTCGCCCCGCACTGGCTTTCCGGCATGCATTGGGATGATTTGCATGGCGCCGTGCTCGTGGAACTTGCGTGCCAGATAGCGGCATCGCGACCGAAGCTGGTGCTCGATGCGGGCTGCGGAGTGGGATTGGATAGTGTGTTCCTTGCGCTCCAGTTTCCGGACGTGCAGTTCGTGGGCACGGATCTCTCCGCGCGGATGATCGGATATGCCCAAACACGGGCGCAGCGGAGGCAGAGAAGGGTGCAGAATGCACGGTTCCTGGTTGCGGCCCATCGGGAGCTCCCGGCATGTTTTCCGGATACGCGATTCGATATGGTAGTCACCCATGGATCGTGTGTGTATGTGGATGCGGATCACCTCGCGCAGCACTGCGCCGCATTTGCCGCGGTGCTGCGTTCCGGGGGGCAGTGGTTTACGGAAATGCCCTTCGAACAGCCGCCAGATCATTTTCTCGGAGCGATCACCGCGCTTGCGCCGCAATTCGATCTTCCGAACGGAAACGCAATCCGCACGCTCCGTCTGCACGGCGAGGAAGTCTGCTGGAACGCGGTGTTTCGTCGGAAGTAATTCCGTGTGTCGCTCGCTAGCGCGCGGCCCCTCGAGGCCGCGCTTTTCGTATCCATTGCCAGGACGTCGTCCCCGTGGCATCCTACCCCCATATGTCCCGTTCTCGACTTCCGAAGAGCATCCGCAAGTACCTCCGTGCGGAAAAGTCGCGCATTCGCCATACTTCGGATCGAAACACAGCGGAAATGTCCATCCGTGCGTTGATGGCGAAGTATCTCCACGACCCCCGTCGTGGTATGCTGAAGTAGTTCTATGGCACAACCTTCCTCACGAACCTCCGATTATCGGGGGGAGGGGGGAGAGCGGGATCTCCGCCCCTACTTTTTCCGGCGAGAGGAAACCGACGTGCTCCGAGAAGCGCTTGAAGAGCTGCTCGTGCATCGGGTTGCCACGCGATCGCAGGAGTCCGCGCGTGGATTTGAACGCGAGGTGCTTCGCGAACAGCGGCAGACGCTCTTCGCGTATGACACCGCAATGCAGCATCTCTTCCATGGGGACGTAGATGCATTTTGTGCGGCGCTTGATGACCCGCGATTGATGCATGAGCGGCTTGCAGCAATGTACCGATCGCTGCACGAGCATCCCGGTACGGAAGATGCGGCGTCTTGGCATACCCGGTGGCAAGAAGAGCACGCGGAGCATCATGCGTGGGGGACCGCGCAGGAGCAGAGTGCCCCACCGGAACATGTGCCTTCGCTTGACGACGACCCCGTATACGACCTCGCATTCCGATGGTCATGCCGCGTCGATCGTTGGAGTCGTCGATTATACCTCGACCAGCGCGTGCACGATCGAGACCTTTTTCGGGTGGTGGTGAATGCCGCATTGATCCCCGCGAAAGTCGCATTCGGTTTTTCGGGAGCTCTGGATCATGATGCTTCGGGGATGGAGGCGGCGCTCATTGGGTACCGTCAGGCCGCGATTTTCCTCGTGCGCGTACTCGAGTCGCTTGCCAATTGTTACGGGAAGCGCGTGGGGCGCACGCCCATGGTGCATGAGCTGCTGGACGAGGGGCGAGAACTCCTCGCGGACATTGAGATGAAAATTGCAGAAATTGAATCCCACTTGCGACACCGTGGTCGTTCTCGACCGTCACATGGGTAATTTTTGGGAGATGACGCACAACGACCTGCCCATTCGGGAGGTCGTTTTGTGTTTCATTGCGGCAAAATTTGGAAATTCTTGACGGAGCTAGGAATTTTGCGTTAGGATTCGGATATTCCGAATCTCCACTTGGATTTTTTCTCGACTGGTTTGGTTGCTCCTATGGAAACTCTGGAAATCCCCTCCGAGACCACGACGCAGGCGCCTGCAGAGCTTGCTCGGTATTTTCGCATTTCGAGCCGCACGCATCACGGTATCGTGTTTGCGGCGGAGCTCGCGCGCGCGACGGCGCACGAACGACCGGTGGCCATTGTAACCATTGCGGATCGCATGGGGCTTTCGGCGGGATATCTCGAGGAGCTTGCGCGGTGCCTTCGTGAGGGTGGCATCATTCGTGGGTCCCGAGGACGGCACGGCGGGTATCGACTCGCGAAATCTCCGGAGCGGATAACGATGGGGGAGTTAGTGCGCCTCCTCGATGGTCCGGTGCTGCTGGCGCACTGCCAGGATACGGGCATCTCCATGCCATGTCCGGCGCAGGCGTCTTGCGCGAGCCGCTTCTTCTTCCATCGTCTAAAGATGGTGATTGATCGGGAATTGGATGCGACCACACTCGCAGATCTCTTTGCTGGAGAAGGATCACATCGGAGCGTATGATGTTGCCCGAGGCTTCACCACGAAACGTTTATCTCGATCACGCTGCAACGACACCCATGGACGCACGGGTGTTGGATGCCATGCGTCCGTATTTTATTGAGGAGTACGGGAATCCGTCGTCGCTCTATGCGGCGGGTCGACGGGCAAAGGAAGCCATGGATGATGCGCGTCGCCGGGTTGCGGCAGTGCTCCAGTGCAGCCCCGAGGAGCTGGTATTTACCGGGAGCGGAACGGAGAGTGACAACATGGCGCTGCTCGGTGTCGCGCGGCACTACCGCCCCCGAGGTAACCACGTGCTCGTTTCTGCGATTGAGCATCATGCCGTATTGCATGCGGCGGAGCAGCTCCGGAAGGAGGGATGCGCCGTCGATCTTCTGCCGGTGGATTCGTATGGTGTCCTCGATCCCCTGCAGGTGCGTTCTGCGCTTCGGCCAGAAACCTCGATTGTTTCCGTCATGCTGGCGAATAACGAAATTGGCACCATCGAACCCATCTCGGCGATTGCACGCGTCATTCGGGAATGGAAGCAGGAGCACGATCGGAAGCCAAATGATCCGCCATTCCTCCATACGGACGCCTGTCAGGCAGCAGGTGTGTTGCCGCTCCACGTGTCGAAGCTTGGCGTCGATCTCCTCACCATGAACGGCGCAAAGATCTACGGACCAAAAGGAACCGGATCGCTCTACGTGCGTCGCGGCGTGCGGCTGGAGCCGCTCGTATTCGGTGGTGGGCAGGAGCATCGGTTGCGTTCCGGTACGGAAAACGTGGCCGGGATTGTCGGATTTGCGACCGCGCTCGAAATCGCGGAATCCCTGCGCGTGACCGAATCGGCGCGCCTGCAGGTGCTCCGGGATGCGCTGATCACGGGGATCATGGAGCGTATTCCGAAGGTGGTGCTCAACGGCCACCCTACGGAGCGTTTGCCGAATAATGTGAACGTGTCCGTGCTGGATATTGAGGGAGAAGCGATGCTGCTCTATCTCGACGCGCACGGCATTGCTGCGGCGACGGGATCCGCGTGTGATTCGCAATCCCTCGATCCTAGTCACGTCATCCTGGCGATTGGACGGCCGTATGAATATGCGCACGCGAGTATTCGATTCACGTTAGGGCGATCGACCACGGCGACGGATATCGCCTACGTACTCGAAGTATTGCCGGGTATCGTCGAGCAATTGCGGAAGATTTCACCGGTCCGCCTCGCGCTCCATGAAGAGCGTCGCGTGGTGGGATCAGGCGGAACCCCGGACACGTCGCGCGCGTTCGTGGGCCAAGGACGGCCACATTGGGAGGGGCGGAAATAATCATAGCCATATGGATGGGACGAAACCGGTGACGACACGGGACATGGCGGGATCTGCCGTCGTCAATCAACATACCGGGGAGAAGTGGGTCTATTCACCCATCGTGAAAGACCATTTTTTCCATCCGCGCAATCTCCTCCTCGAGGATCCGAAGGAGGGGGAGTTTGATGCGGTGGGCATGGTGGGGTCGCCCGCGTGTGGCGATGTGATGAAAATTTGGATTTCTGTGGATCCGATGACCGAGCGCGTGACACAGATGAAGTGGCAGACCTTCGGATGTGGTTCCGCGATTGCATCGACGTCGATGTTCTCCGTCATGGTGACGGAAGATGGTGGCATGCGTCTCGTGGATGCGTTGCGGATTAAGCCGCAGCAGGTCATGGAGCGGCTCGCGGGATTGCCGGATCGGAAAATCCACTGCTCCGTGTTGGCGGACAAGGCATTCCGAAAAGCCGTGAATGAGTATTTTCGACTCACCGCACAACATGAGCGCGTTATGGTGGAGGGAGCGCGGGTGATGGATGCGCGACTCCACATCACCGATCACGATATCGAAGAGGCGGTGCTGGAAGGGGCGCAGACCTTGGAGGAGGTGCAAAAGAAATTGAAGGTGGGTGTCGGTGATCCGGAGGCGATACCTGCCATTGAGGAGCTTATCCGGTTCTACAAGGAAAAGTACTTTGGTTAGCACGGCATGCATGGACACCGCATCACCCACCATTCGAGCACAAGTGGAGGCGATCCTCGAGGAGGTTCGTCCGAATCTGCGGGCGCACGAGGGCGATGCACGGCTCGCTGATGTTGATGATCAGGGGAACGTCACGCTGAAAATTGAGGGCGCCTGTCGCGGGTGTCCGATGTCGGCGTTGACGTTCGGACTGGGCGTTGAGAAAATGATTCGGGAACGCGTGCCCGAAGTGAACGAAGTGTACTATTCCTAGCGCAATGTGGTATGGCGAGAATCGCAAAGATCGTGATTGATCGGGATCTCTGTATTGGTGCGGCATCGTGCGTCACGATCATGCCGACCGTGTTTCAACTGGACGAGGAAAATAAGGCGGTGCTCGTGGCGGGGAGTGATGCGCAATGGGAGGATACGGAAACGGTTCTCATGGCTGCACAATCCTGTCCCACGAAGGCGATTTTCCTCTACGACGAGGCAGGCAATCAGCTGTACCCCGAATCGTAGGTGTGCAGCAAATTGCAACCATCGCGGAACTCGCGCGTATTCCCTGGAAGGAGTTCGTGTATCGCGGCCGGCCGGCGATCCTTGTGCAGAGCGAGGACGAGATTCGTGCGTTCTACAATATCTGCACGCATGATGGGGGGTGTTGTGCGCTGATTGGTCGTGATTTGGTCTGCGAATCGCACGGCGCCCGTTTTAATCCCGTAAGTGGAAAGGCGCTCTCTGCGCCGGCGCCCATGGGTACCTTTCTCACAAAAATTTCTGTTCGGATCGAAATGGGCGCAGTCTTCGTTGATTAATTAATGGTGCTATGGAACATACTGCATCGAGTACTTCGTACGAGCCAAAGCCGCTCCCATTCCAGCAGAGTTTGATTGGTATTTCCGAGAAGGCGATGCAGATCCACCATGACAAGCTGTACGCGGGGTACGTGCAGAAGATGCAGGAGATCGGCGAGAAGCTCAAAGTCATGTGCGCGAACGGCGTCGGTCTCGACTCCGCGAACGCGACCTATTCCGAACTTCGTGCACTTCGGGATGGGGAGACATTTGCCGTGAATGGCGTCTACCTGCACGAGTACTACTTCAACGTCCTTGGTGGAAATGGGAAACCGGAGGGATCGCTCGTGGATGCGATTGTGGCGAAGTACGGGACGCTCGAGCAGTTTGTGGCATTTTTTTCCGCAACGGGAATGGCGGTTCGTGGCTGGGTGGTGCTCGCGTGGGATACGCACGCCGGTCGATTGAAAATCTACGGCGCGGATAGTCACAACCAGGGTGGCGTGTGGGGGGCGATGCCGATCATTGTGCTCGATGTGTACGAGCATGCGTATTTCATGGATTACGGATCGGATCGAAAGAAATACATTGAGGATTTTTGGACGAACATGAATTGGGCTGCGGCCACTGCGGTGTACGAGCGTGCGCGGGGGACGGTGCGGTAGCCCATGTGGTGGGAGGATCGTACGGGGTGCCGGGGTGTGGTAGACTGAGAAAGTCTCTTGTTTCCCATAACCATATGATCCACGTCGGTCAATCAGCTCCTGCGTTTGCGCGGGTCACGGCGTATCAGAGGAATTATGAGGGATTCCGGCAGGTGAGTCTCGCGGATTATCGCGGAAAATGGGTAGTGCTATTCTTCTACCCGCGCGATTTTACGTTTATTTGCCCAACGGAGATTGAGGGATTTGCGCAGCAAGAGGAGGCATTCCGAAAGCTCGGCACGGAAATTCTTGCGGCGTCCACCGACTCGGAATGGAGTCATCAGGCATGGTTCACCACCGATCCACGACTCCAGCAGGTCGCGTACCCGGTGCTTGCCGATACGAATCATCGCCTCGCGCGTGAGTACGATGTGTACAATGAGGAAGCGGGTCTTGCCGAGCGCGGGCTCTTCATTATCGATCCACAGGGAGTGGTGCAGTATGCGTTGGTGAGCGCGGGCGCAGTGGGTCGTTCGGTGGAGGAGACATTGCGCGTCGTGCAGGCGCTGCAGAGCGGCGAACTCTGTCCCATCAATTGGCGACCAGGGCAAAAGACACTGGGGAAGGCGTAGGTGCATTGCGAATATACGGATCCGTTTCGTGATGTTGCAGGAGCATGCATATATGGATCCCTACGAAAAGTACATCGCATCCAATCCGTCGAAGTGTATCGTTTGTGGCAGCGCCTTCGCCTCGGAGCGATCGGCGATTACGAAGGAGTTCACTGGAGAGTACTACTCGTTCTGTTCGTCGAGCTGTCTCGGGACGTTTGAGGCAGATCCAGAAAAGTTCGTGCGATTTGAGGAGGAAGAAGAGAACGGTCACTAGTGGGGGCGCATGTGGAGGAATGCCCTTGCATCATCACTGCGCCGCAGCGTACGCTGAATGCTGGTCCATGTAACGTGTAACGTGTCTATGGCACCGCAGATTACTGTTTACTCGACTCCGTCCTGTCCGTATTGCAAGCTGGCAAAAGAATATTTGCACGCGAAGAATTTCGCATACACAGAAATCGATGTCGCGGCCGATTCGGAGAAGGCCGAAGAAATGATTCAGAAATCCGGTCAAATGGGTGTGCCGGTCATCGATATCGGGGGTACGATCATTGTGGGTTTCGACAAGCCGAAGATGAACGCAGCGCTCGGCATTGCATGAGCGGACGTCGTGCAGGAGAAACGCCACCGGCGATATGATCGCCGGTGGCGTGGTGTTGCTATGGGACGGGTTGCGCGGCGGCGACCTTCATGAACGGCGCGACGTCGTGCGCGATGATCGCGGCGAGTTCCATGAGGCAGCGCGCACCGGCGACCTGGTCGCGATCCGAAAGTTCTTGGGGCGCGAGCGCAATACCCGCCCGAACCTGAATGCGCCAGAGATCTTCGCGGAGGCGATCGACGGATCCAGGCATATCTCGGAGATGCTCCTGGGAGAAGAAGCGGCGTTCCCATTCGTCATCCGCGGTCATTTGCTGCCAGCCATCCCACGTCAGCGCTCCGGTCCCGGTGCGGAGGTGTGGGGAGTTTTCGCGGAGTGCATCGAAGAGCATGGGGATCGCCATGAGCATGCGGTGCGATGTGAGGAATTCGTAGTACCCGATGCGCATCGCAAGGAGCGCGAGCAGTTGTCGGAGGTCACGATGGTGGGAGGTGTGTCGCTCGTGCGTGCATGCGATGAATTCCGCCAATCGATGGAGATCCTGCCCGTTGAGGCGTGACACGTGTCGGGGATTGCTCGTGAAAAAGACGAGGAGCTTGGTGCTGGCGTTCATGTGCTGGAGCAGCGATTTGTCGGTCGCGAATTGCCGAACGAGCACTTGCCGTGCGAGGAGACGTTGTTCCTCGTCCCAGAGTGCGGGCGTTGCTTGGCGCGTTTCGTCACCGACGCGCATGAGGAGCGTCATGCTCCCATCGTCCTTTCGGCGTCCGATCTGCATGAGGAGTCCCGCGACGATGTCGTGGGGTGTTGCGGGGTTTTCGAGCATTGCGGCCAATTCGGGGATGGTCAGTGTCGGGCGGGTGGTGCGTGCATCGGATGATGACATCGTCGTTTCGGCCATGAGGGTGCTCCATTTCTTGCGCCCCTATGTTCGAGGGAGCGCGGAGTACGTTGGGAAGGCGCGTCCCTGCTTTACCGCATTGACGCACGGGGACCGTATCAGAGGAGTTGTGGATCGTCAAGAGGGGCAAAACCCCAGCCGGTGAGCTGGGGTACGTGTACGTGAGGGGTGTTTACTGGACGCTGTCCACGAGGGATTGGATTTCCGCGGCGTATCGGGTGTTCACCCATGCGATCGCCCAGAGCACGCCGCACGTCCACCCGGAATGCCAGGCGATGCGGAATCGTTTCCTTGAGGGATATCCCAGGAACGAGACGAGTGCGAGCGCACAATTGATTGCCGCAAGCCACTTGAAGAAGGGAAGGAATGCCTGGAAAATTTCCAGGTCCAATTTCGCGAGCATGATCGCGAGACTCCACATCATGGCGCGGAGTTCCGTAATGAGATCCCAGATTATCCAGAGGAGGAAGAGCGAGATTGTGGCGTTTTGGAGCAGTTGCCCTGCGCGACGCCAGGACCATCGTTCCCGAAGCGCATCGAGTTCCTCCGCGACGACGGCGATCCATCCGAGATCGATCGGGAGGAATGATTCCAGCTTCGCCTTCACGAGGATGAGCATTGATTGTTTGGGAAGGGGCACATCGTCCACGCGGAGAGCATGCCATGATACGCCGCGCGTGTCGAGTGCTGGGGAGAATGAAAAGGCCCCCAACCGAATCGATCGGTTGGGGGCCTGAGATGTATGGGTTATCGCGTCACACCCACTCCTGATCGGAGGCGATCTGATGGTGGATCGAGGCAAGGATCCGGATCAGTGCTTGTGCGCAGGCGGTGATGTCGTGATCCTGAGAGCCTCCCACCTCGGCGCACAGCGCGAGGATGCGATGCTGATCGACCTCGAAGCTGTTGCGCTGCTTGAGGACCCCCCGGGCAGCGTCCGCGATGGTCAGCTGGGTTCCGTGGGGTGGCAGCGTGAGGAGCGTGGTGATTTCGAGTGGCGAGCGCCCTTCCGGGAACCAGGTGAGTCCGTCCGAGAACTTCTTGTGCGGCCAGATACCGCGTACGTGCTCCGCGAGCCACTGGTAGAGGAGGGGAACTGCGTCGTGATCGCCGTTGCCGAGACACGCGAATCCGCGAGCGTGTACGAGCGCACGGAATGCGATTGCTTCGTCGGGTTCGCTAGTATCACCGGGCATGCGGAGTATCTCTTGCGTGGCGCAATCGCGATCACGTGCACGGACGCCCTGACGGAGTCGTTGCTCGAGGAATTGCTGCACCTTCGTGAGGTCCTGAGAACCGAGTCCGCGTACGTGCTGTTCGGTAGCGGCGTAGAAGGCGGTCAGGTGTTGTTTTGCGTTGATGATCGCCGCCGACATCGCCCCGACGTGATCGTCCTTATCCAGGCGGGAGCGGTAGTATTTGTGGTGCCATTCCGTGATGGGTTCGAGGCCGTACCGCGCGAGCGTTGTGCGAGCTGCCTCGCGGAGGCGTCGGTCGGGTTCCTGGATGTCCGTTTCGGAGCCGATCTCGGTGAGAAATCCAGCCATCTGGAGGAGTCGCTCATGGGTATGCTGGACGGGGGAGCATGTTCCGTTCCACGGAATTTCTGCGGATCGACTCGCGTGGATGAAGCCGATTCTGCTCTCGTAGTCCCCGTAGCGTCGATAGCGGTCTCGCAGTTCATCCCAGGAGATGCGCGGCCGCGACAGTTCCGAGGGTTTCGGCTGCCGTCGGGCATGTGCAGTTGCCATGTTCCCGCTCCTTTGTGCGCGCGTCGTTATTTCGAAACGCGCAGATTGGGAATGTGCAGTTCCCTGCATCCGGCAGGTACGGATCCCATGTGCTGCGTGATACGCTGTACGCGAGACGAGCGTACGGTACTACGAATTTTATTTTATGTCAAGTCAGGAACAATCGGCGCGAACGCGCGCTGTCGCCGTTATTCGGGTTTTGCGGCGGGAAACTGCCGCACTTCCAAAGCCAATGGGTACGACCATGGTGTTCGAGCGACGGACGTTGTTCCAGTTGCTCGTGGCGACCATTTGCTCCGCGCAGACGCGGGATGTGGTGACGTACCCAGTGATGCGGCGGTTGTTTCGAACGGTCCGAACACCAAAAGAACTCATCGCGATTTCCGAGGACGCACTCGCGCAACAGCTGTATCCGATCAGTTATTACCGCACGAAAGCGAAGCATCTCCGGGCGATGAGCCACATGCTCATCGACCAATTTGATGGACAGGTGCCGACCACGATGGCAGAGCTCCTCACATTGTCCGGTGTCGGCAGGAAAACGGCGAATCTGGTGTTGGGGGAGGGAATGGGTCAATCGGAGGGCATTTGCGTTGATACGCATGTACACCGCATTTCCAATCGCCTCGGCGTTATTCGGACCAAAACGCGGGCGGCTACGGAGCGTGCGCTCATGCGCATCCTGCCGAAAAAATATTGGACGCTTTGGAATCCTTTGCTCGTGATGTGGGGGCAGAACATCTGTGCGCCGATTTCTCCGAAATGTTCGCAGTGTGCCATCCGGCCATGGTGTGCGCGGCGAGGGGTGACGGTGAGCCGATGAGGTGAATACAAAAGTTGAACACCCCGACCATTGCTGGTTCGGGGTGTCCGTTCGTTCATGCGAACATCCACGTGCTGCGGACCCACGTCCACAGGCGCGTGAGCGGTCCGGCGGGACGCTCGTGCGCCTGCGTCCGACGGTGCCGCTCGCGGTAGAGGGGGTCGGCCAATGCGTGGCAGTCGCGGAGGCGGTCCGAGTACCAGAGCCGCCTGCGGGGGTCGGCGCTCGCGCCGTTGTCGAGCTCCCACCGGATGTGGGCGATCGTCCTCCCCACCACCTCGATCAGCAGATGGAGCTCATCGGTCGCCCGCGTGCGCGCGAGCGCCGCTGCCGACACGTTGCGCATCTGGAGCTCCGACCTCAGCCCCATGCACTCCCACTCAATTCGCTCGCCGTGCTCGCCCTGGAGCTGAAACCGACCGCTGTGATCCGTCGTCGAGAGGAACGACAGCTGATCGGTCAGATCTCTTGCCGCGAACGTGTCGATGTGGCCGTACGGGTTCTTCCCGAGGCGTCGGAGCGCCTCGCACAGACGATCGCACGCCTCCCGTTCCCGATTCGCCGCATCCCACTTCCTCGGGAATGCCCTCGCCTTGTTTTCGTTGCCGGTGTTGACGACCGTCGGAGCCTCACTCCCAATCATTGCGTCCATGGTCCCTCGCTCCTTCTTCTCGCGAATCCTTCGCGAAGAAATCCATTTGGAAGATACGTTGACTTGTACCTCACTGGTACAAGTATATTAATGACATAAAATGTAATTTTTGTCAAACATAAAATACTGTATTTGGCTAAATTTACATATAAATTTAGGAATACACTACAGGACATAAATGGCGTTCTGTTCAGTCCTCGCGCCACAATCCGTTCGACGACTGTTGTATTTTGTGGTATCTTAGAGCAGATCTCTTCATGAGACGCGTCCTCACGTATGCTCGTCCGTGATGTCATGCGAACCGAGATTGTGAGCGTGTTGGTGGGAACTAGTTGGCGGCAGGTGGCACAGCTACTCCTCACGCATCACATTAGCGGCGCGCCCGTGATTACCTCCGAAGGGCGCGTGATTGGCGTTGTTTCGGAGAAAGATGTATTTCGTGCGATCTATCCGAGTTATCAGGAGTGGTACGAAGGGCCGCACGCGTTCACGGATTTTTTGGCGCTCGAAGAGGCCGCTCGTGTGGCGCCAGACAAACCAGTAGAGGAGTTCATGTCCACGCGTCTCGTCAGCGTGGAGCCGACCACCCCGGTGCTGCAGGTGGGCGCGCTGATGGTGGCAACGGGAATTCATCGCGTGCCGGTGATCGAGCGCGGGAAGTTAGTGGGCATGGTTGGGCGTCGCGATATTTTCCGCGCGATTCTGCGCGTGCATTTTGCGCTCGAGGAGTCCAATGGCACGAAAACAACTACGGGCGCTCATGAACGGACGGGGTAATTGCATACACCTATGCCGGGGCATCTCTCCATTATTGCGACCCCAATCGGCAATCTTGAGGACATCACGTTCCGCGCACTCCGGATTCTCCGTGAGTGCGATTGCATCCTTTGCGAGGATACGCGCGTCACCGCAAAATTACTTGCCGGTCATGGCATCTCGGGTAAATCGCTCATTCGATTTGATGCATTTGCGACCCCGCGTAAATTGCATGCGGTGCTCGACGTGCTCCGTGCGGGGCAACACATCGCGCTCGTGAGCGATGCGGGAACTCCGGGCGTCAGCGATCCGGGCAATTTTCTGGTTGCTGCGGTGGTGCGGGAGCTTCCTGGGGTGGTCATTGATCCTATCCCCGGCGCATCGGCATTGACCGCGCTCGCGAGTGTGTGCGGAATTCCTACGGGGCAGTTCCTGTTCCTCGGATTTCTTCCCCTCAAGCAGCATCGCAAAAAGGCGTTGGAACGCATCGCGCAATCCGCAGAGACCGTTTTCTTTTTTGAGTCGCCGCATCGCATTGTGCGAACGCTTCGGGAGTTAGATCCGCTGCTTGGCGATCGCATGACGGTGCTCGGTCGAGAGCTGACGAAGCGCTTTGAAACGATCTACCGAGGCTCGGCGCGGATGGTGCTCCATGAGCTCGAGCAGTCGAGCGGAAAAATACGAGGAGAGATTGTGGTGGCAGTGACCGGTTGCAAGAGTGGGCACGGCCATGCCGAGCGTGCGCAGCCCGCGGAAGTGGCCTCATGAGCTCAGGAGGAATGTCATGAGGAGGAGGTTGCGAATACGAGAGCGTCCGTTGGTTGGCGCGAAGATATTCTCGGGAGTATGAGTACGTTCGGGAGCATCAAGGCCAGGGTGGATCGTCGCCTCCTCCCGTTGACGCTCCGTTGCCTCTTGGACGTCATCTTCAAATGTTCGGAGGAGTGTATCGAGCTTGAAGAGCAGGTCGTACCGATGCTCGATACGGGTACGGAGATCGGCGCGCGGATCTTCTTCCGCAAATGCGGCAGTTGGCCAGACGAACCAGCCGAAGGTGACGATGAGTGCGATGGACCCAGCCATTCGCCCGTACGTATGCAATGAGTGGCGCATATGCCCCATGAGCTTGCTGAGTACACATACGATATTCATCCACTGATTGTTTCGAGTAGTATGCGCGTTCCGCAGCGACGTAGTGAGCGAGACCGTGAACTCCGTGAACGCGTCGATTACCATCTGACTCCGGATGCGATCGAGCGGCTCCAGCGTGAGTTGGCGGATCTCAAGGATCGGGCACGTCCGAAGGCAATTGCGGAAATGCAGCGGACCTCCGAAATGGGGGACCGCTCAGACAATGCCGCATACACTACTGCAAAGGCGCAGCTCACCCGCATCAATTTCCGCATCCTCACGATCGAGGATCGATTGAAATACGCAATACCCATTGCGCAGGGCGCGGATAGGTTCGGTCGTGTGCAGGTTGGCTCTCGGGTGACGGTACAGGTGCATGGCAGTGAGCGTTCGTTCGCGATTGTGGGATCACAGGAAGTAAACCCGGGGCGTGGTCGGATTTCTCATCATTCACCGCTGGGCGCGGCATTGATTGGCCGAGCGGTGGGCGATATCGTGCGGATCGAGGTGCAGGGTCGGAGTACGGAGTACTGTATTGTGCGAGTGGAGTAGTGGCAGATGTGGAATGGAGAGGGACGTGTAGCGCTCCTGATCATTCGGGAGCAGGAACGTTGTGGCACTGTTTTGTATGGGGTGGATAGCTAGCTCGGTCTAGTTTATTGCGAGGGAAGCGACAAGAGAGATTGCTGGTTAGCGCTATTGGTTTTGGGAGGTTTTTGTTTCTGAAGAGATTCTTCGTGCGTTGTTTTCCGAGGGGCCATGTCTCCTATTCGTACGAATAAGCGATTATGCGTGCGGTGCATCGGCCCGGGTGATGGCGATGCGAGCGATGTGATCGTTGCGATAGGAATCATGAGGTGATACGTTTGAGGGTCGAACGACGTGAAATCTATGGCAAAGTTCTACTGCACCACGCCCATCTATTACGTGAACGACCGGCCGCATATTGGACATGCGTATTCCACGTTTGCCGCGGATGCGCTCGTCACGTGGCATCGACTTTCTGGGGAGTCGGTGTTTTTTCTCACGGGAACGGACGAGAATGCACAAAAGAACTCCGAGGCGGCGGCGAAGCGGCTCGGGGTAACTCCTGCGGAGACCTCCCGTGCGCAAGTACAGGCGTACGTCGATGAGATGTCGGCGGTGTGGCAGCGTACGTGGGATACGTTGGGGATCCGCTATGACCGTTTTATTCGTACCACCGAGCCTGCGCACCTCCGTGGCGTGGAGCAGTTCATCGCCGCGGTGCAGGAACGGGGAGACATCTACAAGGGGACATATCGCGGATGGTACTGCGTGGGATGTGAGGCATTCGTCCCGGAGGGTGATCTGGTGGAGGGAAAGTGTGCTACCCATTTGCGCGTCCCGGAGCGGATTGAAGAGGAGAACTATTTTTTTCGTCTCGCCAAATACCGCGATGCGCTGCTCGCGCATATCGAACAACATCCGGAGTTCATTCAACCGGAATCGCGACGGAATGAAATCGTCGCGTACATTCGTGACCACCTTGCGGATATCAGTATTTCGCGCCCGATGCGGAATTGGGGCATTCCGTTCCCCGGCGATCCCGCGCAGGCGGTATACGTGTGGTTTGATGCGTTGGGGAACTATCTGACGGGCGTGGGGTATGGTACGGATGCAGCGCAGTTTGCGCAGTGGTGGCCCGCAGATCTCCATCTCATTGGAAAGGACATCATCAAATTCCATTGCGCGCTCTGGCCGGCCATGCTCCTGAGTGCAGGCATTCCGCTGCCGCGGCGGGTGTTTGCACATGGATTCTTTACGATCGATGGGCAAAAGATGTCGAAGTCACTCGGGAATGTAGTGGATCCGGTCGTATCAGCGCAACGGTACGGATTGGATGCGCTGCGATTCTTTCTGTTCCGTGAAATTTCGTTCGGCGGGGATGGCGATTTTTCCGAAGCGCGTCTCGCGGAGCGTTACGCGGCCGAACTCCAGCACGGCATTGGCAACTTCGCCGCACGAACGATTGCCATGGTGCGGAAATATACCGACGGGCGAGTACCGGCAATCGGGGATCGTAATCTCGTGGGGGATGTGTGGGCGCGATATGCGGATGCCTTCGATCGTGCGCAGCTCCACGAGGCACTTGCGATTGCAACGGAGCTTGTTCGCGTAGGAGATCAGCTCATCGAGCAGGAGCGTCCATGGGAGCTCGCGAAGCGTGGCGAAACCGATCGGCTCCATCGTGTGCTCGGGGAGCTGGTGGAGCTGCTCCGGCATCTCGCGCTCCTCCATGCGCCGTTCACGCCTGCGACCACAGATCGCATTTTGACGGCATTGGGTCAGGAGGATTGGCGTTCGCATGCGTGGACCGAGTTGCAGCAGTGGGGTCGCCGCACCGAAGGAGCGGTCCTCCGTGAACTGCCGCATCTCTTCCCGCCACTCGAAGGTGTGCCGGTGCGGGGATAGTTGGATCATGAACAGGATAAAGGACTCCGGCATATGCCAGAGTCCTTTTGGTGACTAACGACGCGGAATCTGCGCCAGGGCGCCGTTGAGGCGATCCTGACTCTTCTTGGAGAGCGCGCCGCCGGCGAGTACCCCGAGGAATGCGAGGAATCCGATGGCGCCGGCCAGGCGATCGATCTGCTTCACGGTGGCTGCGGCGTCATTGGTGCGTGTTGCCGTTTTGTAGCGTCCGACGGACGAGACGATCCTGCTCGCAATCATGCCCACGATGAGGGCAACGAAGAACGACTTCATGGGGTTGCTCCTTGCATCTGCGGGGTTGGTGCTGCCGTGGGTGGGGTGGCGGGTGGGGCCGATGGCGCCGCAGACGGTGCGGGCACCGCAGGCGATGCTCCGGCGGCACGCGTGGTGGTCGTCACGGGTAATGCTGTGGTCGTTCCCGTGGTGCCGTGTGCCTGATCGAGTGCACGTGCAACGAGGAGGTGGCGATCCGCGTACACCGCTGCGAGGTGCTCGGCATCCGCATCCCAACGTTCCGCCTGTGCGGTGAGGCGATCAATCGTGGTGCACGCCTTCCGATGTGCGTGCTCCGCGTGTGCGATCTGCCGTTTGCAGAGTTCCTCCTCGCGGAGCAGCTGCAGCCCCGGCGTGAGCCGTTGCATGAGCAGGTGGACTAACCAGGCGATGCCTGCGGTGAGAAACATGAGCACGAGCGCGGCAGAGATGCCGTACATTGGAGAATCCGTTGTCGGTGCATCGGGTGCGTCCGCACGTACTTCGTCCGCGCGGAGGATGGTCATCGCGATCACGAGGAGGCAGTAGGCGATGAGGATGATGACGATGAGATGGCGCCGCAGGAAGACCACGACTGGAGACGGAGGCACCGTCTGCGCGCCGGGATTCCATCGGCTCAGCTCCGCAGTTTGATGGGTGAGCACGATGAGCACTGCCGCAAACATGATTCCGAAGACCGTGCGTTGCGGGTTCTCAATGCCCATGCTGTCGAGGAGCAGACTGCAGCTGATTCCCTCAACGAGGATGAGGATCCCGACCACCACCGCGAGCGGCCGCGGAGGCCAGTGCTTGATGAGCTCCTGCTGAATCTGCTCGAGGCGCTGCTGCAGGGGTGCCACATTCGGTGCGGGAGGCCGCGGCGGTGTCTTGGGACGGGCACCGAGCTGCGACACGGTGTACGCGGTGACTGCCTGAGTGGCGGGAATGTTGAGCAATGCGGCTTGCGTGGCATCGCGAACGATGCGGCGTTCTCGAAATGCGCGATTCTTCTTCATGGCTGCTCCGTGGAGATCGGTGGGGGCATGAGTCGGGAGTGGAACGTGATATCGATGGCGCCGGCGGTGGCTCCTGCGGTTTCCCAGAGCGTGCGCACCTGCTGGAGGTGTGCGAGCGTCATCGGTGGACACCGCGGCGGCTGTGCGACGCGCGGTTCCACGAATATGAAGACGAGGTGCGTGGCAGCGAGTGATCCGGGAGCGAACGCGCCGCGTCGTTGGAGTTTCCGGAGGAACCGATCGGGTGTCGGCAGTGGTCCGCATTCGAAGTCCCCGTAGTGCGGAGATACTTCCAGGGCATCCGTGAGGATGATGAGATGGCGCTCGGTTTCGGGAGGGAGGGACGGAGGGAGCGATTGCTGCGTGGTCCAACTAGCGGTCTCCGCAATGGGAGAGTTTCTCCAGGCGCGCTGCTGTGCCACCGTCGACTGCAATGCAGGAAGGAGACGCGCGCGTTGCGCGGCGATGAACTGTGCGCGATGCGCCGCGCGGCTTCGGCGGTGACGTCGCGGCGGCGTGGTGCTTATGATGGTGCCGATTATGGCGGCGTCGAGTGCTCGGGCACCTTGCAGGGTGATACGGAGCATACTGCCGGGAGCGTCCGCGATTGCACCCAGGAGCGCATCGATTGCCGCGGCGTGGTAGTCGATGTTCCGACCGCTCGACCCCTCGGATACATCGATGATGAGATCAATGGCGATGGGTCGTGGTGGTGGCGTATCGAACACGCCGACCTCACGTCCGAATTGCACGAGTGCATCACGTGATTCCGGCAGCGCAACCGCCGTACCAATACCGAGCACCGCAACGGCGGTGCCAATGCCCGTCAAGAGCTGCATGGGTAAATCTCCTCATTCTGCTCCGGTGTGCACAGTGGAGCGATGTGTGGGCGATCGTGATTCCCCTGATCCGTGTGCATGAGTGCGCGCGGATTCTCGCCAAAGCACCTCAAACATTAAACGCATGATGCTGACTAATGGTCCGCCGCGGAGAACGAGGCCGAACGTTTCGGTGGTGGTCCAGATGAGCGCTGCTTCATCTCCGTAGAGGTAGACCGAGCAGGGGAATGAGGTGTCCGGTGGAAGGAATTGGGTCGTCCGGAGCTCCTGGGCGTCGGTGGCGGCGAGGCGGGTGGCGTACGCATCGTGCCCGATGTAGAGCACGCGCGCGGCAATTTGTCGCTCCAGTCGTTTCGGAATGTAGTAATCATCGTCGTATCCGGGGTTCTCCGGTGGATGGAAGTAATTCGAGAACTCGATGTAGCAATTTGTGGATCCCACCGGCACCTGGAGCGTGCGTTCCGAGATTCGGTAGAACACATCGTCCCCGAGAAAGTAGAGGACATCCCCAATGGCCTCGGATGGACTGCGGGTGCCTGCAGCGCGGGTACGAGCGAGTTCGGGGATGAGCTCGGCAATGTTCCAGCGAAGTCGGGTGGCGCGTTTTTGTGATTCATGAGCAAGTTCCTCCAGTCGCGCAAGCGGGGCGGCATGGACGCGGCGCGCGCGTCCGCCGCCCTCCCATTCGAGGAGCCCGCGTTCTCTGAGCGCTTGAATGGCGCTGTACGCATGGACGCGGTGAATGGTCGCAGCGGTGGCGAGTTCGCGCACCGTTGGCGCCTCAAGTTGCAGCGCGGCGAGATAGCAAGACGCTTCTGCGTGCGAGAGTCCTAATTTTTCAAGGAGCGCGACAGTCGATCGGCGCGATCGTGCAGCGTTGCTCATAAGGGTACGGCAAGGGACGCCATTGTAAATTTTTGTGCTATTGCAATCGATTGTATCGAGTATGTTGATCTCAGTAAAGAGCAATCATGATCCCTTCAATTGTAGTTGATCGAACTACAACTCAAAGGAGTTTCGATTCCTTTACGTCTGCGATACGATGGAAGAGCCATATGTCGCTTCTCGATATCGCACTACTCACCATTTTGGGAGGATTCGTGCTCTATGGATTCCTCCTTGGATTCATTCACGCGCTCGGCGTGGTTGTAGGTATTGTCATCGGCGCATATGTCGCGGGGCACCTGTTTAATCCCATCGCGTTGTATATTGCCACCTCCCTCGGATGGAGCTTGAACGTGCTGCGCGTGATCGTATTTTTGCTCCTCTTCGGCATCGTGAATCGTCTCGTCGGATTTGGTTTTTCGTTGGTGCACAAGTTGTTTCAGATGCTTCGATTTATTCCATTCCTTTCCTCCGTGAATCGTCTTGCGGGTGCACTGTTAGGATTGATTGAGGGAATCATCGTGCTCGGCGCGGGATTGTACCTGACCACGAAATATCCGATTAGTCCGGAATTCACCGCCGCAATCGCGCAGTCGCGGATCGCACCGCCGCTGATTTTTGCGGCGTACCTCATTGTGCCGCTCCTCCCGGCGTTGGTTCGCGAACTTCGGAGCGTCCTGCCGAACGGCATACGGCCACAATGGTGGCCATAGGCTCGTCTTGCATCTCTTCTCTTTTTTTATGCATGCAGAGCAATTCCACGGTACGGCGATTGAGGCAACTCCGGAATTGGGGCTTACGGAAAAATTGCGACGCTGTGTACAGCGGCACGTGGTCGATGTGCGGCCCTCGTGGGAGGGGAGCGAGGCGGATCGTGGAGCGGTATCTGGCGCGCTTATTGGAGTAGTCGATGGGAGGGTGAGTCGCTGCGATCCGGCGTTGGATATCGAACGCATCGCGATTGAGGGAGGGAAATGCTCCGTGCTGGTCGGTCCAAATGGTGCAGGGAAGAGCACGTTGTTTGACGCGTTCATGGAGCGGGATGGTGCGGTATTCAGTGAGGGGTCGCACGGATTTTCGAAGGGTGTGCATGGAAAGGACACGCTCCGTATTGCTCGGCTCGATCAAGAAGAGCTGCTGAGCGACATCCCCACACTCACTGCGCGCGAGGTGCTGGATCGAGTGACGGAGCACTACAAGGGCGAGTTCCCCGTCGATTGGGAAAACCCCGACGCGTTTGATCGGAACATGCGCAATCAGGAAAC
Source organism: Candidatus Uhrbacteria bacterium (assembly GCA_016188355.1). Lineage (GTDB taxonomy): Bacteria > Patescibacteriota > Patescibacteriia > JACPHY01 > JACPHY01 > JACPHY01. The sequence goes on from JACPHY010000016.1 coordinate 131,161, forward strand.
GCATCAGCGGATCGAGGAACTCGTGAGTAAATTCGGAAAACTATTCGAAATTGATCAGTTTCTCGATCGCGAGGTGCGAGAACTTTCTGGCGGGGAGCGGACCAAGCTCTCCCTGCTCATGCTCCTCGGCAGTGAACCGGATGTGCTGCTCCTGGATGAGCCGACCAATCACCTCGACCTCGAGAGCATCGCGAAGCTCATCGGACTGTTCGATACGTACAAGCGCATCGGCGCGGGCGTCGTGTGTGTGAGCCATGTGGAGTGGTTCCTCGATATGGTCGGCCAGGATGGCACCATGGAGCTTCAGGTGAGCGACACCGCGCGGACGCTCATCCATTCGAATTCGCCGTACAAGAAATATAAGAAGCGCGAGCAGTCGCCCGCGGTGATTCGTGGGCGCATTGGGTGGAAGGCGGACTATGGATTCCCGCATCGTGGCTCCATGTTGTTCCAGCCCAAAGAGCGTGTGACGATTCCGGATTCACCCATTCAGGAAACGGAGCCGCCATCCATCTCTGGAGGTGCGATCACCGTATTCTCGGGCAAGAACGGGACCGGGAAGTCGAAGATGATGGCGGAGATGGCGGATCGATCGAGCAAGATTTTTACCCGAGAGAAAGGCGTGCAGATTGCATTCCTGCCACAGCTCTGGCCGGAGCGGGTGGCGAGGGGAACGGTCGAGCAGTTCTTCCAATGGATCAAAGAACAGACGAATCCGCTGAGCGATGTTTCCGTGAGCCGCTTCATGAAAGAGGTGCGCGATCTCGGTTTCCGGAGTACCTCGAACGACATGCTTAAACGGAAGCTCGCCTCATTCAGTGGCGGCGAGCAGCGGTTGCTTTGGTTCGTGGCGGCGAGTATCTTCCAAGGAACGGACGCACTGTTCCTCGATGAGCCGACGAATCACATGGATCACCAGACCATGCTCGCGATCGTCCGCGCCATTCGTGATTTCCCGGGCGCGGTCGTCCTCTCGACGCATGACCTCCGTCTCATGGAAGCGCTCGAGGAAGATACCGGCCCCTCCCGTTCCGGTGTCGGCACCACAAACATCGTCTTCACCCGCGACGGCGACCACGCCCACATCGCCCAAGTCGCCCAAAGCCCCGTCGCCTACGCGAAATCCACCATCACCCAATCGCGGAAATCCGGAGGCCGCATGCAGGTCTAGCATATGGCACTCAAGGCCGTCATCTTCGACTTGAACGGCGTCTTCATCCAAAGCCCAAAATTGAGCGATCGATTCCGTGACGACTTCGGTGTCCCACCGGAGGAATTCCTCCCCGCACTCAAATCGGCGCTCACCCAAGCGCGCCTTCCGGGTGGCGTCGATGTCTACACCTCCATGCGTCCGCATCTCGAGCGATGGGGGATCACGCATACGAAAGAGGAGTTCTTTCATTACTGGTTTTCTGCCGAGCACGAAGTCCCCGAAATGGCCGACCTCGCCCACACGCTCCGCGCAAAAGGCATCCGCGTGCTCATTCTCTCCAACAATTTCCCCGAGCGCTCCGCCTACTACGCCGACTTCCCCTTCGTCCGCGACGCCGTGGACACCGTCTACTACTCCTGGCAAATTGGCTACCCCAAATCCGATCCCCGCGCCTACCAAGCGGTGCTCGACCGCGAAGGCCTGCGTCCCGACGAATGCGTCTTCTTCGACGACCAAGAAGAAAACGTCCGCATCGCCCAATCCCTCGGCATCGCATCGCACGTATTCTCGGGAATCGACGGGGTACGCGAGGTGCTGGTCGGAGTGTTTCTGTCGTTTCGGACGAAGTGAGTCTGCTGTTTGTGTCGCTGCATGGGGAGCGCGGTCGTGCATTCGTACATGTGTTGAGCGTGGTGGAGACGAGCTGCTGGGGAGACAGGGGTATGTCCTCAGGTGAGTTTCCGGTTTTTGTAAGGTGATAGTCACGCCTTGTGGGCGTGGTTTCGTTTTCTTATTTTCCGGTGATGAGTTCGTTGATCGACTTGGTACGCTTCTTGCGTATACCCACTCACACTCTCCATGGGGACTATGGACAAAGACACCGCAGATTGCATCTCTGCGAACACATACGAAACGAAGGGACAGATGAACCTCTTGAGAAATGACCTTCGTGAATATCACAAAAGCGTCAGAGTGCTGCTGCTCATGATTTTTTTTTATCTCGTCGTCATTGGGATAAGATTGGGGTGATATTGTCCACAGTTCCCACCTTGAGGGGGTTCAGTGCTTCGTATGCCTAATCAAACAATCTTCGAGAGACTGCGTGGCATCCAGATGCAGTTGAATGGGCTTCATGCTGGAGGGCTGAGCATGAGTTCAGCGGCAAAAGGTGCAGAGCGGGAGGATTTCATTAATAAATATTTGGCGGAGATGATGCCTCCGCCTTTCCGTTTCGGGAGCGGTGATGTCACCGATCAGCGTGGAGAAAAATCTGGGCAGATCGACATCGTGGTGGAATATCCATTTCTCCCGAGTCTTCCCATGGTTAGTGGCTCCAGCAGGCTTTACCTTGCAGAAGGAGTTGCTGCTGTTGTTGAGGTGAAGTCAAGTGTATTGGATCAATGGGAGCAGGTTAGAAGTATGGCTGCTGCAGTGAAAAAACTGGAGCGACATTTCGGTTCGACTCTTTCCATGGGGCAGCCGCAAGTCCGAATCCCTGTGTTTGTTGTTGGATATCAAGGCTGGAGGGATATCGATACCATGAAATCCAAATTAGAGAACAAGGATGTCGACGGTATTCTGGTCATTGACCAAGGCCTCTTCGCTTCCAACGATGATTTTCAAGGAATCACGGCATCAGGTCCCTGGGCATTATGGGGACTAATTCACTGCATCAATCTAGCGGCCAGCACTCTCAAATTAGCTTCGGCGAGCCTATTGGATTACGCGAAGTAGTTGGGTAGGTGAATTTAGTCAGAAGGAATGGGGTCAGGTCCAAGATGGGGGCACTTATTGATTGATGATTGAACAATATTTGGATAGCAATACCATCATGGGTGCGAAAAGCTGGAGCACGAAGCCAACGACGAGCAGTCCAACCCCCCATCGAAATCTCTCCTCAAAAATAATGCAGAGATTTCTTTCTCTGCCTTTCCTGTCTGATTCACTTGAATCGTTGTGCGAGCCCTCGACGGCAGATGCAGCAAGTATTGCGCCGACTATATCGAATGAAAGGCCAGCCGCCTGTGTTATTACCGTCCACATAGTGTGAAAATACAACTCCGCGTGGATTGGCCGCTAAGTATCACGAAACAGGGACCACGCGGAAGTGCATGTAATAGTTAAGATTGTTGGGATGAGCATCCCTCTCGGGATGATTGGTGTCAAGAGATTGACGGGCTTATACTCTACTCGATCACTCTGCGCCCGGTTGCGCAATGATTCTCCACCTTCTTTTCTATGAAAATTCTGACCAAGGAGAACGTTGGGTTCGTTCTCATCGTTTTTTGGATTTTTGGTGTCATCGGTAATGGAGGCCTTGGGCTGCATGCTCCGACTTCAGCGGAGGCTATCGGGTTCGATTTTGGTACGCTTGCTCCTCCGGTAATTGGAGTTGTTCTCATTATCGCTGGGCGTAGGAAGAAAATGCTCCGGTAGAGAAAGAGGCAGCCCTGGATAAGGCTGCGGAGATACTGTCTGGGAAATGAGTGGGCGATCCCCGCTGGATCGCTGAGTAAATTCGGCGCGGCGGTGAAAGGGTGCTATATTGGCAATCTATGCAGGCCATACTCCATTTTTTCTCACATCTCGGCAATTGGAGGGTGGCGAAGTGGCATGAGCGGAAGCGTCTGGAGCGAAAGGTGACTGCGGGAACGAAGCGGGCGATCAAGGAGTATCGCGTCACGTTCGAACGACTCAAGGAGTTCGACAAGCAGTAGCGTGGTGTGCGGTACCTTGACGTGGAGCTCATGGAGAAAATGTGTCACCGCCTTGCGGTGGACATTTTCGATACCGCGGAGGATCCCATTGCGCCGTTCCATGAGCGCACGCTTCCACTGCTCGATTCTGCGTTGCAGCTTCCGCGCGCCACATTCGACAGTCAGGAGCTCTATCCGACTTTGGATATCAAGGCCGCAGTTCTTTTTTATGCGCTTATTCGCAATCATGCATTTCCCAATGGGAATAAGCGCATCGCCGTCGCGGCGCTGCTCGTCTTTCTCTACATCAACGATCATTGGGTGCACGCAGATGCTCAGGAGTTGTATGAGCAGGCGATTGCGATTGCAGCGTCTGATCGTCAGCATCATGAAGAGGATCGTGCATGTTTCCGCTCGTGGCTCGCGCAGCATTTAGTGCACGCATGATTCGGTTTCGTGTTTCCGTTGGGCTTGCTAGTTCTAATATTCGTACGAACAAGCGAATGGATCGGCGCTCGATTGGTGGCGGTGGTTCGTGAATTTTTTCTCATCACATTTCGCATCCATGCACGCCGCAACTCATGATCCGCTGCACGGGAAAACGCTTCAGGTGATTTTGGAATATCTGGTGGAGCATTTGGGATGGGAGGAACTTGGTCGGTGCATTCCGATTCGGTGTTTTCTGCATGAGCCGAATATGAGGTCGAGTTTGGTGTTTTTGCGGAAAACGCCTTGGGCGCGAGCGAAGGTGGAGGGTCTCTACGTGCGTGTGAGTCGTCGTGCGAAGCAGTGATGAAATCGAAAGCCCTATATGCATCGCGAAAATGCTGCGAAACTCACTATCGCTATCCTCGTTTCGGAGTTGGCGGGAATTATTGGGTCATTGTTCACCGGGCCTGCAATTCCGGGGTGGTATGCGGGGATCGTGAAGCCGGCCATCGCGCCGCCGAACTGGGTATTTGGTCCGGTGTGGGTCACACTCTTCGCGCTCATGGGTGTTGCGGCATTTCTGGTGTGGCAGCGGGGATGGGAACGTCGTCCGGTGCGGGTGGCGCTCGGCGTTTTCTTGGGGCAGCTTGTGCTCAATGCGCTTTGGTCGGTGCTCTTCTTTGGTCTGCGGAGTCCGGTCGCGGCACTCGGGGAAATTGTGGTGTTGTGGGTCGCAATTCTTGCCACCATCATCGCGTTCGCGCGGATTTCCCGTCCGGCAGCGTATCTCCTCATCCCGTATATCGTATGGGTGTCGTTTGCGGGCGTCCTCAATTATCAGATTTGGCAATTGAATTGAATGGTGTGGTGGGATGAAACGCGCGACGTATCGGATGCGTAGTGCTGTATATGCATGGCGTGCACCCCGAGCGCGTGCCCCACTCCATATGCCTATGAATCCCATCATCCATTTTGAAATGCCGGCGGAGGATCGAAAGCGCATGAGCGATTTTTACACGACGGTGTTCGGCTGGCGCATGAAGCAGTTGGGTCCGGAAATGGGGGACTATGTGCTCGTCACCACCACGGAGTCGGATGCGCAGGGACGTCCACGGGAGCCGGGTGCAATTAATGGGGGATTTTATCAGAAAACGGATGATGCTCGTTTTCAGCATCCCTCGGTGGTGATTTCGGTTGAGGACATCAAGGGGCAGATGCAGCAGGTGAAAGCGGCGGGCGGTACGGTGCTGGGGGAAGTTATGGATATTCCGAATGTGGGACAGTACGTGTCGTTTCTCGATACCGAGGGGAACCGTGTGGGCATGCTCCAGCCGGCTCCGATGGCGTAGTGCGGAGATTGGCACCGCACGGCGGGTGGCGAGTGCAAATTGAGCAGCACCCTCCGAACCAGATGGTTCGGAGGGTGTGGTCGTGATCACGATGCTTGCGGGGGCGCGGACACTTCGGGTGCGTGGCCGGAGGGAGAGGCCTTGGCGTGCGCGGCCCATTCGCGAAGGTTGATGACCGTGGTGATGGTGCCGTGGGAGAAGTAGTGCACTTTTTGGTCCACGTCTCGGAGGATGGTGATGCGGAGGGTGATGTCCTGGACGACCCCGGTTACCTCGTTGATGCAGACGATGTCACCGACGCGATATTGGTCTTCGAACGTGATGCAGATGCCCGCAATGAGATCGCGCATGAAGTGCTGGCCACCAATGCCGAATGCGACCCCAATCGTACCCGCAGCGGTGACGATGGGCGTGGTGCTCACGCCGAGCTCGAGCAGGACGAAGAAGAGTGCGATGAACCACGCAAAGAATCGAACGGTGCCGTCGAGGATGCGGATGAGCGTATCTTCTCGCCTCCGTTCCGCGTCTTGGGAACCAAACCGCTCCGACGTGATGGCGCGGCGCACCATGCGTTCGATCGTACGGTGTGCGAATCGTTGCGCGAGGAGGGCGGCGAGGATGATACCGGCGATGGTCGCCGCATGGCGCACCATCTCGTTTTCGGTGATTTGTTTGGCGAGCGCAATGATCTCTTGACCAATCGTCTGTACTTGCACGGGTGCGTGTCCTCCTGAAGGAAAAGAGCGAGCGCTAAGGCCGGACCCACGCAACGTACCCCAGTGGCGCGTGTGTGTCAAGACCTTGTAACGTGGTGGGGGCAGACGGCGAACAGGCAGCTTGCTACACTGCGTTTACGTGCGAAATGTGCGATGCGTTTTTTTATGACCCCTTCTTTGCCAGAGCAGGCGGAGCAGTTCATGCGGGACGCGTGGACCCGGGCGAATATGGTGGGGGAGATTTCCCATCATCAACGTACCGCGCATTGGATCAAGACATTGCGGCCGGATGCGGGCGATGCGCTTCTCGTGGCGGGATTGCTTCACGATATTGAGCGCGCGTTTCACGGGGACTGGAAGGCGGGATCTTTGGATCCTGTGCAAATACAGAAACACCAACGACTCTGTGCGGATATGGCGGAGCGTTTCCTCCAGGGGGCACATGCGGACGCTGCATTCACGGATGCAGTGAAGGATTTGATTTTGCATCACGAGACGGGTGGGACGGAAGATCAGAACCTATTATGCGATGCGGATTGTCTCGCGTACTTCGAAGAGAAGGCAGTGGATCGTGCACGGCGAGCGCAGCAGGAGGGCAGATCGGAGCAGTATCGGGAAAAATTGGACGGCGTCTACCGCCGGATGCATTCACCGCAGGCGAAAGCGATCGCGACGCCGTGGTATGAGGCGGCATTGCGGATAGTACGCTCATAGTTTGAGCGTCTCCGCTCCCTTGACGCGTACGGACATTCCCTCTAGGGTGGTGGCATGCACCTTTGCATAAAGCAGCGACGACCTTCTGTTCGGAATCGGTGCGGCATGGGAATGCTCTTCTGCATTGCGGCATCGAGCTGCGTGGGTGGTTCGTGTCGGTCGTGTGGGTTCGAGGGACCCCGGGTGGAACCCCTCGTGGCTCAGGGGGTCCCGGAGGAGCTTTCGGAGAATGACACCGCGCAGGTGGATGATTCCAATGTGATCAGCGGTGTGCATACGACGACGCAGGGCAAGTCCTTCGATGCGTTGGCGCAGCAGTTTCGTACCCGTGCTGCCGAATGGCGCGAGGGAATGGAAGCCTGTCGGGGGCGGGAGTACCTGCCGGATGGTGATCGCTGCGTGAGCGTCACGGCGATCGAGCTCTTCTGGGAGCATCAGCAGATCGTGGGAGGATTCCCGGATCGCGCATCCGAATTGGCGCCCGAGCGCGAGCGCATCATCCCGACGCTCGTCGCAGAAAAGGAGGAGATGTTCTCGGCGTTGCGGTTCGATCTCGCCACCGACTACGGAGCCGCGTGGTCGCGATATGCGCGCTGCGCGAATGTGACGGACGTGCATCACGAGTCCTCGTCGTCGGTCACGGCGAAATGCGGACCGGATCCGATAGAGCGATTCCGATGCAACCTCACGCTTCGGGATCTCGAGATCTACGTGGAGGAGCTCGCTACATCCACGGCAACGCCGCCCACGAAATTGCGGACTGCTCGTCTCGCGTTTGCGCGCGCGGCGGAGCAGCCAGATCCGTACGCGTGCGAGGGTTCAAACGAGCCGGAGTACGAGCTTGCGTATCAAATGTATGCGGCGCTCCACCTCGAGGATGCGCGGCTACGGGTCGCAAAATTGCGCGCGCGACAGGTGCTCCGCTATCTCTGCCCGCTCCTCATCGCGGAGATTGATTTCGATCGCGATCGTATTCGCGAAGCGAAAACGTGCCAACTGCATGAGCTTGCGCAGGCACGGCAATGGTTCGCAAGCGCGGGCGGCATCACGCCAGATGCTTGGCGCGCGGAACTTACCCCGGTGATCGATCGCGCGGAGCGACAGGAGCTCTTCTGTGACGCGATCGCGCTGGCGGCAGCGGCGGGAGACGAACCGCGTCGGACGGCGCTCATGCGCGACCACGGAAACGCTTGTCCGAAGTGAGGACGATACGATAGTCCACGGCCACTCCTCTCATGGGAGTGGCCGTTCTTTTTAGGTGGCTGCTGCGGTCCCGGCCGCATGTCCTGTGGCCCAGGAGGCCTGGAGATTGAATCCGCCGGTGAATCCATCAATGTTGAGGATTTCGCCCGCGAAGAAGAGGCCGGGGCAGGTGCGGGATTCCATGGTTTTCGGATCCACCTCGGCGGTATCGACGCCTCCTGCGGTCACGAACTCGTCGCCGGCACCACGTCCGATGACGTGGAATGGGATGGCGTGCATCCATTGTGCGCATGCGGCGATCGTTGCTTTGGTGGCATGTGCGGCGCGCAGGTCACCGTCCAGATGGGTTTCCGTGCAAAGGGTGCCCGCCAGTGCCTTCGGGAGAAAGAACCCCAGCACGGTGCGCATGCTCTTCCGGCCGTTCTCGTGACATCGGGTGGCGAGACGTTGTTCGAGTGCGGGAAGTGGCTCCTCGGGAAAACAATTCATGGTCATGCGGAGCGGATGGGTCGCGTCGATGGATGCAAAGGCCACGAGTCCAGAGAGTGCGAAGATCGCAGGACCGCTCACGCCGTGGTGTGTGAAGAGCACGGGTCCGTCGTACATGGCATCGGGATGTTCGGGTGCCGTGCATCGCACCCAGGGCAACGAACAGCCGGCGAGTTGTTTTGGCCATGGTTCCTGGGTGGTGAACGAGCTCAGGCTTGGTGCGAGCGGCGTCACCGTGTGTCCGAGTGATTCTGCGAATGCGTACCCATCACCCGTGGATCCGGTGTGGCGATACGCTTGACCGCCGGTCGTGAGGATCACGCGATCGGCAATGATCACCCCTCCTTGCTTATCCGTGAGGAGGAACTCCGCAGCAGGTCGCGCGATGTGCACCACCGAGCACCCGAGCAGCACGCGGATGCGCGATTCGGGCGCACGAAAGAGATGATCAAAGACCGCGACGACATCCTGTCCGTGATTGGATTGTGGGAACACGCGGCAATCTGCTTCCGTTTTGAGGGGCACGCCATGCGCCTCGAACCACATCATGACTGCCTCCGGGGGAAATCGATGCATTGCTGATACGAGAAATTTCCCACCGCGTGGATAGCGGGAGAGGACGAGGCGAAGGTCATGGACGCCGGTCGTGACATTGCAGCGTCCGCCGCCCGAGATGGCTACCTTTTTCCCGAGGACGGTATTGCGCTCGATGAGGGTGACCTCGGCGGTGGGATTGGTTTCCTGGATGGCGGCGGCTGCCATGAGTCCTGCCGCGCCGCCGCCCACAATGGCGATATGCATGTGGTGGTATGGAGAGACCCCCGCCCAAGAGTGGGGGGAGTCTCCGTGTCCGTGCCGCGAATGTACCACGTGTGGTGATTTTTTGGCAATGCTTCGCCGTGGGCGTACGGAAGGAATTCGACCGTCTCCTCGCATACAACGCCGTGTTCGAAGTTTTTGACGGCGTATCGCTACTGTAGCGCCGCGAGGATCGCGGCATGGGAAATTGCGTGGAGATGCGTCATTATAGATTGTGGTACGCTGCTCCGCAGTATCTTGTTCCTATGATCATCAATTACTGGGCAGTGCTCGTGTGCGCGGTGGTCGCCATGGTGGTGGGCGGTATTTGGTTCGGACCGATCTTCGGAAAGAAGTGGATGGAAATTGTGGGCGTCAAACCGGAGGATCTCGAGAAGCGCAAGGAGATGCAGAAGAACGCAGGACCGTTGTACGCCATTCAGTTTGCCTTGGTCCTGTTTCAGGCATACGTATTGGCGCACTACATTGTGGAATGGAAGGATGTATCCGGACTTGAGAATGCTATGTGGATTTGGGGCGCATTCGTGATGCCCACTGTTGCGGGAAGCGCCATGTGGAACAATGATTCGCGGAAAATTGCGTGGGCGCGATTCCTGATTCAGGCCGGGTATCAGTTGGTGCTCTTCATCATGTTCGGACTCATTTTGGGTGCGTGACGATAACGAGGAGACGGAAGACCCCCCGAGGAGATCGTATCTCCTCGGGGGGGTTCGTTTAGATGCCCGCAATCCACGCGGTTGCCTGCTGCATGGCTTCGCGACCGCGGGCGTCGCGTAGCACGTTCTGGTATTGATCTGCTTCCACCATCCTGACTCCGGTAATGGTGGGCCACCGCGGTGGCCTCCATCCTTCCGCGTGGCGCGCGAAGATGGTCGAGATGCTCTGCCTGGCGCAGACGGTGCTCAGGTTGCCGGCGAAGTCACCGCGGAGGGATGTGGCCAACCGTTCTCGCTCCTCCTGGTGCTCGGGAAGATTCGGTACACCGTAGAGCTCGAACTGACAGCAGAGACACACGACGGCGAAGCGGCGGATGCGTTTCATCTCAGGGATGGCGAGTTCGAGTTGCCACCGCGTGGTGGTGTCGTGCTCTGCCCAGAGGAGGAATGCGCATTCCGGAATGGCTGGTGAACGCGCGAGCACGATGCGCTCGCCCGGCCTGGATACGGGGATGATCTCGGGCCGGTGCTCCGAAGGGAGGAGCTGGATCCACTCCTCGATCGGCGCTGTTGCGAGTTGTTCGCGGAGCGCACGCAGTTCGGCGGTGAGCTCGAGATATCGTGTGGCGATGTCCATCGCGCCCTCCTCTTTTTTCTGGGAGTAGGATTGCAACGAGCCGAAAAGAGAGTAGCATGAATTTGCCTCTATGTCCAGGAGCTCCTCATTTTGGCAAAAGTTGCCACGCCCGATCCTCGCCCTCGCACCGATGGCCGATGTCACGGATGCGGCGTTTCGTCGCGTCATTGTGCGATATGGGAAGCCGGACGTGCTGTGGACGGAATTCTGTTCGGCGGATGGACTCTGGCATACGCGCGAGCGGCAGCGATTACCGGATGTGGAGAATCCGCTCATGCAGGATCTCCAGTTCGATCCGAGCGAGCGGCCGATTGTTGCGCAGTTTTTTACGGCGGATCCGGAAAAAATGGAGTACGCGGCTGCGCTCGCGCGCGAGTTAGGATTTGATGGAGTGGACATCAATATGGGATGTCCGGATCGTTCTGTTGAGAAACAGGGAGCGGGTGCGGCGCTCATCCAGCAGCCGGCGCGCGCAGGGGAACTCATTCGTGCAGCAAAACGGGGAGCGGGGGATTTGCCGGTATCAGTGAAGACGCGCATCGGATACCACGCAAACACGCTGGCCGATTGGTTGCCGGTGCTCCTCCGCGAGCATCCTGCGGCGGTGATTGTGCATGCGCGCACGCGTCAGGAGATGTCATTGGTTCCGGCGCGTTGGGAGCATGTTGCGGAGGCGGTGCGATTGCGTGACGAGATTGCACCGGAAACGATCATTTTAGGAAATGGCGACGCGCAAAATCTCGCGGATGCGCAGGTGCGGGTGGCTGCATCCGGAGCCGATGGCGCAATGCTCGGTCGTGCAATTTTTGGCAATCCCTGGTGTTTCCATCCGCAGGTGCGTATCGAGGAGGTGCCATTATCAGAACGGTTCCGAGTGATGCTCGAGCATGCGCGTCTGTTCGAACAGCTGCTCCCACGGAAGCGCTTTGCGATCATGAAGAAACATTTCAAGGCGTACGCCGCGAATTTTCACGGAGCAACGGAGTTGCGCGCAAAGCTCATGGAAACGCAATGTGCGGATGAGGTGGCGAACGTCCTTCGCGCCGCGGGATATCTGGCCTCATGAATTTGGTTGCACGACACGAACTGACCTGCGAATCTCGCTTGTCGCTTGTCGCTTGTCGCTTGTCGCTTGTCGCTTGTTGCCCCCTGTCTCCTATTCGTACGAATAAGCGATAGAAAAAGCACGTTTCTGATTTTGTGGATGTGCTTTCGGGGGCGGGGTGCGTGGCGCGGTAAGACGATGATTTGGCGGTAAGACGATGATTTGTTGGTAAGGAATTTTGAGTTCCTTCGTCTCATGAGAAGATGGCGTGGTGCATCCTCTATGAGCAGGAAATTGTTTGTTGGACTACTGGCAGTACTTATGTGGATCGCTCCGCAGGCGCATGCCGCGGATGCTTTTCGTGTCATTCGTTTTCCGGTAGATGGCGTTGCGTCGTTTGTGGACTCCTTCAATGACGGCAGCGCTCCCGGTCGCGTGCATCACGGAATCGATATTATGGCGTCGAAGATGACGCCGGTGGTCGCGGCAGTCGATGGGCGTGTGCGCTGGTATACCGCTTCCGAGCAGTCGTATGGTTGGATGGTAGTGTTGGAGGATGATGCGGGGTACGCGTACCATTACATCCATCTCAACAATGATACGCCGGGCACGGACGATGGCCGTGGAGGAAGACGTACGGCGATTGCACCGGAGATTCGGCCGGGAGCGTCGGTTACGCAAGGACAGGTGATCGGATGGGTGGGGGATTCGGGCAATGCGGAATCCACGCTCCCGCATTTGCACTTTGAGATACATGTACCGAGCGGTAGTGCGATGAATCCGTATCGCAGCTTGCTCGCCGCGGAGCGTCAGGGACTCTTTCGGATCGCGGATGTCCAATCTGCGGTGACATCAATTGATGTGGACAAGCAACTCTCGTCGACATCGGGTGGAGCGGTGTTCTGTGTGGCGGGATCACTCATTCGTTCGACGACCAATGCGGCGATGTATTACTGCGGCGCCGACGGAAAACGATACGTATTCCCGAATCAAAAGGTCTACGCATCGTGGTATACGAATTTTGCTGCGGTACAGAAAATGACGGATTTGGAAATGGCCATGATTCCCATGGGCGGGAATGTGACCTATAAGCCCGGCATGCGACTCGTGAAGATCGCTACCGATCCTAAAGTCTACGCGGTAGATCGTGGGGGCACATTGCGGTGGGTCACGTCATCCGCGGTTGCCGCGAAACTCTACGGTGCGCAGTGGGCGAAGCGCGTCGAGGACATTCCGGACACTTTTTTCGTGAACTACCGAGTCGGAGAATCGGTCACCGCGGCGGGCTAGGTGCGCTGTCGTGGCGATGGAGGACTGGTGGGCTTGATTTCTTCGACACATCCCGGTACGCTCAACAGCGTGTCCGGGATGTGTCTTGGCATTCCTATGGAGCACGGCAACGTCATTCTTCGATTTCAGGAAGTATGTTTCGCGCACGATGATGACCACCCCATCCTGGATGAGGCGGATTTTTCCGTTCGCGAGAATGCGAAAATCACCCTCATGGGGCAGAACGGTGCGGGCAAGAGCACGATTTTCCAGCTACTGACGGGGGCGCTGCAGCCAAAGCGGGGGCAGATACATATCCAGGCGGGGGCATCCATTGCACTGGGGCAGCAGGTCATGCCGCGAGAGCGCATGGGGGACACCGTGCGGGAATTTTTTGCACGCGTCTTCGGCGATGAGGTTCCGTATAATCTCGACAAGCGGATTGCGGACGTCCTCGCCACGGTGAATCTCGAGGCGCCACTCGAAAAGAAGATCGAAGAATTCTCCGGTGGTCAGCAGGCGCGCCTCCTCCTTGCGTACGCGCTCATCCAAAATCCGGATATTCTCCTGCTCGATGAGCCGACGAATAATTTGGATGCAGATGGCATTGCGCATCTCACGGCATTCCTCATCATGTATCCCAAAACCGCGCTCGTGATTTCGCACGATGCGGATTTTTTGAATTCGTTCACGGAGGGCGTGCTGCATCTCGATGTGTACACGCACAAGGTGGAGCAGTACGTGGGAAACTACTCCGATGTCGTCGAAGAGATCGCGGCGCGCGTGGAACGAGATCGTGCGAAGAATGCGCAGCTGCTCAAAGATATTCAGGACCGAAAAGACAAGATCAATTTTTTTGCGAACAAGGGCGGAAAGATGCGTAAGCTCGCGAGCAAGCTGCGAGATCAGGTTGAAGAAGCGGAGGAGGACATGGTGGACGTGCGGCGGGAGGATCGGACGATTCGGGATTTTGTGATTCCCGTACAGGAAGATACCAACGTCCTCGCACGGATCACTGCGGTGCGCGTGATCGAGCACCATGCACCGCGCGCCGTTCCCGTAGATATCACCATTCGGAAGCGGACGCGGCTCCTCGTGACCGGTCCGAATGGCATCGGGAAGAGCACGCTCCTCCGTACGCTCGCGGGCGGAAAGGACCCGGGCGTGGTGATCACGGAGGGAGTGCGTGTGGGATATTATCGACAAGATTTTTCCGGACTGAATTTCGAGGAATCTGCGTATCAATCGCTCGCCTCCCTCATGCCGCGTTCCGATGATCAGGAATTACGGTCGACGGCTGCTGTGTTTCTCCTGAAATCGAACGTGCTCCAAAACCCCATCCACTCGCTCTCCGAGGGTCAGAAGGGACTGCTCTGTTTCGCGCGATTCGTGCTGCAGCGTCCTGGGCTCCTCATTCTGGATGAACCCACGAACCATATTAATTTCCGTCACCTCCCGGTGATCGCGCGAGCGCTCGAGCATTTCGCGGGCGGCATTATCATGGTGAGCCACGCTCCAGATTTCGTCCGGCAGATCACGTTCGAGCAGACGTTGGATCTCGGAAGATTGTGACGGAGGCGCAGAGTCGATGTGGACACGACGTCCATGGTACTCTGGGGTAGTCTGATGTGGCCTCTTTTTTGTGCGTATGGATAAAGCAACATTGATTGCGAACATGCGACGGGTGTTGGCGATGCCAGGCGTTTGCCCGCCGGCGCAGCAAGCGGAGGTGCTTGCACAGCTCGAAGCGATGACCGAGGAGCAGGTCGCGGGACTCATGGCAGCCGTCAAGAAGTTGTCTAAGTGGGAGCTCCTGAAGGCGATGCGTTCTGGAGATACCGCATCCATGCAGCAGTTGATTCAAAAGCAACTCGGCGATACGCCGTGATGATTCCTATGCGACATCCATGGACTCGGTGGATCGTATGCATGAGTGCGGTTATGGTATTGGCGGGTGCGGGTTGTACGACCAATGCG
This sequence comes from Candidatus Uhrbacteria bacterium, assembly GCA_016188355.1. Classification (GTDB taxonomy): domain Bacteria; phylum Patescibacteriota; class Patescibacteriia; order JACPHY01; family JACPHY01; genus JACPHY01. The sequence goes on from JACPHY010000016.1 coordinate 146,313, forward strand.
CCCGATCGTGTCCCTGCTCCCAACCCAGTTTCTGCTCCTCCTATGTCCACCACATCGAATCCGAAGGTCACCATGACGACGAATCTCGGCGTGATCGAGCTCGAACTTTTTGCCGTGGATGCGCCGAAGACGGTGGAGAATTTTGTGACGCTCGCGCAGAAGGGATACTACAATGGCACGATGTTCCATCGCGTCATTCCGGATTTCATGATTCAGGGAGGGGACCCACTCACGAAGGAACGTCCCAAGGATATTCGTGTGCATGGGACGGGTGGTCCTGGGTATACGTTCGCTGACGAGATCAACGCGCATCCGTTGGTTCGCGGGTCGCTTGCCATGGCGAATGCGGGTCCGAATACGAATGGGAGTCAGTTCTTCATCGTGACCGCCGAGTCCACGCCATGGCTCAATGGGAAACATACGAATTTCGGCAGAGTAATTTCCGGAATGGAGGTGGTGGATCGTATTGCGCAGATGAAGACCAATGCGGAGAACCATCCGCTGCAAGACGTCATCATTGAAACTCTTTCCGCTCCAGAATAGGTATTGGATGTATATGTTGCGATTATCAGCATCGCGGGTCATTGGCGCACTCGTTCTGCTCATCGCGCTTTTGGGAGGAGGGGCATGGTGGTACATCCGTGGTCGCGTGTCGGAAGTTCCCCCGTCGTTGCCGCGGGTGACGAATTACGAGGAATGCGTGGCAGCAGGGTATCCGGTACTCGAATCGTATCCGTTGCAATGTCGGACTCCAGATGGACGTACGTTCACGCAGAATATTGGAGATGCGACTGATCTCCGCGATCGGATTCAGGTGGATGTGCCACAGCCGAATGCAAGCGTGCAGAGTCCGCTCCGGGTGAGCGGCCGTGCGCGCGGACCGTGGTATTTTGAAGCGGATTTTCCGGTGCGTATCGAAGATCGTGCCGGTGCGGTGCTGGCGAGTGGTGCGGCGCAGGCACAAGGAGAATGGATGACGGAAGCATTTGTGCCATTCCAGGTCGCACTCACGTTTGTGGTGACGCAGTCGACTCCCGCGGTGCTCGTCCTGGAGCGGAGCAATCCATCGGGATTGCCCGAGCATGCGGCGGCGCTGCGGATACCGATCACCCTGGAGCCGGGCACGGGAGCGAACCGTACGGTGCAGCTCTCCTTCTATCGTCCCAGTCAAGATCGCGATGCGCAGGGAAATCTTGCGTGCAGCCGTCAGGGGTTGTCTACGGTACAGCGGACGATTCCGCGGACGATTACTCCGATTCAGGATGCGGTGCGATTGCTCCTGCGTGGGGAGCTCACCGCAGCGGAGCGCGCGCAGGGATTGACGACCGAGTTTCCCCTGCCTGGCGTAGCGCTGGAAGCGGCATCGCTGCGGGATGGCGTCCTCACCCTCACCTTCCGCGACCCCGAACGTCGAACGAGCGGCGGCTCGTGTCGAGCGGGAGTGCTGTGGTTTCAAATCGAGGCAACCGCAAAGCAATTCCCTGAGGTGCGTGAAGTGCGCTATCAGCCGGAGGATCTCTTCCAGCCGTGAGTGATGCGTATTGGGAGAGAGGGACGCTCGGGGGAGTGCCGATGGCGCGTATTGGTGGTATCCTGTGCGCACCTATGACACGTCGTACGATGACCATGATTGGTGGGGGGAGCGGGGTATTGCTCGTGTTGCTCGGCGGCGCGGCGTGGTGGGTGTTCCGTGGCGCGGCGCCCGCGTTTTTGCCGCCTCCCGCCAATATCGCGGCAATCATTCGTCGTACGCCGACGAATGCAACGGGCATGCCGCTCACGCTGCCGCCCGGATTTTCTATTGGCATTTTTGCATCGGAACTCGGCAAACCACGGGTGCTGCATATGGGCCCTCGTGGGGAGCTGCTCGTGAGCGTGCCGGAGGATGGTCATGTGCTCGCCCTGCGCGATCGTGACGGGGACGGTGCTGCCGAGGAGCGTGCCGTGGTGGTCACGGGTCTACGAAAGCCGCACGGCATCGTGACGTGGGAGCAGGACGGTCGGTGGAAGCTCTTCGTGGCAGCAGAGGACCGCGTGCTTGCATTCGATTACGATCCAGATGCGCGACGCGCGGCCAATCCGACCACGCTCACGGAGCTTCCGGTGGGTGGTCAGCATGTGACCCGATCGTTATCGCTGCAGTGGAACCCGCGCGTGGATACACCGCCGCGCCTCCTGGTGAGCGTGGGGTCTTCTTGTAATATCTGCCAGGAAACCGACGCACGGCGGGCGGCGATCCTCTCCATGAATCTCGACGGGAGCGATGTGCGACCGTTTGCGACGGGGTTGCGGAACAGCGTCTTCATGGCGCATGCTCCCTGGACGCGTGGTGGCCCGGTTTGGGCGACGGAGATGGGCCAAGATTTTTTGGGCGACGCTCTCCCACCGGATGAAATTAATCTCGTGGAAGAGGGCAGAGACTACGGTTGGCCCTATTGCTACGGGAAAAATGTTCGGAACGCCTTTGATGCACGCCGAAGTGTGGCGTGCGACACAAAGACCCCAAGCCACATCGACTTGCCCGCGCATGTGGCGCCGCTTGGCCTTGCGTTTATCCCGGAGATCGGATGGCCAAAGGGATGGGGGAATGATCTCCTGGTTGCGTACCACGGATCATGGAATCGGTCCTCGCCCACGGGGTACGAAATTGTGCGCGTGCGACTTGCGGAATACGGAGCGCGGGTCGTCGGCATTGAGGATTTCATTTCCGGGTGGCGTGTATCGGATCAGCGCGCACTCGGGCGACCAGTCGATCTCCTTGCGCAGCCGAACGGCACGCTGTACATCTCGGACGACCATGCGGGAGTGATCTATCGGGTGACGTATGATCCGAGCGTATGGGTGGATGATGGGCAGGAGGGGAAGCCGCCGGATCGCAGTGCTGGGGGATGCGTGATTACCGGGTGTAGTGGTCAGGTGTGTGCGGATCGTGAGGTGATGACGACCTGTGAATACCGTCCCGAATACGCATGCTATGCGAACGAGCGGTGCGAGCGACAGGAGAATGGCTCGTGTGGTTGGGTAGCGACCGAGGCGTTGCGCTCCTGCCTGGATCGGACGCGGCGTCCTTCCTTCCCGGGCACATGACCTCGGGAGGGGTCACCATGCAGAATCTCGTGGACGATCTGCGGTCACGCGGTGTCCTGCATTCCTCGCGGTGCATTGCAGCATTTCGTGCGATGGATCGTGCGGATTTTTTCCGGAGGATATGTCCGATCGACCCTATCTGATTGATGCGCACGCGCACATCAATTTTCAAGCATACAAAGATGATGCACCAGAGGTGATTGCGCGGGCCGAATCCGAGCGGATTTGGATGATTGCGGTCGGATCGCAGATCGATACCTCCCGACGCGCGATCGCGTATGCGGAGCGTTATCCCCATATTTGGGCTGCCGTTGGGCTACACCCGATTCATCTCGTCGATGCCTTGGTGGATGAGCAGGAGGTGGATACTGCTGAACATATTGCCCGGGGGGTTTCGGGGGTAGTCGCTCCAGGACCATCGCCCCGCATCCAATTTCGTACACGCCAGGAAATATTTGATGTGGACGTTTATCGTGAGCTTGCTGCGCACCCGAAGGTCGTGGCGATTGGGGAGTGCGGTCTCGATCGGTATCGCGTGCCGCTCGGTGAGGATCCGGATGAGGTGTTCCGGCGCCAGGAAGAGGTATTCCGTCAACAAATCGTGCTCGCGCAAGCAGTGGATCTTCCGCTGATTGTGCATGTTCGTGATGCGCACGAGGATACGATTCGAATCCTCGAAGCCACGCGTTCGGGATGGCATCGAGAGTCATCTTTTGGCCTTATTCATTGCTATACGGGGACTTGGGATCAGGCGCAGCGCTATCTCGCATTGGGGTTCAATATTTCTTTTACTGGCATCATTACGTTTCGACCCACACCAAAACAGATGGTCATTGCCGAGGAGTTGTGGCGGACGGTGCGTGGTGTTCCTCTTGATCGATTGCATGTAGAGACCGACTGCCCGTATCTCGCACCCGAGCCGCATCGTGGGGAGCGGAACGAACCAAGATATGTGCGTCATGTCGCCGAGCGCGTGGCGGCGCTTCGTGGAATCGCGCTGGAGCAAATAGCGATGGCATCGGTGGAGAATGCCCTCCGTCTTTTTCGAAAAATGGCGCACCCGTGAACCCTGTGGATCGTGTGTCCGTGTGTTGATGAGTGGGCATGATATACTGATCATGCCGGTTTTTTATTTTTGCTATGACGTCCACTCGGCGATTGGCGTGGTCGATGATGGGATTGGCGATGGCGCTGGTTCTCGTCTCGGTCATTCGCGCCCAGGATTGGGAGAGCGAGGTGCAGGCGGGTCGCGGGAAATTTCGGCGGATCGTATTTTTGGATGACACCACCGGGTTCATTGTCGGCGCCACGGCAGATGGCAAGAGCGGGGTGATTTTGAGGACCGTGGACGGTGGAGACTCCTGGGTGCCAGTGGACCTAAAACGCACGCGGCCCTTAACGGCAGCGGACTGCGCAAAGTCCGTTTGTGTGGCTGTGGGTGAGCAGGGCGCGGTACTCCGTTCGCGAGACAGTGTGCGTTCCTGGATGGCGCTCGATGGACCCACGCGCCGCTCCTTGCGTGGCATTGCGATGTTGGATGGGGACGGCAAATCCATGGTTGCGGTGGGCGATGGGGGAACCGTGCTCCGTTCAACGGATGGAGGCGGGACATGGAAATCCGTGAAAAGTGGAACCAATAAACATCTGCGTTCCGTGGTGTTTGTGGATGCGTCCGTGGGGTGGGCAGTGGGTGATGCGGGGACGATCCTCCTCACCATCGATGGAGGGACAACATGGGACGTGCAGGATTCCGGAGTTTCCTATGGACTCGCGGATGTCTGGATGCGGGATCGATCGTGGGGATGGGCGGTGGGAGAGCGGGGCACGGTACTTTCGACGACGGATGGCGGCGCAACATGGCAGAAGCAGAATTTTGGGGAGCGACGATTCTTGAGTGGCGTGACCTTCCTGGATGAGCGTCGCGGGTTCATTGTGGGGAGTTCGGGTGGCATCTGGGAGACCCGCGATGCGGGGGTAACCTGGACAGAAACCGAGTCAGATACCGAGATGACCATTCGCGACGTGGTGTGCAGTGAGTCGTATTTCTGTCACGCCGCAGGAGATGGGGGCACCACCCTTCTTTTCGTCGCGGGTGCACCGGGGGAGGATGTCACGCAGCGACAGGGGGAGCTCCCCATGAATGGTGGGGAAACTACAGAGGATGGCGCATCCAAACCGGAATCGGATACCGGAAGTGGTCCCGACCTTATTCCTGACGCGTTTCGGATTGATTCGGCTTCTGGAATGGTCGAGGTAATCGTGAAAAATATTGGTAATCAGCCGACCGGGCCTGCGCCTTGGGCGGTGCGCATTGCATATCGTGACTCGAAGGGTGTGGTGCTGGGATCCGAGGTACGTGTCCCGGTTGCGGATGCTGCCGTTTTGAAAAATGGCGACATACTCGCCATTTCCGTTCCGGGCACCGCGGATGCGGTTCCTGTGGGAGCGGTACAGGTAGTAGTCGCCATAGAGACGCAGGATGGCGTGTCGGAACTTGATGGGAAGAATAACGTCGGCGTATTTACGGTACCGGATATCCTACGTCCCGATTTTGTAGTTTCCGAGCTTACCTCGCCGAACGCGGATGGTCATCTCCGGGCAGCTATTCGGAATATCGGAACTCGAGCGTGGACCGGTGCGATTGGCATTTCGTTTACCCCCAAAGATGCGACCGGAGCCGCGGCATGGGGACCGATTACGACGCAGCTGCCTCAGTCCACGCAAATAGATGCGAATGGTGGGCTGGTGCATTTCGATCTCCCAACGTCGCTCGAGGCGGGTGTGGTAACGGTTGATGTGCGTATTGATACATCCCATGCGGCAGTGGAACTCAATGAGGAGAACGTATTCTCCTTCCCTGTTCCTGTTGCACCTCTCCCCGACTTCGTGGTGACCGGGCTGACGACGCAGCCAGAGAACGGACGTCTCCGTGCAACGATCCAGAATAATGGATCGCGTGCATGGTCCGGTGCGTTGGGAATCGCCTTCACCCCAAAAAATGCCGCGGGACAGGCGCAGTGGGGTGGCATTGCCACGCAACTTCCTGCATCCACTCAGATTTCTGCCAATGGAGGTACTATTGCTTTTGATCTGAGCATCGCCGTCAACGCAGCAGCAAAGACCGTGGATGTGACCATCGACAACGGCAATGCAGCAGTGGAGCAGGACGAACGCAACACGTTCACCTTCCCGGTGCCAAAACCGGATTACGTGGTGGAGGGTGTAGCGGCGGATGTGGCGACGGGAGAGCTTCTCGTGACGTGCTCCGATATTGCTCCCAAGTGCGACCCAGGTGATTCGTATTCGCGCGGCCGATGCTCCGCCGCCTGGGGTTACTGTAGTGGTGCTCACGGTGGATCCGAGTAATAGTATTCCGGAATTGGACGAGGCGCAGAACAGTGTCACGCTGCCCATTCCAGAGATGCCCCTCCCCGACTTCGTAGTCACCGAACTCACGAAGCGTCCCGACAGCGGTCGTCTCCGTGCAACGATCCGCAACCGTGGATCACGTGCATGGTCTGGTGCTCTGGGCATTTCCTTTGCTCCGAAGAATGCCGCAGGACAGGCGCAGTGGGGTGCGACGGTGACCCAACTGCCCACATCCACGCAGCTGGCAGCAAACGATGGGATGGTCACCTTTGATCTTAATGTCGCCCTCGATGCATCTGCACGGACCGTGGATGTGACCATCGACAACGGCAATGCAGCAGTGGAGCAGGACGAACGCAACACGTTCACCTTCCCGGTGCCAAAACCGGATTACGTGGTGGAGGGTGTAGCGGCGGATGTGGCGACGGGAGAGCTTCTCGTGACGGGGACCGCGGCAGGGGAAGGATCGGTGGGAGTTCGGTTTACCTACACGGATGGTGCGCAGACGGTGGGTCGGAATGGCACTGCAACGCAGGCGGACGCCACCCAGCTTTTGCCTAATGCCACGCAGGTGGTACGGATTGGCGTTGCGGATATTCCGCCCCCAGGAGCGGTCTCGACGACCATGACGGTCGATCCCAACAATGCCATTCCCGAACTCGATGAGCAGAATAATGAGGCAAGCTTCCCACTCCCCTCGATGGTTTACCCGGACTTCGTGGTAACCGGACTGACGACGCAGCCCAGTAATGGTCGTCTCCGAGCCACCATCCAGAATAATGGATCGCGTGCATGGTCCGGTGCGTTGGGAATCATCTTCACTCCCAAAAATGCTGCAGGACAGGCGCAGTGGGGTGGCATTGCCACGCAACTTCCTGCATCCACTCAGATCCCTGCTAATGGAGGTACCGCGACCTTTGATCTTAGTGTGGCCGTCAACGCAGCAACGAAGACCGTGGACGTGACCATCGACAACGGCAATGTGGTGGTGGAGCAGGATGAGCGCAATACGTTTACCTTCCCGGTGCCGAAACCAGATTATGTGGTGGAGCAGGCAGTACGAGATCCAGCGACCGGTGATCTGCTGATTACTATCCGAAATGTGGGCACTGCAGCGGCGAGAGGGAGTATTGGGGTCCGATTCGGATATCAGCGGGGATCGCAGCGTGTCGGTCGGACGGGTACTGCGTCCCAATCCAATGCGCCGATATTGCTCCCGGATGCGACGCAGCTCATTCGTATTCATGGCACGAATGCGCCACCGCCCGAGGCGACGAGCGCGACGTTGTTTGTGGATCCCACGAATATCGTCGTGGAGCTAGATGAGCAGAATACGCGGCCATTCTCCATTCGCTAGCTACATGGTGGTGCGGAGCGGAGAAGGAAACCCGGCATCTCTTGGTGAGATGCCGGGTTTCGTGTCACTTGCTTCCCTGGTGCAGATACCGACGCATGATCAGGATTGGCCCGCGGGCAGTTCAATCACGTACGCGTCGCCGCGTCCGAGATCGTCACCAGATCCGCATCGATTGGTCCCGTTATCGGAGGCGAAAATGACGTACCGACCATCTCGGGACATGCTTGCACGGGGCTGGACCCAGTACCCACATTCCGTGGAGCGGTGTTGTGCGAGCCGAAGGACGCGGCCGTCCGTGTACTGGAGCCAAATTTCTCCTTCGAAGGGCGTCCAGGAGGATCCGTCGCTCCCCGAGGTGATCACACAGACGCCGTTTGGTCCTTGGCAGGAGATGTGCGCCTGATTCCCCCAGTCCATCAGCTGGAGATAGCGTGCCGGGCTGCTGCCGGTTGCGGGGCCAGGAAGTGTATGGAGTCCTTGACCGGGCCGTCCCGTATCATCCGGATGGGCGAAGTCAAACGTCATGAAGAATTCGGTTCCGTCGCGATCGACCCCGAGATCGCCGTGTTGGTGTCCGTCAGCGGCTCGGCCAATGAATCGACCGGTGCGGATGTCGAATGTTTCGAGTCCACCGCAGCGTGCGCCGCCATCACGCTTCCACTGGACGACCAGGTATTTGCCGAGCGGGGAAACGCCGACCCAGTCGGGTTCGACGGCGCCGTATTGTGGGTCTGGCGCACAGGCGGTGCGGTAGAGTTCGCGGAGGTTGAGTTGGGCGCCGAGCGTATTATTGGCGAGATCGAGCGCAAAGATCACCTCGCCACTTGCGGTTGCGGCCATGCCGCCCATCCAACGGCCATCATGCGAGAGTTCGTCAAATGATTGATTCCCGCGGATGCGTTGGTAGGATGCAGGGAAGGTATAGTGCGTCGTTCGGGTACCGCGGTCCACATCGAAGTACTCCACACGCAATGCGGCGTCTTCATTGGAATCGTACGCGACGATGGTGTGGGCAAGAGCAGGTTGCCAGCGTGGGCTGTTGATGTTCCCGAGATCCACCGGTACGCGGGCGAGCGTATCCAAGCGTCGGACGACATATTCGCCGTCCTCATTGAGGAGGACGTATGCGTTGTCACGAGAGAATGCTTGCAGTTGTGAGTATATGTGCGTGCCGAATCCGCCGGCATTGGCGCGGTCCGTGATACGCCGAACGGTAGCTCCGTACGTGGCAACCGATGATCGGGCGTTGTAATTGTTGGGGAGCGTTCCTGTGCCGCGCGTAATGGTCCGATTTGCATCGGCAATGCCAACACCGGCGGGGAGCGGGGGTGGCGGAGTGGCGGGTGCTGGGATGGTGGGTGGGGGCGGGGCGGGTGGATTGGTGCCTCGGGCAATGCGAGCGGCGGAGATCATGGAGGCGAGCGCCGTTACCGATGGTACACGATTACGCTCTTCGCTTGCGCGAAATGCGGTCGCCGTCGTGATGGGTGCGCCGACCGAGTAGTTGGTGAAGAGCGATTCCGGTAATGTGCGGAGCGGTCCCACGGGCGCCGATTTATTCCAATTGCTTCCATAGAGCGCTGCCGCGACCTGCTCGTTGACGATGTGTCGCAGCACGTTCGGCGCGGCAATGGCATAGACTTCTGGGCGGGTGGGCATTTTGACGATGATGCTCCCGGGTCGTGCGGTGACCACGCCCGTCATTGGCAATACGGCGCATGCGGAATCGGAGAGGGTGAGGGTCAGGCGATTGCTCGGGTACCACGTGGCAAACGTCGGGAGATCGATGAAGGCCTGGCGCGTACCGGATGCAACGGCATACAGCGTCGGTGAGGAGCCACACCGGAGAACGGTGTTATCGGGTGGGGGTGCTGCTGCGGCGATTGCAGGAAACCGGAAAAGCGCCGCGCAGGTAATGACGATGAGGGTGATGCTGCTCGCAGCAACCGATATCGATCGTGGTGAGTGTTGCATAATAGAGATTCCGGAGCGGGAGTCCCGTGGTTCAGGCGTCGACAATATGGACTACCGGAAGTAAGAGGGGAACAAAGTATACCGATGATGCCGAAGCGCGACAACTATGGCTGAAATAAGCAGGCGTTTTTGATGCACATTGACGCAGCGGCGTTGGATTGGGACAATCAGTATTCCACATCGTCTGCATGTGGACATGCTGTTCACGTTCTCGGAGTTCGATGTCTTCGCTATGTCGCGTCGGTCGGATCGCACCCCGGATATTTGGATGCTCCTTGGGTTCGCGGGGGAGTTGGGATACACGATTGCGGTACCGGTGGTGGTACTCGCATTGGTTGGTCGATTCCTGGATCGCTCCTGGGGGACTACGCCGTGGCTCCTGTTGACGGGCGTGGTGCTCGCGGTGGTGGTTTCCGCGATGGGAGTCACTCATAAAATTCGTACGATGCTGACGCCCGATGTATCGGATCGTACGGATGCGGATACGACGACCAAGCCACCGAAATCCACATGAACATTTCGCTTGCCGCGGAGCCGCTGCTGCATGTGGGGACATTCCCCATAACGAACACCCTGATCATGGCGGTGGCAGTGGTATTTGTGTTGTGCGTCATTGCGGTCATCACCCGGCGGAAGCTGCAGTTGATCCCTCGGGGGATCGGCAACGCGATTGAGGCGGTCATCGAGCAGATCCTCGACTTCATGGATTCGGTGACGCACGATCGGGCGCAGTCAGAGCGATTCCTGCCTGTGGTAGCCGCGATCTTTCTCTTCGTCATTGCATCGAATTGGATCGAGCTTGTTCCCGGACTCGGTACTGTGGGAATATATGAGATGCATGAAGGGAAGGAGATACTGATTCCGTTCATTCGGTCTGCCTCCGCAGACCTCAATGTCACCCTTGCGGTCGCGCTGTTTTCCGTGGTGGCTACTCAGGTCATGGGGATGCGGGTACTGGGCGTTGGTCGGCACCTCGGAAAGTTTTTCAATTTTTCGAATCCGATATTGGGGTTTGTGGGAATTCTAGAGCTGGTATCGGAATTCGCGAAAGTCGTTTCCTTCTCGTTCCGACTCTTCGGCAATATTTTTGCGGGAGAAGTGCTGCTCCTCGTGGTGACGACTCTGGCGCCCTATGTGGTGCCGCTTCCATTTTTGTTTCTCGAGTTTTTTGTGGGATTCGTTCAGGCGCTCGTCTTCTCGATGCTTACTTTGGTGAATTTACAAATGACCACTCAACATACTGAACACTAGGAAGGCGCGTACGAGGGAACGCCGCGTTCTCTCGTGGGTACCGCTCCTCGTTCCCAGCGATATGCCAACCGAAATGGCAAAGGAGGTTTCCGGCGGAGTGATGCAGAATCTTGATGCAGTCAAATCCATCGCGACCGCACTGACGATCACCATTGGCGCAGTTATGCCTGCATTCGCTATTGGGCGCATCGCGAGTCACGCGGTGGATTCCATCGGACGAAATCCAGAGGCAGCGCCCAAGATTCAGACGGCCATGATTCTCTCGGTCGCATTCACGGAGGCGATTGCAATTTACGCGCTCGTGATCGCGCTCATCATTAAGTTCGTCTAACGGCCGTTCGCTCCTACTCATTGTCGCTTGCTTCATGGACGAATTGCTCCACAAGCTGGGTATTGATTGGCGATTGCTCATCGCGCAGCTCGTCAATTTCGTGGTGCTGTTTTTGGTGTTGCGGCGATTTCTCTATCGTCCCGTCCTGGAGATGCTTGCGCGGCGATCGCAGCATATTGCGGACGGGCTGCGTGATGCCACTGCTGCGTCCGATCGACTTGCGCAGGTAGAGCAGGAGCGCGGCGTCATTCTGCATCGCGCGGAGCTGGAGCGGCAGAGCATGCTTGAGCGCGCAGCGCAGGAAGCGGAGACCCTGCGTCGGGAGCGGGCCGTAGCTGCCGACGCAGAGGCGGAGGCGCGCATTGCACGCGCAGAACGGGAGGCAGAGCGGGTGCGTGAGGAGATGCTAGCAGCAGTTCGCGCAGAGATCGGCGATCTCGTACTCGCGATTTCACGCAAGGCGACTGCTGCGCATCTCACGAAGGCGCAGCATGAGCAGTTGATCCATGCTGCGATCGAAGAGCTGCGTGGCGCGAAGCTCTGAGGAGGTGCTGATTGTATGCGGTATACCGCCACACAATATGCTACGGCACTCCGCGCGGTCGCGGCGGATCTCTCCACATTCCAGCAGCTGCTCGCCGATCTCCGCGCGGTGCATGAGCGCTGCGCAGGTGATCGCGCTGCGTGGTCGTTTTTCGTAGATCGCAATGCGGAGCCGACCGCGCAAGAACGGGTGCTCCGTACCGTATTTCAGGATTTTTTGAGTGATCGAACGTATCAGTTTTTGGTGCAGTTATTTCGTGATCACCAGTTTGCGCAACTGCCGCGCATTCTGACGATCGCGGAGCGCATGGAAGATGGGGAGACCGGGAGCGTCCGAGTGGAAGTCGTGAGTGCGGTGTCGATCCCCGAACCCACGCGCGCGACGCTCGATGCGCTGCTCATGGAGAAGTTGGGGCGCCGTCCGATCAGTGCGTACGCGGTGGACCCTGCCTGTATTGGCGGTCTCCGGGTGACCATCGATGCGACGCGCGCATGGGACGGAACCGTTGCGGGTAAACTCGAACAACTCCGTGTCCGATTGCGATCGATATGAAGAAGGATCATCACATCGTGGAAAAGCTCCGACAGCAGATCGAGCAGTACACCCCATCCGCAACGACCGAAGCAATCGGTACGGTGCTGGATGTGGGTGATGGGATTGCGCGGGTGGGAGGTCTCCCGAAGGCCATGGCTGCAGAGATGCTGGAGATCGTCGCGCATGGAGATGCCGCAGCGGATCCAGTGCGTGCGGTCGCGCTCAATTTGGATGAGGACATGATTGGGGTGGTGATTCTCGGCGATGCGTCCCGCGTGCATGTGGGTGATCGCGTGCGCGGTACGGGACACGTGCTCTCCGTTCCCGCAGGTCCGGCATTTGTGGGGCGCGTCGTTGATGCATTGGGGAACCCCTTGGATGGCGGTGGACCGATTGCCGCGGCTGCTTCGATGCCCATCGAGCGTGTCGCGCCGGGCGTGATCACGCGAGAAGCCGTGCGCCAGCCGGTGGAGACGGGAATTACCGCGATCGACGCGATGATCCCGATTGGTCGCGGCCAGCGTGAACTGATTATCGGCGACCGGCAGACGGGGAAGACTGCCATTGCGGTCGATGCAATCATCAATCAGCAGGGGAAAGATCTGACGTGTGTGTACGTGGCGATTGGTCAGAAGGAGTCGAAGGTGGCAAAACTGGTGGCGAAACTTCGGGCATCCGGCGCCATGGAACACACGATTGTGGTGCTCGCAGGCGCCTCGTCTCCTGCGGCATTGTGGTACCTGGCCCCGTTTGCGGGATGTGCGATGGGGGAGTGGTTCATGGGGCAGGGGAAGGACGTGCTCATTGTTTACGACGACCTCAGCAAACATGCGTGGGCGTACCGTCAAATTTCTTTACTGTTGAAGCGTCCCCCTGGCCGCGAGGCGTATCCCGGGGATATCTTCTATCTCCATTCTCGGCTGCTCGAGCGCGCCGCGAAATTGAATCAGGAGCATGGCGGGGGCTCCATCACCGCACTGCCGATCATTGAGACGCAGGCCGGTGATGTATCGGCGTACATCCCGACGAACGTGATCTCAATTACCGATGGGCAAATCTACCTCGAGCCGGATCTTTTTTATAAGGGGGTTCGCCCGGCGGTGAACGTGGGGCTCTCCGTATCCCGCGTAGGTTCTGCGGCGCAGCGGAAGGCGATGAAGAAGGTGTCGGGCAAGCTGCGTCTCGAACTCGCGCAATTCCGTGAGCTCGAAGCATTTGCGCAATTTGCTTCGGAGCTCGACGAGAGTACGAGAAAGCAGATTGATCGTGGACGTCGGCTGGTCGAGATTCTGAAGCAGGGCCAGTACGAGCCGCGCGGATTCGTGGATCAAGTAGCGTTTGTGTTTGCGGGTACACAGGGATATCTGGATGCGGTTCCCGTGGAGCGTGTGGGTGCGTGGATGTCGTCCTTCCGCGACTTTCTGCGGGATGTGCACGGATCGGTAGCGCGCGGCATCATGGAGAGTGGTGAATTGACCCCGGAGTACGATGGGGCGCTCCGAAAAGCAATAGAGGAATTCAATCGGAATTTCCTTTCCGTGCATCCTACGGAAGCGGCGGGCGAGCGTGCATGATGGGTATTCTCGTATGGCGATTTCTCCACGGCTCATCCGGCGACGGATTCGGAGCGTCCAAAACACCAGGAAGATTACGAAGGCCATGGAGCTGGTCGCTGCGGCGAAGATGCGCCGTGCGGTGGCTGCGGCATTGCGGACGCGTGCATACGCGAAGCTCGCCTGGGAGATGGTGGATGCGTTGCATGGGTCCGTTGCGGAGGAACTGCATCCATTGCTGCGCAGCGCAGTACCTGCGTCGGAGATGCGTGGTGCACCCGCGGCCGCTAGTTCGACACGAGCGCTATATGTGGTGATTGCCTCCGATCGTGGGCTCTGCGGCGGATTTCATGCGCAATTGTTTCGCGAGATGACGAAGGGTGCGACGCACGTGCCCTCTGCTACGCGGTGGGTCGTGGTGGGGAAAAAAGCGGAGCAATTTGTTCGCCGACAGGGCGGAGCACTGGTTGCCTCTTTTACGAACCTCTCCGTTGCGCCGACGATCGCTGATCTCCGTCCGCTCGCGCGTCTGGTGATGGAGGAGTTCACGGAGCACCGGGCGGACGTGGTGCGGATCGTGTATACCGACTTTATCTCGAGTCTTCGGCAGATGCCGCGCGTGCAGACCCTGTTACCGCTACAGCGGATGAGCGGCCTCGGCGTGGGATCGGAATCGCATCCATCGCCCGCACCCCACGCATCGGGAATTCCGGACATGCTCTTCGAGCCGAATCCGCAGGCAGTATTGGATCAAGTGTTGCCGCGCCTCGTAGAGCTCCAGGTGTACCAATGCGTGTTGGAATCTGGTGCATCGGAACATTCCGCGCGCATGTTAGCCATGCGGAGCGCGTCCGATGCAGCGGGGGAGATGATTGATCATTTGACGCTGACGTTCAACCAGGCACGACAATCATTGATCACGCGGGAAATCGCCGAAATTTCCGCAGGTCGAGCCGCACTCGCATGAGAAAAAGTGAACGCGCTGATGCATTCAAGAACAAGGGAATCGCTCCCGTTGCTTTCGTGGATACCGCTATGCCTGCAGCCATTGTCCGTATTATTGGTCCAGTCGTTGATGTGGAAGTTGAGGGAGCGCCGCCCGCGTTGCTCTCCGCGTTGCATATTCGGCATGGAGACGCAGTGGTGACGCTGGAAGTGCAGCAACAGCTCGGGGGAGGTCAGGTGCGCTGCGTGGCACTCCAATCGACGGATGGGCTGCAGCGAGGTATGCCGGTGGAGGTGACCACTAGTCCGATCACGGTACCGGTCGGCCCGGAGACGCTCGGCCGCATGTTCAATGTGGTGGGGGTGCCTATTGATGGAAAGGGCGCGGTGACTGCGGCGCAGTCGTACCCGATCCATCGACCCGCACCGTCCTTTACGCGGCAGTCCACGCAATTTGAGGTGCTCGAGACGGGCATCAAAGTGATCGACCTCATCTGTCCCATCCTCAAGGGGGGCAAGGTCGGACTCTTCGGCGGCGCAGGAGTGGGAAAGACCGTCGTCATCATGGAGCTCATTCGGAACATCGCCCAAGAGCACGGCGGCGTTTCCGTATTCGCAGGAGTTGGGGAGCGTACGCGAGAGGGGAATGACCTCTATCACGAGATGGAGGAGTCTGGGGTGCTCGGGAAGACGTGTCTCGTGTTCGGGCAAATGAATGAACCACCCGGCGCGCGGGCGCGGGTGGCATTGACGGGGCTTGCGATGGCGGAGTATTTCCGTGATGAAGCACGACAGGACGTGCTCTTGTTCGTGGATAACATTTTCCGATTTACGCAGGCCGGTTCCGAGGTATCCGCGCTCCTCGGCCGTATTCCGTCCGCAGTGGGATATCAGCCGACGCTCGCCGAGGAGATGGGCCAGCTCCAGGAACGCATCACCTCGACGACACAAGGATCGATCACCTCCGTGCAGGCGGTGTATGTGCCTGCGGATGACCTCACCGATCCTGCGCCCGCAACGACGTTCGCGCACCTCGACTCCACGGTGGTACTTGCGCGATCGCTCGCAGAACTCGGCATCTATCCCGCCGTGGATCCTCTCGATTCCACATCGACCATCCTGGATCCCAAGATTATTGGTCAGGAGCATTACGATGTGGCACGCGGGGTGCAGCGGGTGCTCCAGCGCTATAAGGATCTCCAGGACATCATTGCGATCCTCGGTATGGAGGAGCTCTCTGATGAAGATAAGCGAACCGTCGCGCGGGCACGGAAGATCCAGAAATTCCTCTCGCAGCCGTTTTTCGTTGCCGAAACGTTCACGGGGGTGGGCGGGAAGTACGTGCCTCGTGAGGAGACGGTGCGTGGATTCAAAATGATCCTCGATGGTGCGTTGGATGACGTCCCGGAGCAGCAGTTCTACATGAAGGGGAGCATTGATGAGGTGCGGGGATAAAAGAAAACAACCGCCCGGTGTATGCGGGGCGGTTGCGAGTGTTTCCTGTCGGGATTCCTTTGTGCATGCATGCCGCACGCATCCAGTGGCACGGAAGATTGCCCGACCGTAGCTGCGCGTTATGTCGCTCGCGTACGTGAGGTCGAGGCAGCGCGCCTCGCGTATGCGGAGGAGCACGATGCTCCCAATGGCGACCCCGGGGGAATCCCGGGAAGGTCACCATACGACGGGGTCATGAGAGGCAAAGAGCGAGATGCGGCGGGAGCGCGAGTTCCGTGTCTCGGCCAGCGACTGGCGCCCCGCACCGCTGAGTATATCAAAATTTTTTCAAGAGACTCATGAGAGCAGGAGGGCCGAGGACCGGACTCTTTAGCCGACGATGCTCTCTTGAGTATTGCGCGCGCCAGAAATCCGTCCGATGCGCTCAACAAAAGCTACAATAGCACAAGGAAGTCGGGGCGTCAAGACCGACCACCTGAAATTCGTCATTTTTGTATCATTACACATGATCCAGCTTTCCATCATCACGCCAGAGCGGACCATTTTTGATGGCGCAGTTGATCAGGTGACCCTTCGGACGACCGAGGGGGAGATTACCGTACTCCCGCACCATCTCCCGCTCGTGAGCGTACTCGCGCCAGGGGAGCTCAGATTGCGACATGCGGGCCAGGAGGTTCCCATGGTGATCGCTGGTGGGTTCGTTGAGGTCTTTTCGGGAAGCCGCGTCGCGATTCTCGCCGACGATGCGCTGCGGGTGGAGGAAATTGATATCGCGGCGATTGAGGCTGCGCGCGAGCGCGCACGCGAAGCGCTACTCGGTGTCCGACATGCGGATGATGTTTCGTTTGCTGCTGCAGCGGCCGCGCTCGAAAAGGAATTGGCGCGTCTTCGTGTGGCGCGGAAATACCGCGGGAGTCGATTGATAACACCTCCGAGTCACGAATAAAAAAGACCCCTGCTGCCACCGGATTGGCGGACAGGGGTCATCATGGCGTACCTACTCCCGGAGTCTCGGGAGACTTTTTGCGTGGCGCCTTTTCGCTTCCGGAAGGCATCCCCGCAACGTCGGGCTACTAGACTCACCGCAGTCCGACGATTTTTGAGCAACCAGGCGACGCCGTCGCCCGATTGATGCCGCCTCCGTCTACGAAATCGGAGAGCGACGCTGCGCAGGCATGGGAGGGGGCTCAGCCGGCCCCATGTGTGGAGTCCCGCCGAGCTGATCGGGGTTCGGCCTGCGATGGGAACCGTGAGGCATCCCGCGCACAGCACAGCGGAGGTGGAATGCGTACCAACCTTCAGGCGCTGTGCTGTGCGGGGATCGATCGCCGAGTGGGCCGGCGAGCGTACGTTTCTATTGCTGCCCACTCAGCGATCGAGATCGAGGCAATTGGCAATTGGCGAGTCGTGGCAGTCGGTGCGAGAGCAGCGGCCACCCATCGACAAGCACCACACTACTCATCCTTTTGGTTCTTGTCTGATGATTGCGATTCTAATTTTAGCTTACTCAAGCCACCATTTCTTTGTTTGGAGAAGCATCTATCCAGATTCCTTTGGGTTCACTGATCTCATATTCGTACGAATAAACGAATAATATTTTATCCACTGGCCGACAAAAATAAAAATCGGGCAGTTGGCCGAGCAGAGCAATGCATCGGCTGGGAAAAGCGGAAATTGTTAATATGGATTGACGATTCCGTTTCCGGATGTACGGTGGAAGTTGGTCGAGAGAAAGAGGGGACCACATGCAGCAGACGGATGCTCTTTTTTATTTTCGCGCTCGCGAGGGGAAGCTCACGCATCCGAGACCTGAGTTTCAGGATCGCGAGCATCTCCCGACGATCATCCAGCAGATTCTCGCTATCAACGAGCGACAATCTCGGCTGTACATGGAGGCCAGACCGGAGCGACGCCAACATTGGTGCACGTATCCTACGGCGTTCGCCTGCATCAAGTGTATGGATGGGCGAGTGCATCTCCCATCCATAACGGGGCTGCCCAT
The DNA here is from genome assembly GCA_016188355.1 of Candidatus Uhrbacteria bacterium. Lineage (GTDB taxonomy): Bacteria > Patescibacteriota > Patescibacteriia > JACPHY01 > JACPHY01 > JACPHY01. Next base: position 164,715 of record JACPHY010000016.1, read on the forward strand.
GGGACTCGTGAAACCGTTTCGGGCGATGGGGGGGCGATTCGAGGTTTGGTGGCCCGCATTCAGGAAACGAATGCACAATTGGGTTGCCACCGTTCAGAGGAAGTATCACCTTCCCCACATCCCGGATTGTCCGGTTTCCTGTGGGGTGCTGGTGACCTATCACTACAGCGCGAGCGACCCGGACGGGGCTCGTCATCTTGGTTGTCGGGGGTGGAGGTACGACACCGCCGCGGGGCGAGCGCACGCGGAGCGCTTGGCTCGCGACATCCATGACGCATTCATGGGGCAGGCGATTCCGTTCGTGGTGGGCGTGGAGACGGATTCCAGAAGTTTGATTTTCCACGGTACGGAAGGTGATGTTTCTGGTATGGATTGCGTAGGGAAGTCCGAGGAAGAGGTGCGATGGAATATTGTGCGCGCCTTTCCGGGGGTCGATACGCAGGTGGCGCATGATCTGGTTCCATTTCTCACGGGAAACGCGCGGCGAGTGGCCGATCAGCTCACGCGGCCACGGGAAACGGAAGCGCTGGGGCATCAGGAGCGCGTGATTGCTATTGGCCACGGGTTCGATTACTGGATCAGCGAGGAAAATCTCGCAGTCGTCGTGGATGACGCGGATCCCAATCTCGACGCACCAATTGCGGCAGCTGCGGCAATCGTCGCCGAGAATGTGGCTGCGCGTCCGGTAACGGAAGAGACGCTCCTGCTGGCAAGCGTGCCGTATAGCGTGCCGGGAATCGAGTGGAATCTCTCCGTGATGAGCGCCCAGGGGCTCTGCCGATATGCCTTGGAGTATCTTCCAAAGGAATTCGTGCATGTGTTCAATGGGGGCCGACTGCGCGTGCTCATTGGCGTGACCAACGAGGAGACGAAACTCCTCGAGCCAATCGCGTATCGGTGAGGACGCAGTAGACCGGACCCCACATATGGGGTCCGGTTTCTTCAGACGAACGATGCCGCAGCAAAGGCTGTGGAAACTTGATCCCAGACGATCCATCCGTTACGATTGCTTTCATTGGAGGTGTGTGGTTTATTGTTATGTATCTTCTGGACGTTTGGCGGCGGCTCCTTGGTGGTCCGCGCGTAACACGACCGAGGAGTGATTTTTTATTTTCCGATCAGCCGAAAGGGAAGGGAAACCACGAATACGATGCGGTGGGTCGTGAATTGCGCGCAACAATCCGAAGATTGTACGGCGGCAGGTCGCTCCGCATTCGTGCGGTCGATGGCGGATCGACGAATGCGGAGGAAATTGAACTCACGGCACTCGGGAATGCATACTACGATATCGAGCGCTTCGGTTTGGCTTTTGTGGCGTCGCCACGGCATGCGGACATGTTATTGGTTACCGGTCCGGTGACGCGAAATTTGGAACGGGCGGTGCGAACGACGTACGAAGCGGCTCCGCACCCCTGCATTGTGGTCGCAGTAGGTGATGGCGCGTGCACGGGCGGGATTTGGAAGGATTCGTACGCGGTGGTGGGTCCGGTCGATGCGGTCATTCCGGTGCACATTCGTATCCCGGGAGACCCGCCTAACCCGACACAGATACTCCACGGGATTTTGCAGGCGATTCGGGGTGCGGCGAGTACATAATGTATGCAATGGTCATGGACGAGCATTGGCATTCTCGTGAGCATCGCGGGCACCTTGAGCGCAGCGTTGCTTGCATTGTGTGGACGCGGGTTGTGGACGCATCGCATGGTGCAGGTGGTACTCGCGATGAGTACTGCAACGGGAGCAGTAGCGGGAGTCGTTTTTCTTTTTGGCAATCGAGTGCCCGTGCTCTTTGATGCGGTCGACGTGCTGTACGGCCTGCGATTAGTGCTGCATCCGCTTGCGGCGATTTTCTTCGTGATCGTGAATGGCATCGCATGCGCGGCGGCGCTCTACGCGATACCGTACGTCGCTGCGCACCAGCGCACGTACCACGTGCCCATGGTGAATAGTGCGGTTGCGGTTTTCGTTTTTGGCATGCAGACCGTGCTCCTGGCGAGCAACGTGATCGGATTCATGTTCAGCTGGGAGCTCATGTCCATGGCGTCATTCTTTTTGGTCATGGCAGATCGCGACGAGGCGTCCGTGAAGGCGGCGATGCTCTACTTGGTCATGACGCACTTGGGTGCCGCCGCTATTCTCGCCGGATTTTCGGTGCTTGGGGGAGGAAATCCGTTGCTGGATTTTTCAGCACTCGCAACGTCGGCGCGGTCGCTGAGCAGTCCATATATCCTCCTGGCATTTGCCCTGTTCTTTTTTGGGTTTGGATCAAAAGCGGGCCTGGTGCCGCTCCATGTATGGCTTCCGGAAGCGCACCCACAAGCGCCGAGCCATGTTTCTGCGCTCATGTCCGGGGTCATGCTGAAGATTGCGGTGTATGGATTCATTCTCACCGCCATGATGTTGCTTCCCGGGCTCCCTCCGGGGATTGGCATGCTGGTTGCGGGAGTGGGTCTCGTTTCCGCGGTTGCTGGTTCGCTGGCGGCCGCTGCCAATCGAGATATCAAACAAACACTGGCATGGAGCTCCGTAGAGAATCTTGGGTTGATTTTTTGCATGCTGGGCGTTCATATGTTCGCCGCATCGCGCGGGATGCCGGAGCTTGCGGGAACGGCAGCAGCAGCAGCGCTGTTCCATTGTGTGGTGCATGCCATATTTAAGTCTGGTCTGTTTTTGACGGCCGGAGGCATTGTGCATGCGATGCACACGCGAAGTCTCGAGCGGATGGGGGGGCTAGCGGTCCGAATGCCGGTGCTCTCTGGGGCATTTTTGGTGCTTGCGTTGGGCGCGAGCGCACTCCCGCCGTTTGGCGCGTTTTTCGGTGAGTGGATGTTCCTCCGCGGACTGATCCATGCATTCGTGGGCGCGGATGCGGGAACAATGGCATTCCTCCTCGCAGTGTTCAGTGGGTTTGTATTCGCGAGTAGCATGGCCATCTTTGCCATGGTGAAGCTATTCGCGATCGCGTGCGTGGGGCAGCCGCGGAGTGCGGCGGCGGCACACGCACAAGAGCCTCCTCGCGGGCTCGTATATCCGGTGCTCCTCCTCGCGGTAGGCATGATCATGAGTGGCGTCGCCGCGGCGACCATCCTTCGGGCGATCGGCATGGAGTATCTCGTGCGCACGGACCGTGTGTTCGCGCCCATAGTGGTTTCGGGAAGCGTGCTGCAGCCCGCTGGTCTTGCTGGCATGGTTATCCTTGCTCTAGTTCTTGCATTCTTGTTCCGGCGCCTGTGGACCGGGGATCCGCGGGAACGCACCTACCCTACCTGGGATTGCGGACAGCCGATCACCGCAGCGATGGAGTATACGGCAACGGCATTTTCTGCCCCGATCCGCTTCTTCTTTCGTCCCATCCTGCAGAATCGAAAAATAGTGACCACCGCAGCGGTGGTGGCTACGAATGCATACGTGCGCTCGCATACCATGACGTTCGCATCCCGATCGCTTTGGATGGAGTACCTCCATCTCCCCATTGCGCGCCTCATTACCTGGAAATCGACACAGATCCGCAAACTGCAGAATGGGACCATTCAGTTCTATCTCATTCTCATATTTCTCGCGCTGCTCGTAGCTCTGGTCATTGCCGTATGAGCTCTCTTCTCATCACGGTGTTGCAGTTCCTTTTGGTGCTTGGGTGCGCGCCGTTTGCGACAGGCATGGTGCGCTGGGTCAAGGCGCGGATGCAGGGGCGTGCCGGAGCGTCGCCATTGCTTCCGTATTACACGTTGGCGACGCTCTTTCGGAAAGAAATGGTGATTTCCCCCGTGACCTCTTGGGTATTCCGCGTTTCGCCGTTTGTGGTGCTCGCGACGGCACTGGTGGTATCGGCGGTGCTGCCGTTGCTCTCGGGAGGTGGCATGTTCGCGGGGAATGGAGACGATTTTCTCTTTTTTGCCGGCATATTGATGCTGGGGTCCGTATTTTTGGTGTTGGGTGGTCTGGATCCCGGCAGTGCATTTGGTGGCATGGGAGCGAGTCGTGAGATGACGATCGCCACATTAATTGAGCCTGCGGTGATGGTGACGCTGACCGCGTTCGCCGCGGCGAGTGGAACGGGTAGCACCAGTGGCATGCTTGCGGCGGGGGGAGGATACCTGCTCGCACACCCAGCACTCCTGCTGAGTGTGCTCGCGTTTGTTTTTGTTCTACTCGCGGAGAATGCACGATATCCCGTGGATAATCCCGCAACCCATCTCGAGCTTACGATGGTCCATGAGGCGATGGTGTTAGAGTACTCTGGACCATATCTCGCCATGCTGGAGTTCGCGTCGAGTATTAAGTTGGCGGTCTTCGCAATATTCCTGGGGAATCTCCTCGTTCCGCAGACCCTGCTCCCGGTGGGCGGCGGTGCGGAGAGTTTGGTGGTTGCGGTGCTCGGCATGGCTGCGAAGTTGACGATCATGATGGTGTTATTGGCACTGCTCGAATCCACGATTCCGAAGATGCGGTTCTACCGTATGCAAGAATACTCCGCAATGGCATTTGGGATCGCGCTTGCGGGATTAGTGCTGACCATTCTCCCGAATATTGTATGAATCTCCCGCTGGTCAATGCGGGAATTGCTGGAGTAGTCCTCATGACGTCCATGATGGCGGTGGCAACGTTTCGATTCCGGACGTTGGTGCGCTATTTCGCGATTTCCTCCTTTCTGCTCGCGGTGCTGATTGCGGGTATTGGGTATGTTCATGCGAATGCACATCTCTACCCCATCGCGCTCGCGAATGTGTGCTTCAAGGTGATATTGATACCGCTCCTGCTCCTCCGCGCGGCGCGGGCATCGGGAGCGTCGGAGCGACTGCGGTCATATCTTCGGCCGGCATCAACGTACGCGGTGCTGCTCGGTATCCTGGTGTTCGTGTTCGTGGGGATTCGGCGATCGCCATTTTTTGGCCTGGTCGATCCGGGATACCTCCTGTACCTCGCGGTGAGTTTGGTGCTGATGGGATTCTTCATGATGATCGCACGCCGCGATGTGCTCTCGCAGATACTCGGATTCCTCATCATGGAAAATGGCATCGCGATGTTCTCCTACGCAACCGTGAGTAGCCTCCCCATCCTCATTGAGCTTGGTATTTTCGTGACGGTGACCGTGGGCGCACTGCTCATGTCATTTTTGAGTAAGCACGTCCAGCAACTCTACGGCACCGAAGATACGGACATGCTCCGCGAACTCACGGATTAGCGTATGCACCCGTTCATCCTCTTCGTTCTCTTGCTCGGCACTGCGGCGATCACGGCGCTGCCGCAGCTCTCCGATCGACTGCGGAATAGAATTTCCGGATTCGGCGGGCTTCTGGGTGCGGCGGCAGGTATCGCGGTGGCGCTTCCCGTGCTCTCGGGGTCCTCGGGATCGGTATGGGTAGATGAGTGGCTGCTCATGGATCGCGCGGCAGCCTTTCTCCTTGTTTTGGTCATGATTGTATATGCGGCGGCGACCGTCGCGAGCGGCGTGTACCTCCAACGGGAGCGGAGTTCCGGCGCAATTACGGAGCGACGAGCGCGGCTGTATTGTGTGCTCCTGCACGTATTTGTTGCAACCATGGTCGCCGCGGCCCTGGCGAATAATATTGTGGTGCTTTGGATTGCGCTCGAGGCAACGACCCTGAGTACCACGCTTCTAGTTGCATTTCGGCGAACTACCGGCTCCGTGGAGGCGGCGTGGAAGTACATCGTGCTCTGTTCGACGGGCATCACGCTCGGTTTACTGGGAGTGCTCATGATGAGCTACGCCGGTAAGTCTACGGGCGCGCTCGTGGGAGGCGATGCGTTTTTACTGCACGCGCTTCGGGAGCACGCCACCGGCCTTGCGCCCGCTGCGGTCCGTTGGGCGTTTGTCTTCCTTTTTGTGGGGATTGGGACAAAAGTAGGTCTTGCGCCCATGCACTCCTGGCTTCCGGATGCGCACAGCAAGACACCGTCGCCGATTTCCGCGTTGCTTTCCGGAGTACTCCTGAACGTGGCATTTCTCGTGCTCCTGCGATTTAAGGTGATTGCCGATCTCGCATTCGGCTCCGCGACATGGACGAATGGATTTTTTCTTGGGTTCGGCATCCTGTCGATTGCCATTCCTGCGCTTACGTTGCTGACTCAGCGCAATTACAAGCGCATGTTAGGGTACTCCAGCATTGAGCACATGGGCATCCTTGCGTTTGCGGTTGGCCTCGGACCGTTTGGTATGATTCCCGCCGTTATGCACATGGCGGGACATGCGCTCGCAAAGCCACTCCTCTTCCTTGGAGCGGGGGAGTTCCTCCATCGTTGGCAGTCCACACTGATTTCTGATGTGCAGGGCACCATGGGACGCATGCCCCGCACGGCCGCGCTCTTTTTTGGTGGATTGCTTGCGTTGCTTGCGGTTCCGCCCTCCGCGCTCTTCGTGAGTGAATTCATGATCGTGGGGTATGGAATTACGCAGCATCCCGTGTGGACGGTGCTCGTGCTCGTGCTGCTCACTATTGCGTGCGTCGCTATGATGCGGATCGGGGTGGGGATGGTGTTCGGTAAGCCGCCGCAAGATGGAGATACAGAGGTGCAGTCGGAGCCATACCAGCGTATGCATGCGGTATTAGCGGTGCAGCTCATTGGTGTGGTGGCATTGGGATTGTGGTTCACGACATCATCGGGGTTCGCGTTTGCTGCATCGATTGCGAATGACCTCATCGCGCGCGTATGACGACCATGGATATCCTTCGACAGCTCGATGCGCAGGTATGTCCCACCATCGACGCGGGCATGGTGGTGACCGATGTGCCGCGAGAGGAATTTGCACGGATGGGTACGACACTGGTACAGGAGCACGGATTTCGTCTCATGACATTATTTGCGACGGACGATCGAGTCGTGGCGCAGGGGTTCGGGTTACGGGCGGTTTTGGTCCACGATGCCACGCATGAGCAGGTGATGATTCGGACGTTGCTGCCGGAACAGGATCCGCGATATCCTGCGCTCACGACAACGGTGATGGCGGCGCACTGGTATGAGCGCTACGCCATGGATATGTTTGGCATTGTAGCGGAGGGGCACCCAGATCCGCGGCGCCTGGTGCATCATGAGAATGTTCCTGAGGGAACGTGGCCACTCCGAAAGGATTTCGCCTGGAATACGAAAATGGCACACGACGATGTCCCGTACCCCATGCATCATGTGGCGGGGGAGGGGATTTATGAAATTCCGGTGGGTCCCATCCACGCGGGTATCATTGAGCCGGGGCATTTTCGATTCAACGTGGCCGGGGAGCGCATTATCACTCTGGAGGGGAAGCTCTTTTTTGCGCACAAAGGCGTGGAGAAGCTCCTCGAAGGAAGAACACTGCTCGAGGCGCTTCCGTACGTCGAGCGCATCTCTGGTGATATGGCGGTGGCGCATGCGCTCGCGTTTTCTCAGGCAGCAGAGGCGATCGCGGGTGTTGCGGTTCCGCAGCGTGCGGCCTGGCTTCGCGCGTTGCTACTGGAGCTTGAACGTATGACCATGCACATCCATGACCTTGCGAATATCGGAGGCAATGGGACGGGGTACACGATGCTCGTGGCGCATGGATTTCGGATAAAGGAGCGGCTCATGCAATGTGCGGAGGCGGTGTTCGGGAATCGATTTTGGCGCGGGTATGTTGTTCCTGGTGGGGTTCGAGCGGACTGCTCGGATACGACCATCCAGGAAATTGCGGCGATCGCTCGGGGGGCAGCGGAGGAGATGGGGGTGCTGGTGGGGACGGGGTTGCAATCCGACGCGTTCCGCGAGCGACTAGAGACGACGGGGGTGTTGCCGCGGGTTACTGCAATAGCATATGGTGCGGTCGGGGTGGGTGCTCGGGCGTCCGGGTTGGATATCGATGCGCGGCGCGATCATTCGGATTCGGCGTATGCAATATTAACTCCAGCGATCGTTACGGAGACGGCTGGCGACGTGTATGCGCGTTTCATGGTGCGGGTTCGGGAGCTGGAAGTTGGCGCGGCATTGATCGCGCGCATTGCTCGGGAGATCCCCGATGGGGCGCACATGGTGCCGTGTGCGCCGGTGCACGGGTTTCATGTTGGCGTGGTGGAGTCGTGGCGCGGGGAGATTGCAACCGCGCTCATCATGCGAGACGGAAAGATTGAGCGGTGCTTCCCGCGCGACCCCTCTTTCTGTAATTGGGCGTTATTTGGAGAGCTCGGACCTGGTAACATTGTCCCGGATTTCCCGCTGTGCAATAAGTCGTTGAATCTAAGTTACTCCGGAACGGATTTGTAAAGCGTTACGCGGTACGGATAAAGCCACCCGAACGTCGTTCGGGTGGCTTTATCCGCATCAGGTACGGTTGCCTGCCGTACCTGATGCGGGGCGCCTCTTTCCTTGTTTTTGTTGGTGTGGGGATTAGTCTCATATTCGTACGAATAAGCGAATAAAAATACTAAAACGGGGAAACAACAGCGCCTTGTACGGGAGCAGCTGAGCACATATACTCAGTATCAAGTTGCTCGACGCTGAAATTTGATGTGCGTCGGGTCGCGGTGCGGATGGTGCCCTATGTTTCTTGTGGTACATGCCCCGGTGGGCGCGCTCATGGGGATGTGGGTGGGGCAACCACTTGCGGCGTTTGCGCTCGGGGTTGCATCCCACGCTTTGCTGGATATTATTCCTCATGGGGATGAACACCTTACGGATCATTTGCCCCCAGCAGCACGCGTGCGGCGGATTTTTTTGTACGGGAGCATCGACGCGGTGTGCATGGCTGTGGTCCTGGTTGCAGTCCTGGGGTCATGGGGGATGGATGTTCCAACGATCGGAATCCTGGCAGGAATTTCGGGAGGCGTATTACCGGATATTCTCCAGGGGGTGAGCGAGCTGTTTCCTGGGAATCGCGCGCTGCGTACGTACCAACGGGTGCACCATTTTTTTCATTGCGAAATTATTCGGTACGAATCCTCGTTTCTTGTGGGGATGGTGACGCAATGCGCAATGCTTGCGGTGGCGCTGTGGGGGATCACGGCTTTCGGGGGTACGTATGCGTATTGAGGTAACCGTTCGGCCGAACGCGCGGGTGGCACGGGTGGTGTCCTGTGGAGATGGAGAGTATCGGGTAGATGTCGATGTGCCGGCGCTGCACGGTCGTGCAAATGAACGATTACTCGAGATTTTAGCGGAACACTTCCAGGTTCGTCGGTGGCAGATACAGATTTTGCGGGGAACCATGAGTCGAGAGAAGTTGATCGAGATTTCGCATATCGTCGTATGACTGGAATACAATTTTTGAGACTCATGTTGCGTGACCCGCGGATCGGCGCGGTGACGCGCAGTTCTCCGTACGTGGTGGAGGAGGTTGCGCGGGCAGTTCCCGCGGGGACGCGGGTGCTGGTGGAGTACGGAGCAGGAGACGGGGTCGTGACGCAAGCGCTGCTCCAGCGGGTCGCCCCGGATGGCCAATGTGTTGCGGTCGAACAGAACGCGGCGTTCATTCCGCACCTTCGGGAAATCGGTGATCGACGCCTCTCCGTGATCGAGGGAAATGTGCTTGATGTTTCTCAGGATTTTTCGGCGCACCATATTTCCGCACCGGATGTAGTGGTGTCCAATGTTCCCTGCACGCTGCTTCCTTTCGAGGATCGCGATCGCCTCGTGCGGCAAACCCACGCGGGGCTTCGCGTGGGGGGGCGGCTGGTCATGTACCAGTACTCCTTGCTCATGCGGCCGTTGCTTCGGAAGTACTTTTCAGAGGTAGAGATGCGGTTTGAGCCATGGAATTTTCCTCCCTACTTTGTCATGATCGCTATCAAGTAGACAGAGCATTTTTTTTGTCTATATATAGAGGAAAATAAAGATACATGTTGACATGATTCAACATGTATGGTATTGTTCTATTTGTCCACTGCTGGCGGCGCGACACGAGCTCCGCCCCTGGCACATGACAAGGTCTACGGACCTACAGCCCGCGCAACCGAAGGCACGACCAAGCCTGCGCGCGCGGCTTCCCCCGCCTTCCCCGGCCAAGATGGTGTCGGGCGCAACGTCGACAGGAGAGCAATGGCGAGGGTTCCCGACGGGTTCGCCACCCAGCAGGAGATGGTCGAAAGATCATCGAATGCCCAGGGACGCAGCATATCCCTCCCACCACCCACTGATGAACACCGGTGCCACACGGCCTTCCCAGCGACAACGGGTATAGGCGCGCGCCGGAACCCCACGCGAGGCAACAGGAGCAAAAAGGTCTGGCCCGAGGGGTGACCTCCCCACGCGAAGTTCCCAGCAGGGAACGGAACGTGCCAAGGCCCAGCAAGAGGACCGACTTTGACGCCGACCCCCCACTCGAACGGAGTGGGGGGTCTCAATTTTGTTCATGACGCAACGGCGTGTCAGGATTTTGATGGAGCGGGTTTCGGAAGAACCGGATACCGGTCCGGATCGATAACCCGAGTGAAGCATGTTCGTCCCTTCGGATGCGACCACTGTTGGAACGAAGGGTCTTCGAGCATGGGGCGAACCGGGTAGGGGGCGTCCGGTGACCCATATCCGGTTGCCT
>JACPHY010000001.1 GCA_016188355.1 Candidatus Uhrbacteria bacterium
CACCATCACGTCTGGAAGGAACACCTCCCGAGCCTCCTGCGAGAATTCGAGGCACGCTGGAACGCACCGGAATTATTTCAATCTCCGCTCACCTTCCTAGAAACTTCCCTCGTGGCTGTTCCAGCTCGTTGCTAAAAGCCGCGGAGTGGCCGTTTGACGTTGTTCGGGAGAGGTGGTAGCGTGATCCGTTGTTATGCGGATCGCAATGATTGGCGCAAAGGGGGTTCCCGCCACCGTCGGTGGCGTCGAACGACACGTGGAGGAGCTTGCGACGCGACTTGTCGCAAGCGGTGATGTTGTGACTGTGTACGGGCGACCCTGGTACACCAAACGCGCGCCGTGGTCCGTGTGGATGCAGCGGGGGGTGCGATGCGTGATCCTGCCGTCCATTGCGACGAAACACTGGGATGCCATTTCGCACACCCTTTTCGCCACGATCCACGCGATGCGCGAGCGGCCGGATGTCTATCATTTTCATGGCGTAGGTCCTGCGTTGCTCGCCTTCCTGCCGCGGTGCCTGCATCCGCGTGCACGGGTAATCGTGACGTTCCATTGTGTGGATCGTCGCCATGCGAAGTGGGGTTGGTTCGCGCGATTCGTGCTCATGGCGGGTGAATGGGCGGCGTGTCGATTCCCCCATGAAACGATTGCGGTCTCCGAAATGATCCGTGGGTATTGCCGGGAGCGGTATCGGTGTGATGCGACCGTGATCCCGAATGGAATCACCGTCGCGCCATTGCCGGACCAGACAGCGACCGAGGAGGTACTGGCATCATTCGGCCTCCAGCCGCAGCGGTACTTCCTGCTGGTGGCGCGCCTCGTGCCGCATAAGGCAGTGCACGTCGCCATCGATGCGTTCCGCGTATTTCGTCGTGAACATCCAGAATACGACGGCGTTGCGCTGGTCGTGGTTGGCGGTTCCGCATTTACCGACGCGTACGTAGGGGAGTTGTCGATGCGCGCGGGGGGGGATGCTGCCATTCACTTCCTTGGGCCACAGTACGGCAGCACGCTCCAAGCGCTCTTCCATGCATGTCTCGCATTTGTGCATCCGTCCATGAGCGAAGGGATGCCCATTGTGGTATTGGAGGCCGCTGCAGCGGGAGTGGTTCCGATCGTATCGGATATTCCCGAGCACCGGGAAGTGGTGGATCGAATTGGCGGCTTCCTGTTTCGGGTTGGCGATGTCCATGATTGTGCGCGCATGTTGACGTTCGCCTGCATCGTACGATCGTCCTTGCCACAGGTCGGCCGTGCAATACAGGCCGCGGTGCTCCGCTGCTACCATTGGGATGATATTGCGCAGACTACACAACAGCGCTACCGCGTTGGGTGCGGTAGCGCTGCAATCGCATCGGAGCCCACGTTGCGATTGGCGATCCGATAGGAAGGGGAAATGGTCCTCGTTCAATTTTTGATCCGCTCCTGCGCAAGGAGTCCTCGGGCGATGAATCGCTGCCGGGTATTTTGGTCAAAGCGTCCCGTGATGGGCAGACGTTGTGCGCGCTGCCATCGGCGGAGCGCGTCGCGGGTCAGTGATCCAAACGTGCCGTTGACTGCGCCACGATAGCGCGCGGATGGCTCGTTGCGGAGCATGTGCTGTAAGGTGCGCACCTCGGTGCCGCGTGATCCCACACGCAGTTCGTGGACGATGGACGGTCGTTTCTGGACCGTGGGCACGGCAGTCGACGGTGCGGTGGCGGGAACGGATACCGGAGGTGGTGGCGTCACCGGTGCAGGAGCGGGAGGGGCATCTGCGGCTGGTGCGGGTTCCGGAGGAGCGACCGGAGTGGCGGGGGGCAGAGGAATCGTGGGAGTGGGCGCGGCCACGGGTTCCGGCTCGGGCAATGCTGCCGGCAGTGTGCTTGTGACCGTCACGGCAACGCTGTTGGTCGTGTTCCCGCTCGTGTCCTTCGCGCGCAGGATGTACGTATACGTGGTATCCGGCTGCACGCTGGTGTCCTGTATCCGCTGGACGTTTGCCGCGATGGTCGCGATGGGTGTTCCGGAAACGACGGGCGCTGGTGGTGTATTGCGGAGCACCTCAATGCTCGCAAGGTCGGCATCCGTGGGATCGGTCCAGGTGATCGTTATGGCGGTGGGAGTGCCACTGGCGACGATCGCGGTCGGTGGAGCGGGGGGTACGGTATCAAAGGATGGCGTGAGATCTAATGCTGCGGCATGGGCGGATTGCGCCACCACGATTCCCATGCAGAGGAGCGCGCAGGTACGGACGAGGCGATGTGGCATACTCATGTATCCGCGTCGCGGGAGTTGGTGTCCCGACGCGTGAGCATGTGTGGGTTGGGTGAATAGAGTTTATTGCGAATGTGCCAGCGATCGACGTACTGGCCGATACCATGTCGCTCCAGTTTGTGGCGTGTGGTGGTTTGCCGTTGTGACCATTCCAGGACGCTCTCGAATGCGATGCGGTATCGTCCGCGGACGACCACATATCGGATCTCCTGATCCTTGATGGCACGGCGGATGGTTTGCGGAGAAAGTCCGAAGAGTTTTGCAGCCTCGGAAACGGAGATGCGGATCATGTCCGCTGCCTTTGATCCGGCGACCGATTTTGATGCCATATGATATGCGGTGCGCTCCTCTATTGTACGAGGTGCGCTGCTATTTTGCAGGAGGAGGTCCCCATGGCGCGATGATCATTCAGGGGTCATGGAGCAGGCTGGTTCTGTAGGCCGTGTTCGGCGCTGCGGTAATTATAGCACGATAACGTTATAAAAATGCACAAATGATCATTTTTCCTTTCAATTTTGCGCAGCTTTTCTCCGAACGAATCAGTTAAAATATAACGATAGCGTTATATTTTTGTGTAGTTCTCCGACAATGACACTTGATCATATTGGCTCGATTTGCTACCGTAAGGTGACCTTATATACCCACTGGCGAGGTGTAACGCCGTGCGGAAATTCCGACTTCTCTACATGAGCGAGACGACGAATCATTCCCACGACGGACTGGATTTCGAGGTGTTCTTTCGGGAACAGCTTCGTCCTCTCGAACGGTACATTGCGATGCGCGTGCGACCGACGGAGGATGTGCGCGATCTCGCCGCAGAAATCGCGTGTCAATTTCTCGAATACTGTCGGCGCTCCGATGTGACGGTTCGGCAGCATCGTGCGCTGCTGTACAAGATCGCGCGGAATCGCATCGCGGATTACTACGGACAGGCAAAGGAACAGCGTCGCGAGATTGCGCTCGAGGATGCGCCACCGATCCGAACGCCGGGGTCGCTGCCGGTGCACCTCGATGCGCGACGTGACCTCCAGCGCACCATGGAAGCGCTCGACGCTATCCATGCGGACTATCGCGATGTGCTCCTGTTGCACGGAAATGTCGGGCTCTCCATTTCGGAGCTTGCAGAGCTTCTCGGTAAAAATGTCGTCGCGGTTCGCGTGCTCCTCCATCGCGCTCGGCGGGCACTGAAAGAGGAACTTCGTCGACGCGGCGCATTGGATGGCGTTTCTGACGATGCGGAGGTTACTACCCCGCACCCCTCACATGCGGAACATTATTGATCACCATCTCGAATTGCTTCGATCGTACGATCCGCTCTCCGAAACGGATCATGCGGCGATTGCGGCACATGTTCGACGCGCAGTGGATGCGCGCGTCGGTGGTTTTGCGTCTGTCCAAACGCGCGATACGCAATCCGTGGTTCCTGCTATCCACATGGGCGCCATGCTCCGCCGCGGTATGCTGGGTCTCTGGCGTCCCGCAGTCGCACTGACCTCGATCACCGTGATCGTGGCGAGCGCGATGACGATCGCCGAAATTGGGCAGCGCGATGCGGCACGCGAAGCGCGGGCGTTGCCGCGCGTTGCTGCGAGTCCGACGGTGACTGCGGCTGCACCGGTGGTTCCCGGAAGCGGGAACGACCTTTCCGTATTTGGAGGAACGGTTGCGGTGGTGGTGCCCGAGCAAGGGTCAACATCGGTGGAAATGCCCGCGGTATCGGTGCCGATGCGTCGCATCGTTCCATCGACGCGACGAAATGTGCGATCCGTGAATCCCGCACCAGGTGTGTTCACGACGTGGGGAACGTCGGTGTTCTCCAAAGAGGAGTTGCTTCGCGCACAGGGGCGCGTGGGGGTATTTAGTTCCTAAAGTCCCATCGCATCGTCCACGTGATGGAATGGTGATTCCGCACCGTAGGGTGTGGGGCCGCCACTCCCTCGCGTATCGGGGGAGTCCCTCGTGGAGATCTATGTGGTCTGCACGGAGATGGGCGCGGTGGGATGCGTTCGGGTGATGTTGGTTCGTCGCTCGGATGCATCTCGCGGGTCACCCGTCGAGGTGAGGGAGCAAGTGGCAGCAGAAAGGTCGATCCCGGCAACGGGAGCGCACTTGCGCACACAATAACGCCAACACGGTTCGTGAGTATCAGATATGAGTAGCGCACTTGCTCTGGGAAAACGCGCGCTCACCTGGTCAGTGGTCGTAGCAACGATTGCGTGGTCGATGGGAGTCTCGCTCCTCGTGTCGCCGCTCGCGGCGCGCGCGGATGAGGCCCTCACGTCGGGTACCCTCATCAAGGGTTCCCTCCCCGCAGTCTATTACTACGGTGCTGACGGGAAGCGCTACGTGTTCCCGAACGAGAAGACGTACCGAACATGGTACGCAGACTTCTCGTCTGTTCGTCGGATTTCGGATAGTCAGCTTGCAACGATTGCGATTGGTGGAAACGCAACGTACCGGCCGGGGGTCAAGATGGTGAAGATCACCACGGACCCGAAGGTCTACGCCGTTGGCGCGGGTGGCACGCTTCGCCACGTCGCAACGGAGGCAGTTGCCGCAGCGCTCTACGGAGCGAGCTGGGCGAGCATGGTGGAGGACGTTCCGGATGCATTCTTCGTGAACTACACGATTGGTGCATCGGTGAATGCGGCATCGGATTTCGACAAGGCGGCAGTAGTTGCTGCGGCAGTGTCGATCAATGTCGATAAGAACCTCGGTGGTGGCACGACGCCTCCTCCGGCAGGCGCCCTCACCGCAATGGATGGTGGTTCGCCGTCGAACTCGAACGTTCCGTTCAGTGCAACGAACGTCATCTTTGCGAAGGTGAAGCTCTCGGGGAGTGGCACGGTCACTGGTCTGAAGGCCACGCGGACGAACTTGTCCTCGGACACGGACCTCTCGAACGTGAAGCTCTTCGATGGCACGACGCAGCTCGGCACGTCGCAGACGCTCAACGCGGCACATCAGGCCGTCTTCACTGGACTCAATATCGCAGTGAGCGGTGAGAAGGTGCTCACGATTGCGGGTGACGTGGCGGCGTCCGGCACGGCAACGGCGGGTGACATCATTGTCCTCGGTGTTGAGTCCGCGTCGGATATTACGCTCCAGTCCGGCACCGTCGGTGGATCGTTCCCGATCCGCGGCGGTAGCATGACGCTCTCGTCGGTGTCCATTGGCTCCGCAACGCTCTACCGCGGCGCGGACATGCCGAGCTCGGACAACCAGCCCTCGCCGGATGCCGTGGACTACCGGTTCACGCAGGTCCGGATTCAGGCGGGTTCGGTCGAGGATGTCACGATCAAGCAGATCACGGCGATTCAGTCGGGAACTGCAACGAACGATGACATTAAGGACATCAAGCTCAAGAACGACACGAAGGGTGAGGTGGTTGCGACGGTGGCCCGCTTGAACAGCAATGGCCGCGTAGTCTTCGACAACCTCAACATCCCCGTGAAGAAGGGTGAGAGCATCAACCTCTCGGTTCTCGCGACGCTTTCTGGTGGTTCTTCGTCCGGCCGCACGGTCGGGTTCGAGCTCCACGATGGCGTAGCATACACGATCCAGATCGTGGGGAACACGTACGGATTCGGCATTACGCCGACTCGGAATGACTTCTGTGCGACGACCGGCGTGACTGGTGGCGCATGTCAGAAGCAGACCGTAGCGTCGGGTACGCTCCGCGTTTCGCGCGCGGCATCGTCTCCGGCAACGGGGAAGGTTGCGCAGGGTGGCACGCAGATTCCGCTCATCGCCGTGGAATACAACATCACGGGTGAGTCGGTCCGGATCACCTCGCAGAACTGGGACTTCGCATTCGCGGATGACTTTGCTTGCTCCGAGCTCACTTCGGTGACGCTCTACGATGCGAGCAATGCCGTGGTTGCCGGTCCGAAGGATTGTGCGTCGAACACCGTGACCTTTACGGATTCGATGACGGTTCCGGTGGGCACCAACGTCTACACGCTGAAGGCGAATATCGCCTCCACGGCGGGTGACGATGGCGATGGCACAGCGGACACGGTTGCCGCGACCCTCGATGTCTCGGAGTACACCGTAAAGGGTGTGAATTCCGGCAAGGCAACGACGGTTTCGACGACCACGGATGTCACGGGCAACACGCTCACCATCCAGGCGGCGGCGCTCAAAGTGACGAACGCCTCGACGCCGATCGCGGGATCGGTGGTTGCGGGGGTGCAGCACTTCGCATTCGCCAACCTGGACCTCGATGCATCGAGCGGTGGTGAGGATGTGAAGGTGAGCGATGTGAAGTTCACCGACACGCTTGGCGCGACGGCAGATGGTGCAGACATCATCAACCTCGAGCTTTGGGGCGACCCAGACACGAGCGATGCGGTCGACCAGGTCGTCCGTCTCGAAACCACGAACGCAACGGCAGGACTTTCGAGCGGAACGGTCACGTTCACGTTCAAGACCCCGATCCGCGTGGCGAAGAGCAGACCTTCGACCCTTACCCTGAAGGCAGATGTGAGCAAGTCGGCCACCATTGGTGGTACGGAGACTCACACCTTCGCGGTTGCTGCAGCGGCGGATGTGACTTCGACGGGTTGGTCCACGGGAACGTCGATCACGGAAACGGTTGCAGGGAGCGGTCAGGCGCAGACGGTGCGCGCCGCAGGTACGCTCAAGATTGAGGTAGCTGCCGATAGCGCAACGTCCGGCCCGGTCGTGGCAGGTTCCTCGGGCGTTTCCATGGCGAAGTACAAGCTCACCGCGAGCTACGAGGATGTGGATCTGACGGACATCCCGCTCTTCCTCGCGAACGGCACGACGGGTGCGGGTACGCTCGCCAACGTGAAGAAGGTTCGTCTGTACAAGGATGGCCAACCGGTCGGGAGTCAACTCGGATACACGTTCGATAACAACGCAAAGGTGACGGTCGTAGTGGACAATGGCGTCATCCGAGCGGTGAAGGACGTGCCGATGTACCTCGAGCTGCGCGCGGATTTCAACCTGAAGGAGCAGGTGTCCTCGGGTTCGGCCGCTCGCGTTGGTCTCGGTGATGCAGACAGCGATGCGAGCACGTGGGGTGGTGCGGGCAACTACAACATCACCGCGGTTGGCCGCGATGGTGGCACGCAGCTCACGGCCGCAACGCTCACGAACACGGGTGCGGCAGGTGGTACGGTGAACGGCGGCAACGCATTCGGAGTGTTTGACGGTATTCTCACCGTTGGCCTCGATGCGACGGCGCCGAGCGGCGTCCAGACTGCCGGTACGGGCAAGGAAGTCTTCCGCTTCTGGCTGACGGCCACGGGTGACGATATCGCGGTCTACGATCTCGGCTTCCTCATGAGCGGATCGTCGACTGGTGGTG
Source organism: Candidatus Uhrbacteria bacterium (assembly GCA_016188355.1). Lineage (GTDB taxonomy): Bacteria > Patescibacteriota > Patescibacteriia > JACPHY01 > JACPHY01 > JACPHY01. Next base: position 7,592 of record JACPHY010000001.1, read on the forward strand.
ACGGCTCGGGCCAGATCACGGGAACGGGTGACGCGATCCTCTACAGCCCGGATCGGGCGACGCGGTATGCGGACTGGGCAACGGCCGATGTCACGCAGCCGATGGACCCCGGATCGACTGGTCTCCACATCCAGAGCGCGGACGGAACTGGCGCGTCGAGTGACGCAGGTTCTGACGGCACGGGTGGTTGGGACACGCAGCTCGTCGTCGGCGCAGGTACGACGAAGGTCGTCATCCTCACGGGTGACACCACGGGTGCGGGTGGTGCGTCCACGTCGAAGAGCTTCCAAGTTCGTCTCGATGATGAGGCAGCAACGGCTTCCGGTATCCAGTGGATGGACACGGAACTCGACAACAAGGCAGGTGCATCCTGCCCTGCGGCCTCCACCGATGCGGGCGCGGAGTGCGTCATCGACAGCGCGACGTACACGAAGACCCTCCCGGTCAACGGCAACGGCCTCACGTACAACTAATAACGTGATGTTGGCTCGGTGGATTGCATGATGGAGGTGTGTGGATGGGCACGACTCGTTCCAGTGCTTGCCCCGCCAACCCATGTGAATCACCGGGTGCCGTCGAGGACCCCCAGGCAATAGCCTGGGGGTCCTCATATTGATATAGCGGATCGCTCTTTTTTCTTGGAAATCCGGTCGGCCTGGTATATGCTGAGTCGTACTGAGCCGGTTGCGGGTGCTGGATATTTGGCTTTGCCGCGCATGTATGTTTACGAAACGACAACTTCAGATCATGTCGGGCGCCGGACTCCTCGTGGTCCTTGTGGTGGTCGGGGTGGTGATTCGGGAGCGTCTCGCGCAGCGGGAGGCGCGACGATTGCCGCCGGTGGCGACGGACCTCACGCCGGATCATCGGCGGGAGCTGGAGGAGCAGGCCGCCAAAGCGGCAGCAGCCATCGCGCAGAATCCGAGTGACTTCAATGCGCATGTGGAGCTCGCGCTCGCGAAGGCGGATCTCGGCGACCGAGATGCCGCCGCAGAAACGTATCGCACCATGAATCAACGGTTCCCGGGCAACTACCTCTCCTTTCAGAATCTCGGTCAGCTGTACGAGGATGCGGGAAAGTATGATCTCGCCGCGGAGCAATATCTCCTGGCCATCAACAATGCGCCGCGCATTGCGCACCTCTATCGAAAAATCGTGAATCTCTATACGTACCAGCTGAAGAATCGCGCATCCGATCTGCCGCGCATTCTCCAGAAGGGACTCGGCGTGATGCCGGGGAGTATTGATCTCATGGCGATGCTCGCGGTGTACTATCGCGATCACGGGCAGCCGGAAGAGGCAATCAAATGGTTTGAGCATCTCCTCGTGTTCGATCCGAAAAACACGGCGGCGCTCGATGAGGTGAAGGCGCTGCAGGCAAAGCTGCGGAGTAAATAAGGGAACGATGTGCGCATGCGCTCCTTGCTCCGGATGGGATCCATCGTTTCTGTGATCGGCATGATCGCCGTCCCTTTCGTGGCGTCGGCGTTCGCTCCGAACGATCCGTTTGCGACGCAGCAGTGGTACCTCGATCGTATTGCTGCGCCGGCGGCATGGGAGGTGACCACCGGCAACGAGCGCTCGGTGATTGCGGTGCTCGATGTGGGCGTCGATCTGGATCATCCTGATCTTGCCGCGGCGATATGGAAGAACCCTGGTGAGGTGCCGGGCAACGCGATCGATGACGATCGTAATGGGTTGGTGGATGATGTGCATGGGTGGGATTTCATCGGCAATGATCCGGATCCCACACCAGCGCTTGATGTGGCGGGATCGAATCCCCGCGACTTGCATCACGGCACCATTGTGGCGGGTATCATCGCCGCGCGGGGGAATAATGGCACGGGCATTGCGGGGATTGATTGGAAGGCCGTCATCATGCCCCTGCGCGTGCTGCACAGCGATGGGACGGGCGATGTGGACTTGGTGCTCGCCGCGTTTCGGTACGCGGTGGCACATGGCGCGACGGTCATCAATTTGAGCTTCGTGGGTGACCAGCGGAGCACGGAATTTGACGCAGTTATTGCGGATGCGGAACGGCGTGGCGTGATCGTCATTGCTGCGGGCGGCAATGAGGATCGCCAGGGGCGGGGAGATCTCGATCGATTTCCGGTATACCCCATTTGCGCGGAAACGGATGGACGTACGGTCCTGGGGGTTGCGGCGACGAATTTGGATGATGCGAAAGCGTCGTTTTCGAGTTACGGGAGTTGCGTGGATATCGCTGCGCCGGGGGAACGGATCGTTGGGACGCTGTTCCACGATCCCGGACATGCGGCCATTCCGGTGGGCGGGACGGTATTGCCGTCGACCTTCGCGCAGCCGTACGGTGGATTTTTTTCCGGCACCTCATTTGCGGCGCCGATTGTTTCTGGCGCGGTATCGCTCCTGCGTAGCGTGCTGCCGAAGGCGACACCGAAGCACGTGCAGGCGATATTCGCGCGCACGGCAGATCCGGTACGCAGCACGCCCCAGGTGACCGCGGATCGCATGGGCGCGGGGCGTCTGAACCTCGCACGCGCGGTCGCTGCGGCAGCTGCAGAGGCCCGGATGACGCCGAACGCAACGCAGTCGCGGATCACGACGACCGTGCCGCTCGCATCGGTTGGTGAACGTGTCCCGGTGCGCGTGGAAGTCCGAGCGACAGATGGGCAACCCATTGCGGATCGGCTCGTGGCGCTGCGGTCATCGCGGTCGTCCGATGTGATTGCGCCGGTGACGGTCACCACAGATGTATTGGGTATAGCGCTGTTCACGGTACAGGCACGCGAAGAGGGCATCGCAGAGCTCGTTGTCATGGTGGAGGAGGAGGTGGTCGCGCGCGGTCGTGTGGTATTTGCACGCGCGACGACCGCGCCCATCGGAACGGGGTCGCTGCTGCGTGGTGCGTCGAGTACGACGGTGTACCTCATCGCCAGCAACGGAAAGCGGTACGCATTCCCCGATGCGCAGACGTTCCGTTCCTGGTATGCCGACGCTCATGAGGTGCAGCGGGTGGGAGATGTGGTGCTCGCTGCGTTCCCGCTCGGTGGACTCGTACCAATCCGACCGGGTACGTTCTTAGCGAAGATCACGACCGATCCCAAGGTCTACGCCGTCGAACCGCAGGGGGTACTTCGGTGGATTTCGGATGAGACCACCGCACGTGCGCTCTACGGAGCTGAATGGAGTCGCCGCGTCGTCGATGTGCCAGATGCGTTTTTTCCGACCTACCGCATTGGCGATCCGCTCGCGGTCGGCGAGATTCCCGAGCAGACGGTGCTCGAGGATGCGACGACGGGCGAGCGGTATCTCATCACGAGCGGACAGCGGCGCCATCTCGCCTCGATGCTCGCGTTTTTGAAGAATGGCCTCCAACTCCGAGACGTGGTGCGTGCGCCGGTGGTGACGTTGCCGGACGGAGCGCCCATCGTCGATCGAGAGCCGGCCATTGCCCTGCCGATACCGTGAGCGTGGGGTCAATGCAGAACAAAAGAACCGTGGAGTTGTATTGCGGTTGTTTGCGAATACGCGCATCATGAAAAGAGACCTGTTGCCCAATAGGTTTCGTCGCGAAATCTGCAGCGTTCGAATGGGAGGGATCCCTCGGCAGACCTCGGGATAAACTCCAGAAGAGCAGAGCTCTTTTGAGCATTTTTTGAAGCGTTGCAGCCGAACGCTGCGGATTGCAGCAGAAATCTTATTGGGCAACCGATCTCATAAGCCGGCACGTCGGACCGGCAGCGCGAGAGCATCGTTTATTGGAGGATTTCTGTGTTTGACCAGCCCATTTTCGAAAAGCCCAATATTCTGGTAACGGGAGGCGCGGGATTTTTGGGTTCGCACCTCTGTGAGACGCTGCTCAAATCTGCAAAGGTGATTTGCGTGGATAACTTCGTTTCTGGGAATCAGCGGAACATTGAGCATCTCCTGCCGAATCCGGATTTCATTTTCCTCCGACATGATATTGCGATGCCGCTCGACCTCGAGACGTTCCCGGAGCTCGAGCGTTTTAAGGTGCGATTCCAGGGCGTGCAGGAAATTTACCACCTCGCCTGCCCCACCTCGCCGAAGGACTTTGAGGCGCAGCGTGTGGCGACGCTCCATGCGAATGCGTACGGATCGATCAATGTGCTTCATTTGGCGCATCGGTACCACGCCAAAGTACTGCTCGCTTCTTCTTCGGTGGTATACGGATCACGACGACCGAACGTGCGCTACCATCGAGAAGATGAATTTGGTCCGCTCGATCCTACCTCGCCGCGCGCCGCGTACGATGAGGGCAAGCGTTTTGCGGAGGCAGCGTTTGCTACTTATCGACAGCAGTATGGTGTGCAGGCAAAGATCGCGCGCATTTTTCGAACCTACGGACCTCGGCAGCGACTCCGGATTGGGGAGATGGTTGCTGATTTCATCGTACATGCCCTTGAGGGGAAGCCGTTGGTGATTTACGGTGATGAGACCTTCGCGACGTCGCTCACGTATGTGGATGACCTCGTTGCCGGTCTCGTGCAGCTCATGGCGAGCGACGAGCATGGGCCGATGAATTTCGGGAGTCCGGACGAGTATCGCATTGTAGATGTGGCGAATCTCATTATTCAGTTGACCGGATCTGTTTCCACGGTGCGGTTTGAGCCGCCGCTCCTCTTCATGAGCGCACTCGGCCTCCCGGAAATCACCCTTGCGCGCGAGCTCTTGGGTTGGACGCCCATCGTACGACTCGAGGATGGTTTGCGTCGCTCCATCGATTACTCGCAGGCGCATCGAAGCTTGCTGGGGTACTAGACCATTGTTGCGTGACGGGTTCTCCTCCGCGGTCCTGCATGCAGCATCATGGATCAAACGGGAGCCTTCAGGCTCCCGTTTTGCTTGATTGACACGCGCCTCGAGTGCGGCCATCGTGGAGGTACGATTGCGTCTCCTGTGGGGCACCATATGATGGTGATTTTGGTCGGGTGTGCGTGCGGCGCATCATGTATTTGTGCGATACCTTGCCATTATTCCAGCGTTCAACGAGGCGGAGACGATCGCGGAGGTGGTGCGGCGCGTCCGGGAGATCCTCCCGGACGTCGTGGTTATTGATGATGGATCATCGGATGCGACGGCGCAGCTGGCGCGCACGGCAGGTGCGGACGTCGTGTCACATTGCGTGAATCGCGGTCTTGGTGCGGCCTTAGGTACGGGAATGGCGGCGGCACGGATGCGCAGCGCTGACATTGCGATCACGCTCGATGCGGATGGTCAGCACGATCCTGCGGAAATTCCTACGCTTATTGCGCCCATCGCCTCCGGTGATGCGGATCTCGTCATTGGGGTGCGTTCAGGCGGCGGCGCGCCGTTCCATCGACGCGTGTTCCATGGGATCGCCAATGCCATGACGCGGTTGCTGTTCGGTGTGCGATGCTCCGATACGCAGTCCGGATTTCGCGCATGCAGTCGGCGAGCGATGGAGTGTATCGAGATACGTACCAATCGGATGGAGGTGTCCTCCGAGATTCTGGCGGAAGCGGCACGACATGATCTGCGCGTGGTCGAGGTGCCGATTCGTACGATTTATACGGCATATTCATTATCGAAGGGGCAGAGTTTTGCGGTGGGCATCAAAACCGCGTGGGCGTTGCTGCTGCGGCGGTTATTTTAAACGCGTATGCTGCTGTTGCGTACCATACGGGATCGACGTTCGTTCGGGATGGGCGCAGCATTTGGCGCGGTGCTGGTGGTATTTGCGTTTCCCTGGATGGATGCGGCGTTCGGCCTCTCGACGACTCCGTATGGTCCGGTGGCGACATTTTTTCGGCAGCGGTTCATGGTCCGATTCATGGAGATGCTGTATCTGCCCGCGCTTATGAGTGGGCGCTTGGCGGGGGGTCTTGGATTGGGGCGTGCATGTGTGCCCAATCCGGATGTGGTGGCGTGGTGTGTGCCGCGGTGGGTGTGGGATGGGATCGCGTATCTTTTTGCGGCGGTAATGCTGATGATCTGGTACGGCGTGCTTGGGGTGCTCGTCGCGCGGAGCGGTGTGTGGGTACGTCAGCGATTGGTTCGTCAGTAGGAAGCCTGTATGCTTATGCGTTGGCTGCTGCTGGTGGTGGCGGTAGGGGGCATGGGGTGGGTTATTCGTCGATTCCGTCAGCAAAAAATGCAGGTCGGCACCTTTCTCTTGTGGCTGATGCTCTGGAGCGCAGTTGCCGTGGTGGCCATCGTCCCGGACATGACGAGTCGTATCGCGGGAGTGCTCGGGATCGGCCGCGGCGCAGACGTGGTCGTGTATACGGCGATCGTGTTGCTGCTGGTGCTGGTGTTGCGCCTCTCAGTGCGTATTGAGCAGCTCGATCGTGCGATCACGCGTGTGGTCCGAGAGTTGGCGCTCCGTGATGGTCGCACGCATCCTGAGGAGTAGGTGGAATTTCGGCTTGGTTCCGTAGTCATGGCCTTTGCGTCGGTGTACATGTTGCTGTTTCAGTGCGTTTCGCTGATTTGGGCCGTTCTCATATTCGTACGAATAAGCGATAATTGACATTGAATGACGTGCGGGCGGGGTGACATATTTTTACATCCATGGTCTACGTTGTCGTGTTGAGTTACCATGCACCGGCGGATCTCCAACGGTGTCTCACGAGTGTACTGGCGACGCAATACCCTGCGGCGCGGTGGCGTGTGGTGGTCGTTGATAATGACGCGCAACCGGAAACGCAGGCCGTGCTCCGCACGTACGGCGATCGCCTGGATGTGGTAGTGGAACCGGTGAATCGGGGATACGCGGGTGGCATGAACGTGGGCATCCGCCATGCGCTCACGCGGGGGGCGGAATACGTCGTCGTATTGAATCAGGACACCACCGTGGACCCCCATTGGCTCGCGCGTCTGGTGGCCGCCGCGGAATCGGATCCCCGTATTGCCGCGGCGCAGGCACGCGTGATGCTCGGCGCGGATACGGATACGGTGAACAGTATTGGGAATCATATCCATGTATTCGGGTTTGGTTTTGCGGGTGGCCATCGGGAGCCGTGGCACATCCTGCGTACGCAGCTCTCGGGGTACCCGTACCCGGAGGTGACCTATCCTTCCGGAGCAGCAGTGCTGTTCCGTGCGACCGCACTGCGCGCAGTGGGGTTCCCCTGTGCGACACATCGGGGCGTTGCCGCGCAAGGGATGGAGGCGCTGGAATTTTTTGATGAAGATTTTTTTCTGTATCACGAAGATCTCGATCTCGGGGTGCGGTTTTGGCTCCAGGGGTGGCGATGCGTGCTCGTGCCGCAGGCGGTGGTGCAGCATTACTACGAGTTCACCCGGAGCATGACCAAGCTCCATTGGATCGAACGCAATCGTATCCTTTTTTTGCTGGAAAATCTCCGCTGGCGGACGATTGTGCTCTTGGCGCCGGCGATGCTGGTAGCGGAAAGCGTGCATGCCATTCTCGCGTTGCGGGGAGGGTGGTGGAATGCAAAAAAACAGGCGTGGCGTGCCATTGGGACGCGTGCGCATTGGGGCATGTTCCGTGCGCATCGCGCGGCAAAGCAGTCGCGGCGCACGATGCGAGATCGCGATATCGTGTGTCGTTGGACAACCTCCATTCGGAACCAAGAGATGCCGAATCGATTCATGGAACGAGTCGGTGATCCATTGGTGCGGTGCTGGTGGCGCGTGGTGCGTCCGATGATTCGGTGGTAGCCCTATGCGTATCGTCCACGCGGTTTCCACATTTCCGCCGTATCGTGGCGGCATGGGCAATGTGGCGCAGGAGCTCGCTTTGCGGGCGATTGCGCAGGGACACGAAGTGGAAGTGGTGACTCCCGGAAGAGCGAACGGATCGCACGCCGTCCTTCCGCTTTCCCCGGCCATCCCGTGGCTTTGGTACGGCAATGCAGCGTGGTGTCCCGGCATGGGGCGGACGATCACGCGACGAGCGCCCGATGTGGTGCATTTCCATTGGCCGTTTATTGGCGGTGCGGCATCGGTATTGGCGTGGCGTCGTCGTGCCCAGGGTCGGCTGATCGTCCAGTTCCACATGGATCTGGTGGCGCAAGGGATGCGGAAGTGGTTATTTGGGGGGTACCAGTGGTGGTCATTGCGGCGGCTGTTGTCCGCTGCGGATCGGGTGGTAGTCTCCTCCTGGGACTACGCGTGTTCGGGTGCGCTTGCGGCGCATCTCCCCAAACTCGGATCTCGTTGCGTGGCGATTCCGTTGGGAGTGGATGGGCATCGATTTGCTCCCGATCCGACCCAGTCGCGTCCACGGGTGTGCACAATGCTATTTGTGGGCGGGTTGGATCGCGCGCATGCGTTCAAGGGGGTGCCGGTACTCCTCGATGCGTGCGCGATGGTGCCGGATGTCCAATTGCGTATCGTGGGTGATGGCGATTTGCGGGCGGCATTGCAGGAGCACGCGCGCATGCGTGGCATCGCGGATCGCGTGGAGTTTCTCGGCGCAGTGACCGCAGACCAGCTGCCGATGGTGTATCGATCGGTCGATGCGGTCGTGCTCCCCTCGACCGCACGTTCGGAGGCATTTGGGTTGGTGCTCCTGGAGGGGATGGCGTCCGGCGTGCCAGCGATTGCATCGGATCTTCCCGGCGTGCGCACGGTGATTGAAGAGGGGGTGACCGGATTTCTCGTGCCCCCCGGCGATGTGCGCGCATTGGCGGAGCGCATCCGGGCATGCGTGATCCATCGTAGCCGTTTGCGCGAGATGGGCGCGCGGGCGCGCGAACGGGTCATGGTATCGTACACATGGGCTGCGCTCGCGCAGCAATGGACAACACTGTACGACGACGTATGTCATACACGCGGGTAATGGTTGCCGGTGTGGCCGTGAGCAGTGCCGTACTCCTGGTGCCGGTGCGGGTGTTCGCGCGTGCGGGAGGGGGCGGATCTTCTTCTGGTGGCGGCGGGGGATTTGGTGGCGGGGGATCGGGGTCGAGCGGCGGGGGTGATCTTTTCCTGCTAGCGGTGTACCTGATCATTTTTATTGGCGTTGTCGTGGGTGCGTATGTTGCCCAACGACGGCACCGACAGCGCGTTGCGCTGGCGAAGGCGGCGTTGCAACAGGCAGCACAGACCGATGCCGCATGGAATGAGGATGCGCTTCGGGCGCGGATTGCGGAGGTGTTTACTCGTTTTCAAGAGGCATGGGGAACGCTTGATGTGACGGCGTTGGCGCCGTTGCTCACCGAGCCATTCCGGAAGCGGATGGTTTTGGAATTGGCAGTGCTCAAAGCGGAGGGGCGACGCAATATCCTGGAGCAGCCGCGGATCCTTGCCATGGAATTCCTGCAGGTCACGGATGCGTCCGGTTCTCAGGAGGATCGGGTACTGGTTCGTTTGCATGCGCAGGCAAAGGACACATTGCGCGATGTGGTGCGGAATGTGGATCTCTTCACGGATTCGGATGCGTTTGTTGAATACTGGACTCTTGCCCGTGAGGATGGTTCCTGGCAGCTCGATCGCATACAGCAGGCGACGGAGGCGCCGAGTCTTCGGGAGCGCACCATACAAGCATTTTCTGATCGGCATGGTTTTTATTACGATCCGGATTTCGGTTGGCTCATGATGCCGAATCGTGGCGTGTTGTTCCGGAGATCCAATTTTCGGACGTCCGACATCAATAATCACGTGATTGGGTACTACCGCGAGCGGGTGGTGGAACTCTTCACATACATCCCACGGCCGGATCGGCGACGCCGCACGGAGCGCGGATGGGTCGTGGCGCAGGCAATCCTCCCGAAGCGGTACGTGGACATCCTGGTGGAACACCGCCGTTGGTGGCATGCGATCCTGCCGCGCCGCGGATTCCAACGTATTGCGCTGGGGAATGTGGATCTCGATCGAAAATTCTCGGTCTGGGCATCTCCCCTGGATCAGGCGAACACGTTTGAATTATTGACGCCCACGTTCCTGGAGCGCATCCATGCGCTGCCGTTTCCGGTGACCATTGAGGTGGTGGATCACTTCCTGTATCTCGCCACACACCATCGGTCCTCTCCGAAACAGTACGAGGAAATGTGGGAGGTGCTCTCCTGGGCATTTGATGAATTGGAGCGATAACTTTTATGGAACGCATGGTGACTTGTCATTCCGATACCGGAGCCTTGCGACCCACCGCAATTGCAGATCTTCGATTTCGACCATCGGTATACGGAGTGATCGTGCGAGCGGGCCAGTTGCTCGTCGTGCACGATGTGCGTGGTCGGTACTGTTTTCCGGGTGGTGGTATCGAGAAGGGCGAGTGCATGGCGGATGCGTTGACGCGCGAGCTTTGGGAGGAGACGGGCATGGCGATCACTGTAGGCGAAGTGCTCCACGTGACGGAGACTTTTTTTTACTGCAGTCCACTGCAAGAGGCATGGCACGCGGTGCTCATCTTCTATCGAGCGGACACGACGCAGCACGCACCAGATGCTGCATGGGATCCGACGCATCCGGATGCAGAACGATGGGCGTGGGTACCCGTGAATACGCTTCGCGTGGAGCAATTCCATGAATCGTTACAGCCTGCGGCGCGCGCGTTGCGGCTGGTATCGTGACGATGTGCAGTGCACCGTACATGCGTATCCTCATGATCCACAATCGATACGGCGCGTCGGCGCGTGGGGGGGCAGAGCGCGTCATTGAGCGATTGGTGGCCTCGTTTGCCGCGCAGGGACACGCATGCGTGGTCGCTGTTCCGGGCGCGGGTATGCGCCAGCAGGTGTCAGAGGCCGATGCGTCGGTATCGGTGCGGTCATTTGCGGCGCCGAATGTTGCGTCATTGGATCGTCTCGGTGCATTGCCAGCACCCGTACGAGCAGCATGGCATGCCATCGACCTCATGCAGGTGGTTGCGGCACGGTCATTGCGACAGCTGCTGCTCGCCGTGCAACCCGATATCGTGCACACGCACAATATCGTCGGTTGCGGGGGGAGCACCTTTGAGGTTATCCGTGCTGCCGGTATCCCACATGTGCATACGCTCCATGACGTGCAGCTCCTCACCCCGTCCGGGTTATGGGTGCGTGGCGCGCCGCCCACTACCTGGGAGCGTTCATGGGCGGGACGCGCGTACCGTGCGCTGCGCCGTCGGCGTATGGGGAGTCCATCGGTGATTACGGGTCCCACGGAGTGGATTATTGCGGAGCATGATCGATATGGTTTTTTTCCGAGATCGGATGCTGCGGTGATCGGCAACCCGATCATGGGAATGGCACGCCAACTCCCGGAGCGTCGCGGCTGTATTCGGACACTGCTTTTCGTGGGGCAGCTCGAGGGGCACAAGGGCGTGGTCACGCTCCTCGAAGCGTATCGTCGTTTGCGGGAAGATATTCCCGAACTTGCGCTGCACGTGGTGGGCGATGGCGCCCTCCTGGCGATGTGTAAGAAATTTGCTCGTACCACGCGTGGCGTGGTGATTCGCGGACGTCTGGATGCGGTGGGCGTCGCGTTGGCGATAGAGGAAGCGGATATGGTGGTGGTCCCCTCGCTCTGCGCGGAGAATCAGCCGAGCGTCATTTTGGAAGCATGTGCAGCCGGGGTGCCGGTCATCGCTACTCGGGTGGGGGGAATCCCCGAAATGGTGCGGGAGGGGGAAACGGGATTTTTGGTGGATCCGGGAAATGTGGATGATCTCGTCCGCGCGGTACGGGCGGGCGTGGATGATGTGCCCCGGGTGCGGAGTATGGCGGACGCGTGCCGTCGTCTCGCGCGTGCGCATGATCAGGAAACAATTGCGAGGCAATTTTTTGCGGTGTATACTCATGCCGCGCGTATCCAGGGAGGGGAATGACGCCTTTCTTTTCGGTCGGGAGTGTTGAGAGGTTCGTGCGCCGGGTCGTGTTTTGGACGCACGCTGGAGCAGAATCATGTCAGCGCACTCCGGAATGAGAGAAACGAAACCACAGCACCTGCTGTACGCATATGGTCCGCACGACTCCTTGGGATCGATTTGCGAAGGAGTGCCCCACGTTCTACATCGCCACGCATACGCGGTGGCGGTGGAACGAAGAGGATACGTTTTGGCGTTCCGGGGAGCGGACGGTGCAGTTTATTTGGGATCACGTATATCCGCGACTTGCGCGACGGTTTCTTGCAATTGAAATCGGCGTGGGGATTGGGCGCCTCGCGGTGCCGATGGCGCAACGGTTCGTGCAGGTAAAAGTGGTGGATCATTCGCGGGTCATGTTGGAGCAACTCCGACTCCGGTGCGCGCGATTCGGTCGTCCGAATATCACCGCATTCCTCGATACGGCTGCTTGGGATACGGAGCCGGCGGATTTCATTTACTCCGCGCTCACCTTTCAGCACATCTCGGAATTGGCCACGATTGAGATGTACGTTGCGAAGATCGCTCGTTGTCTTCGGGGGGTGGCATTTTTGCAATTTGATACCCGACCGCGATCTTCCTTCGAGCGCTGGCGGGAACAACTTCCGGAACAATGGATGCCGCGGACCTGGCGCATGGGCATGCGGCGTATCCGTCGCGATGCGGACGTCCTACGGACGCTCTTCGCGCGCCACCATCTCCCCATTCTCGAAGAGTTGAATCCGGATTCTGCGTTGCACGTGTTTATTCTGGGCGCGCCGACTCCGGCGGTGCCAGCGTCGCCGTAGGTGGCGATAGGTTGCGATCAAAACGGAATATGCGGAGATAGGGCAGTGCGGGGAGTTCCGTGGTTGCGATGGCGGCGGCATGTGCGGAGAGTGTGGGATATGCACGCCAGTACGCATGCAGGACGAGGTAGGCGCGTGTGACGCCCGCATAGGTCATGGCATCCACAATGGGTTCGCGTGTGGGATTCGTATCTACGAATGTCCAGAATGCGCGCGCGATGGGACCGCCGGCGGGCAGGGGAAATGCGAGGACCTCCGTGCCATCCGTGGCGCGATGGTTCGGCTGGAATCCGAGTTCGCGAATTGCCGCAGCTCCGAGCATCTGATTGCCGAGCACGACATAGGGCGTACTGCCGGCATCACGTGCGATCGCATGGACGGCGGCAATATCGGAGGTGCTGACGCTCCAGAGACCGCTCCGCGTCTGCGCGTCATTCCGTGGGTACGCGAGGAGCAGTGTGGCAATAGCAGCGATGCCGAGGATGGTGCTCGCGGCGGCCTGGCGGCGTGCGTCGGATATTGGGGAGAGCATCGTGCCAAGACCAATTGCCGCAAGCGGGGTCATGAGGAGCGCGGTGAGCGCGAGGAGTCGTAAGGGAAATTGCGTTTGTTCTTCCGGGAGGAGCGTGGCAATAACGATGCTTCCGTACACGAGGATACTTGCGCCACATGCGGCGCCCACGACATGCAGTGCGGGGCGTGCGCGTGCACCGAGGTGGCGAATGCCGATGATGGCCATGACGATCCAGGCAATTGGCAGGATCCGCTGCGCAATGGTGAGCGCATCGGCAAAGGTGAAATCTGTGGTGGTGTAGGTGAAGAGATTCCGGATTTGGTGCCCCGCTGCCATGGCGGCGCTCGCGGATGGCGCGAGACGGATATCGAGATTCGGGAGGAACAGCGGCGCAATGGCGAATGCGAGGGGGATGGCAACGGCCGCAGCGATGGTGCTGGCGATCGGCAACCAGCGATATCCTCGCGCGCGGAACCATTGTCCCAGCACCACGCCGCTCACGATGATGCCGGTGAGTGGTTGGCTGAGCAGCGCGGCTCCCGCAGTTGCACGAGCAAACGCCGCGGTGGCGGGGGTGAGGAGGAAGAGTGCTGTGCAGAGGGCGAGGGCGTTGGCGAAAGATTGCGGGGTACTGATGACGAGCGGGAGCAGCGGTGTGAGGGTGAGCGCGAGGAGGCCGAGCGTCGCTGCGCGTAGGGGAATGATGGTGCGGAGCACCGCAGCGCTGGCCGGCACCACGAGAGCGCCGACCACGAGCGGTACGAGGATGCGATCCATGGTGGCAACGGAGAGTGCGGTGCAGTCCGCAAGGAATACGACGATCCCGTAGTATCCGCTATAAAAGTACGGCCGCGGATGGAGCGTCCCGGTGGTTGCGATGAGGTGCTCGGTGGCGGCGTGGAGGAAGTGATCGAATCCGAATCCGATGGGATACGCTGCCCACGCAATGCCGCTGCCGAGGAGCACGGCGCACGCGATGCCCCAAGGCACGGCCCGCACCAGACTTGGCGTGTGCGCGGCCATGGCGGTGAGGATCATGATCGCGCCAATGCTGCTGACCGCAAATAGGGGCACGGCATCCCAGGGCGATCGGATGGGTGCGGAGGTGGTGGGCTGGAGCAAGAGGAGGAGTGCGACGCTGGCGAGTACGATGCATGCGCCCCCGAAACGGAGGAGGGACGGATTGATGGGAACCCGCGACCGTAGTGGGGGAGCGCGCATGCGCCACGCGGTGATGGCGCCTATGCCCATCAAGATGCCGAGGCGGACGGGGAGGGGATACCATCCGATGAGGAGCAGCGCCCCGGAGATCATGGTGAGTACGCTCATGCCGCGGATGCCACCGAGCGCCAGTGCATGCGTGCCGCGGAGGGCGTGTGCAGTGCCCAGGAAGAGGAGTATTGTCAATGGAATGCCAAGCCATGGGGCGTGCCACCAGGCTGCATTGCCCACCAGGAGCAACGTGCTGAGCACGATGCCGATTCGGTAGCTCGTGATAGGATTGCGAGAGGAGTGCATGTGACGAACAGATCCCTGTGTCTGACCATCCTACAATTATTGACCGCTTCCTTGCACGGACGGTGCTCCGGTGCATTCCGCAGCGGGTCACTCCGAATCAGGTGACGATGGTGCGGTTTTTGACGACACCGATCGTGCTCTACCTGCTTCTCGTGGAGGAATACCAATGGGGCTTGCTCCTGTTTCTCCTGGTGGCGTCAACCGATGCAATTGATGGCGCCTTAGCGCGGACCCGAAATCAAATTACGGATTGGGGGAGGCTCTATGATCCGTTGGCGGACAAGCTGCTCATCGGGAGTGTGGTATTCGCGGTGGTGGTGCGAGAGTTGGATATGGTGCTCGGCTTGAGTATTGTTTCCGTGGAGGTGGTGATCATTGGGCTGGCTTGGTATGGCCGCGCGCACGGTCGTGTGGTGCAAGCGAATGCGTGGGGCAAGGTGAAGATGTGGCTCCAGGTGATTGGGGTCGCGCTCCTCCTCCTGGGGCTGGCGTTTGGTGTGCCGGAGGTATTTCCTGTTTCTCAGGCATCCTTCGTACTCGCGATTATTTTTGCACTGGTGTCGTTAGTGACGTATGGGATTTAGTCGCGGGCAGCGCGCGCTGTTGGTGGGAATCGCCGCGTGTGTGGTGGTGGGCACTTCGGTGCTTTCCCGACCGCAGATGTGGGCGAGCGATTTGGCGCCCCGGTTCCATTGGCCGGATGAAACGACGAACGCGTTTTTTGCGCGACGCGTGGCAACGGGTCAATCGATGCGCGTGGAAGAACCCCGGAATACGGCGGTGGGGAACATCATCCATCCGCGCACTGCCAACGTGCGCGCCGATGGTGCGCTGGTGCCGGGCGGGTATCTCGGATTACCCCTTTGGTATGGTCTGCTGGGGAGGGGGATTGGCATATGGGCTATGGGGCTGTTCACCCCACTGCTCGCCGGAGGCGCTCTGGTGGCGCTCGCGTATATCGTGCGAGTGGGGAGCGGGGAGGTCGCCGTGGCACTACTCGCTGCGGTGTTTCTTGCGCTGCATCCGAGTTGGTGGCTGTTCTCGGCAACGGCATTTCTTCCCAATGTCCCGTTCGCCGCGCTCCTGCTCATCGGCATCGCGCTCCTCGTGCGGCCGCTCGCGGCGAGCGCGGGAGGAGATCGACGCGTGCTCGCCGCCTGGGGGATCGGCGGCTGCATGGTGGGCGTCGCATTGACCATGCGCACGCACGAGGCATTGTGGGTTGGTGCGCTCGTGCTCCTCATTGCGCGATGGCGGCGGGTGCGGTGGACGGCGTTGCTTGCGGCGGGCGTGGGTGCAGTGCTTCCATTTCTTCCGGTGCTCGTGCTCCAGCAGCAGCTCTACGGGCATCCATTCACGACGGGATATGCGTTGCTCCAGGAAGGAGGGGCAGCACCGACCGAATTCGTGCGTACCGGATTACCGATCCCCGCATCGCTCCAGGCATTGGTGGCGCCATTTGGATGGTATCCGTTCACTGCCCTGCGGCATGCATGGACATACCTCGTGCAGCCGTACTGGTGGCTGGTCGGGCTCGCGGGTGTGGGGTGTGCGGTGCGATGGCGCTCGCGGAGTACATGGGCCATGCTCGCGATGGTGCTCTGGTTGCTCCTCATGTACGGATCGTGGGTGCTTGCAGATCCGCTCGTCCGATCGACCAATGTGTGGACGATTTCCTATGTACGGTACTGGATCCCCATGATCGTGCTGTGGACGCCGTGGGCAGCGTACGGCTGCGTGTGGTTGGTGCGTCGGTGTCCGTGGCGGTGGCGACCGCTGGCGCAGGCGGTCGTGCTCGTGGGCATCGCATTTCTCACGGTGGCGCGCGCGGTGACGGATCCGGATGAAGGCCTTCGTCGACAGGCGGCAGCGATTGCGGAGCATCGATTGCGCGCCCAAGCAGTACTCGCGGCCACGGAGCCGGATGCAGTGATCTGTTCCGATCGCATGGATAAAACATTTTTTCCCGAGCGAGCCGTCGTGCATATTGCTCCCGCGATGGCGCAGGATCCGAACCTGCGTGCGCGTCTCCGCGCGCTCATCGACCGGGCTCCGGTATACTGGTACGCTCCGAGCGAGTCCGTCCGTGCGGGACTGCAGCTCCAGGAGGTTCCCGGAGGAGCACTGGGGGAGCAATTGTATCGGGTGATTGGCGTGGCGGCTGCATGAGCTATGGCGGTATCCTCGCGCATACCATGGATACGGCGAACGGCTTGGGCGAGTGCGTGCTTCTTTCTGCTGGCGCTCGCCGCGCGCGATGTGCAGTGGGATCGTCGGTTGGTGTTGACTGCTGATGTGTGGCAGAATCGCACCACACGCTATCTCACCTCGTTTGGCCCCCCCGTTCGGGTCAATGTGGGGCCTGAGGGACTGGGTTTGGTTGGAGAGCCGGTCTACGTGAACCTTCGACTGCCGAGATGGTTTCGCCGAGTGGTCGTCGAAGTGCAGTACACGAATGCAGCGAACACGTCGTTTCGTGTGGGGGTGCGGACGCATCCCACGCAATGGTCGCTCCTCCTCAAAACGGTAGAGCCGAGCGCGGGAGATCCGGTGCGCGATCCCGAGGTGGTGGTGACCGAGCAGGATGGAGTGACGACGGCTCGGATTCCATTCGCGCTGACGCGTGCGTGGCAGACGGAGCGCAACACCTATCGGTTGGTGCTGGTCGCTGCTCCGGCAGAGCAGCCAATTCGTATCCTCGGATTCCGTGTGCTCGCGGAGCGTGATCCCATTTGTGTGGGTCGCTGGTGCCTATGAGCGCTCAAGAACAACGATCGCGATCACGGGGGATCGCCGGCGTGCGTTTGGTGGCACGGGAACTGGTACCCGTGCTCCTCGCACTCTACCCGGTCTTACTGCTCCTCGATGATATGGAGCCGGGATTCGTGCGGAGTGTCGTGAATCCGCATGGGTTCTTGCTGGCGCTCCTGGTGGCAGCTATGCTCGCCTCATCAGACTCGGAAGATCGCGCGCCACCGCGGCGGATGCGATACGTGGCGATGGGGGCATTGGCGCTCATGGGCGGAGGTTGGATGTGGTGGCGCGTTGGGGGTGATGTCGAGGGAGTGTGGATTGGTCTCCTCACGGGCATGGCCATTGCGTTGGGCGTATCGGCCGTGACGGATACTGCCGCATCGCCTCCGCATCCGGGGTCTCCTCGGTAAATGTGATTCCCGTTCGTGTATGCGTATTCTCGTGTGTGGGGGTTCGGGTTTCATCGGTTCCCATTTCATCCGGTACGTCCTCGCGGCACATCCGGAGGATGTGGTGGTGAATTACGATGCCCTGACGTATGCAGCGAATCCGGATAATTTGATGGACGTCGCGGCGCGATTCGGGTCGCGATACGCATTCGTGCAGGGCGATATCACGGACGAGGTGGAGCTGCGGCGGACGGTGGATACGCATCGCATTGATGCGGTGATTAATTTTGCGGCGGAGACGCACGTGGATCGTTCGATTCATCTCGGCGCGCGGCAGTTCGTGCAGACGAATGTGCTCGGCGTCTGCACGATCCTCGACACCGTGCGTCAGGCGCAGATTCCGCGGTTCCTCCAGGTTTCGACCGATGAGGTGTATGGTGCGCTCGCGCTCGAGGATGCGGAGCGCTTCACGGAGACTACGGCATTCGCGCCGAATATGCCGTATGCGGCCGCGAAGGCGGGTGGCGACCTCCTCTGCCGCTCCTATTGGGCAACGCACCGTTTGCCGGTGGTCGTCACCCATTGCTCCAACAACTACGGTCCATATCAATTTCCGGAGAAACTGATCCCCTTTGTCATTTTCCGTGCGCTCGCGGATCAGCCGGTGCCCGTCTACGGGGACGGCAAGCACGTGCGGGACTGGATTTTTGTCGAAGATCATGCGGCGGCGCTCGATCTCCTCCTCCGACGCGGTCAGCCGGGGGAAGTCTACAACATCGGTGCCGATAATGAGCGGAACAATCTCGAAGTGGTGGGCGGCATCCTCTGCATCCTCGGCAAGCCGGATACGCTCATGACACACGTCGCGGATCGTCCCGGCCATGATCGTCGGTACGCGATTGACCCGGCAAAAATGATCACACTCGGATGGCAGCCGGTCTATCCGCGCGAGCGTTTTGCCGAAGGATTGGATCGGACGGTGCGTTGGTATCTGGAGCACCGTGCATGGGTGGAGCGGTTGCGTGCGCGATCATCGGAAATTAACGCGCACCTCGTTCCATCGCCTGTTCGGTCGTCTGCATGAGCTATGGCACTGCTCACGGATGCACGGGTCGAGACCACGCCCATTGCGGGACTGGAGTTGCACCACACGAAGGTGGTCGGTGATGCGCGTGGACTCCTCGCGGAATTGGTGCAGGGAGGTACGGCGAATCCGGTGCTCGCTCCCGGATTGGGGAACCTGTACGTCTCCATTGCTACCGGAAAACACACCGGACGCGCCGCGCACTTCCATTTTCGATTGCGGGAATTATTTTTTACGATGACCGGATCTGCGGTTTGGTTGTTCCATGATTTTCGATCGACGTCGCCTACCGCGGGGCAATCGTTCGTCTGTGTGCTCGGTGCAGAACGGCCGCCGGAGTCCGTCGCGGATCCGATGTACGTTCTTGCGGATCGCGACATGGTGCGCGTCGATGTGCCGGCCGGCGTGTATCACGCGTACTGGCCGCTCACCGATACGCCGGTGGTGGTGCTTGCGGCACCATCGCTGCCACACGACGACACGGACTACGATCGCCGCAAGCCGATCGAGGTACCGGGTGGTCGCGAAGCGCTTGCACGATACGGGATTGTGATTGAGTGATAGACCTGTTGCCCAATAGGATTTCTGCTGCAATCCGCAGCGCTCGGCTGCAACGCTTCAGAAAAATGCTCAAAAGAGCCCTGCTCTTCTGGAGTTTATCCCGAGGTCTGCCGAGGGATCCCTCCCACTCGAACGCTGCGGATTTCGCGACGAAACCTATTGGGCAACAGGTCTATGTTCCTCCGTGGTCATACACCCACCGCCGATACAGTTGGCGGTGGGTGTATGTTTGGGGAAAGCATCTGCGACATGGGGTGTATACTGAAAGG
This sequence comes from Candidatus Uhrbacteria bacterium, assembly GCA_016188355.1. GTDB lineage: Bacteria > Patescibacteriota > Patescibacteriia > JACPHY01 > JACPHY01 > JACPHY01. The sequence goes on from JACPHY010000001.1 coordinate 27,242, forward strand.
TACTCCGTATGTCGAGCATACGCACCGAACGCGTGGCGACCGACGAACACGCGAATGCGGTTCTGGAGGTGGGTCACGAAACCGAAGAGGAGCGCAACGCGCGCGAGCGCGTGGCGCGTGCACGGGAACGGTCCTGCTATCAACTGCAGGAGCGGTTTGGGTTTTGGTCGGAGCATGACCCGCGACAGCAGCTGCTCCAACGGGTTCGGCAGCGCGTGGCGCCGCATCTGCATGTTCCGGATGGTACGGTGGTGGGCATCCGCTCCCCCATGCCGAATGCATGGGTCTTCCGTTCATTTTCGGAGATCTATCTATTGGAAGGATTGCTCCGGAAGTTTGCTGCGTGGTGCGCGGATCGCGGGCAAGCACTGACCGAGGACAAGATTGCCATGATTGTGGGGCATGAATTGAGTCACCTCGAGCAGGGGACCGAAGAGCGGACCGGAGATGCAAAGGAAGAATCGGTGTACGCAGAGACGGAGATCCTCCAGCGTCGCCGCAATGGCGAATACGATGCGGATCGGCGCGGTCTCATCGCGATGGCGAACGCAGGGTATAACCCGCGTGAGGGGATCGCGGCGTTGGAGTTTTTGCAGTCGTTTCCGAAGGGCTTTGCATTGGTCCGTACCCATCCGCGTGATGTGGCCCGTCTTCGGGAACTCCAAGAGCTCATCGAGAGCCCGGATACCTTTGTGCCGAATGTGGGGGTGGCGCCGACCGCACTAGCTCCGGAACTCCTCCAGGCGATACAACGGGAACCGGAGGATCAGCCCGGGACGGCACTCTACCAGGAAGCGGGTCGCCGCGATCTGCGTGCGCTCCTGCAGCGTGCGGGTACGATCCACGATGTGATGGAGATCGTGCAGATGGCGCAGCAGTATGACGGTCTGGCACTGGCCGAATCGCTCGCGCGGACATTGGAGGGGAAACGTCACCTGGCGCAGCAGGTGTTCGCGTATAACGTTGCTCAGGTCGTAGAGGTGATTCGTTCGAGTATCACGAAATCGAATTCCTGGTGGTCGTCCGGTCGATTGCCGATGACCTCGGTTTTTGCGGAGTACGCACAGCGAGCGCTGCGGGTGCCGGTCGTTCCCATGACCGCAAAGCGCATGCCCCGCGAACAGCTGCAAGAAAAAGAAAACAACCTCCTCGAACATCTGATCGAAAAGATCGACGACGCGATCGCCGATCTCGCGGGGACGGAAGATCGGCGGCATGTGGGCCTCGAATCGACGCACACCTTGCAGCGGCATCGAAAATTTTTGGCAGATCTCGATGCGGGACGCGCGAAGGAAATGTCATGGCAGGTCGCCGGGTTGAGTCGCGCAGAAATCCTCGATCACCTCCAACGGCTGGAGGGTGCGATTCAGAAACTCAACGAGCTCAAGGTGCAATTGCCCACGGCGCTGCGGGACATGACCGATCAACATCTCGAGCAGTTTGCGGTGCAGACGCACCTGCCCACGGAGCCGCGGGAACGGTGGAGCGCACAGCAGGGGAACCGCTCGTTGGTGGAGGCGCGTGATGCTGCTGCGCTCGTTGCCTGGTGCGCGGCCAATGGAACCCCATTTTTTGTGGACTCCACACAGGAGTCGCTCCAGAAGCGCGCGGAGCACGCGGGGAAGGGTATCGTGCATTTCGAATCCACACCGGAAACGACATGGGACCTCACCCAGGGGGCGCAGCGGCGACGTTACTTGGATCGGGTGGCGGTGCATGCTGCCGCTCCGATTGCCGAGACCATGCTGACGCAAGCGATGCCGCGGTTGCGGCGGGGCAGTGCCGCATCCACCGAGCTTCCGCATCTTGGGCAAATTGCCGATGGTATCCCCAGGCGTCTCCAGGAGCGGTATGCGGGCGTCCTGACGCCGGATCATGCATTGGCTTTCGCGACCATCATGGTGGGGACCATGTGGAATGCGAAAGAAGATCCGGATGTGCTCTTGCGCGCATTGGCGGAGGAATTCGGACGCGAGGAGTGTGAACGGTTTTTGCGTACATTTCCGCTTCCCCGCGTGGAAACGCAGTCTTCTGGCGATCCGATATTGCTCCAGGAGATTGGAGTGGAGACGGATCGGTACGAATATACACCTCGGCACGAGGAGCGAACGCTGCGGCAGTTGGTGTGGACGCGCGCAGTGCGGGAAGGGTTCGCCGTACCCAGTCCGCGGGAGCGGCTGGAGCACATGCGCCAGATGCTCGTCCGCTCCGAGGGATATACGGCCGAACGCGTGATGGATGAAATCGTGGATGCTCTGCACGATCTCCAAGCGACCACCGCAGACGAGCTGCGTGCATTGCTGGCGCCGATGATGGGATTGCTGTCGGACGCGAGCGAATCGGTGGCTGCATTGCTCATGAGATTGAGCCGACAGCATCCCGAGGTGCCGCCAGGCGAGATGTTCCGACTGGCGCACGGATCGAACGAGTACGAAATTTGGCATCTGTTTCAGGAGATGCAGAAGGAGTATGCAGATGCGTCGGCGAATGTACGATTGGCGATTTGGGATGCGTTATTGGACATCCTGCCGCGATGGCCGGGAAGCCTCGTCGAATGTGGACACCATGAAGATCATGCCACGCACCAGGAACGGTGCTGGGCAGAGCTCATGCGCGTTGGCGCGGAGTATGTGCGACTGTATCGCCAATGCCATCCTGAAGCGTTGCGCATTGCACCACTCCAACGGTTGACGGCTGCCGGGTGCGTGGGATTTACGGAGGATCCGCATACGAAAGAACAGCTCTTGCTGAATGACCGCGCGCTCACCGAGGAGTTCGCCACCTATACGAACCACGCATTCGTCATGCTGGCGCGGCACGCGGTAGCGGTGGAAGATCGACGCATACCGCTGCCGCGTGATTTTCAGCATCGGCATGATCTCTGGTTGCGGTGTGTCGCGGCGAAGGCGATACACGCAAAAAATCCGGCCGCGACGCCCACCCTCGCTCAGCCCGGTACTTGGTTTGATGCGCGCGGTGTGGCGCTCGAGCACAATGCGGCGGCTGTCATGGAATTGGTGCCGAAAGAAATTCGGGAACAGGCGTTGATGGGACTGCTGGATCAGTATCATTGCTCATCCGATCGGGCGATTGCGAGCGGAGTGGCAGCTGCGCTGGAACCGCTCACGGAAGCATCACGGAACCAATGGCCCTCCGCGATCGCAGCCCTGCAGAATCCAGCAGATCTCGATGCACTGCTGAAGGACTACGATCCCAAGGCTCGGCCATTCACCGACCTGCTCCGTCGGGAGACCGAATATAATCGGCGGCGCAGCATTTTGGAGCGGCATTTCAGGGAAACACATGCATCGGTGCTCGGGAATGCGCAGCTATCGCCCGAGGAACGTCTCGCTCGAATTGCGGCCCTCGTGCCGGAGCGCGTGTCCTTCCGCGATACGCACATTGAGCGGCTCGAGCAGTGTGTGCTCCAGGAGCATCGCTTGCCTGCCGACTGGGAGGCGGCAGCGGTACCGCTGGCGGATGCGCTCGCCGTGTACGAATTTTACGTGAAAGCGATTCCGCTCGTGAGTAATGCGGCGCTGCAGCAGGTGTATTCGCGTCGGGCAGATGCGCTGGCCCGCGTGCATCTTTCCGGATCGATGCAGTTCGTACGAGCGCTGGACCGTATCACGACGCTCTATCCCAGCTCCTCCTTTGCCCGAGATGAGGCGCTCACACGTCTCGGGAACTCGGAACTCGTGCAAACTCCGGAACAAGCGAACGACATTCTCGATCAGCTGCATGCGGCGCAGCGGCGCACGACGACGGATCAGCAAACGCTACGGGAGCAATCCACTGCGGAATCGATTCAGGAAGTGGTGCGCATGCTCAGCCGAAGTGAGCGCATGGATTTTCTCCTCTGGTGTTCGGGGGCTGGCGATCAGCCGCCGCGGAGTCTGCGGGCGCTTGGTGGCTATTTGCACTGCTCGTTTTCGAGCACGCCCGATCTCATGTTTGCGGCAGAACCTACAGAGCGAAACGAGCTCCTCTTCTCCCTACTCATCGGTGAAAACGGCATCATGGAACCGAAGTCCGAAGATGATCAGATGCTCTTCGAGGTGTTCCTCGAGGTTTCGTTTGAGCGTCTGTTCCCATCGGACGTCACGGGGGTCAATGAACAGGGGCGGGCGATTTTGCGGAGCGTCTTCAAGACCATTTTCACCACCTATGAGCCGTTCCGTCGCGCACAGCTCTACGTGGCGGTCATGGAATCGTTGCGGACGCAGCGTCGGGAGTCGACACCCGCGGAACGTATCCGGTCGCTGCTCGAGGTGCTCGGTCCGACATTTATCAAACTGGGGCAGCTGCTGAGCGAAGAGGAGACTGCCGCAGGTGAGCCACTCCTCCCAGAGGATCTCCGGACCGAACTCCGAAAACTCAAACAATCTGCGCAGGGATTCCGTCGTACGGCGGGAATTCAGGCGCTCGCTGCCGCGGGGGAATTCACGCGTTCCGCAACGAACCCGCAGCCCATTGCACACGTGGATGCGCTGTTGGGCGCGGCCTCGATCAAGCAGGTGTACCGGGCGACACAGACGGATGGTCGGCGGGTGGTGGAAAAGGTGCGGCGTCCCTCTATCGCAAAGCACCTTGAGGAAGATTTCCGGGTGGTGGATCACATCGTCGCCAATCTCCGGGCCATCACGGAAATTCCCGAAGGTCTCGAGACGCGCGCGAAGCGGTGGATACGGGATGAGGTGGATTTCGCGCGGGAAGCTGCCAATCACGCGATGATTGCGGAGGTGTGCACGGCGTATGCGGACGCGCGTGTGGTACGAGATGAACTCATTGCGACCGTCCGCGTGCCCGAGCTCCTGTCGCACAGCGCGGAGCACATGCGCGAAGAAGAAGCGCGCGGCTTGACGCTTGATGATCTGGCGCAAGTACGGGAAGGGGTGCGCGTCCTGGACGACGTGCTGCGCGATCGGGGCGTCGCGGCGCAGCATCGACCATATTATGCCGCGGTGGTAGCCGGATTCGATCGCGTGCGACTGCAGGCGTTCGATGCATTGGCGTATCAGCTCTTCGCTGCGGGACGTTTCCATGCGGATCTCCATGCGGGTAACATGATCATTACTCCACAGCGTGAGCTCATCATGATTGATCTCGGCAGTGCGGGTGAGGTGGCGCGTGATCAGGTACCCGCATTGCGGATGTTCTTCTTCGGGTTCACGACGCGTCATGCGGAAACGATGGCGATGGGGATCCGTGCGTTTGTTCCGGAGATCACCGAGGCGCAACTGGAACGCATCGCGGAGGTGATGGAGGATAGCCGACTCGATCGTCGGGAGCAGTTCCGAAGAACGCTGATCATTATGAGCGCGGGGGGAGCGGTCATTCACGAAGGATTTGAGAAGTTTCTCAAGGCGCTTGCCACGGGCGCGTACCTCACGCGCGGATTGCGTGAGGAGCAGCTTGCCGTTTCGCTCATGACATACGCGTCGTCGTGAGTGTGCGTCGCAGGAGAGAACCCACCAGCGGGTGCTGGTGGGTTCTTGTTATCCTCTTCCGAAATTCGGGCGTCCGAAGTCGAAGTGCGTGCAATATCCACGGCCACGTCCATTAGCGCCGTACGTTTCGGTGCTGTTCACGACGAGCTGTTGTTCGTCCGGGGTGCATGCGATGGCGGTGATGGGGCGCACGAAATGCGACCGGATGAACGGGGGGCACTCGCCATTGACCGGATAGATGAGGAGGCCTTCCCCCGTGCCCGCAATGAGGAGCGTGCCGTCGTTGGAGAATCGGAGCGTCTGGATGCGTTGCCCGAAGGTAGCGCCCGTTCCCAGGGTGGTGAGGTGGTTTCCCGTACGGAGATCGATGAGGAGAATGGCTCCGTCCGTGCAGCCCACCGCGAGCACGGTGTTCTGGGTGGGATCGAATGCCAGTGCACCGACGCCGTCGCGCTTCGTGCACTGGTGTTCGCCCGCGATCGCTCCCTGTCGATGCTCCGTATCCCACCACCGCACGCGACCATCCGCAGATGCCGCGACGAAGTAGCGATCATGGGGAGAAAAGGCGAGGGCCTGGATACGCGTATCCAGTCGGGCAAGTGGCCGATGCTCATGATAGAGCGGGTCGTCGTATCGGATATGGATGGCAAGGTGTCCGTCCACGGTTCCGGTGGCGAGGAGGGTGCCGTCGGCCGAATAGGTGCATCCGCGCGGTGCGAACGGTGCGGTCCATGCGCGAATACGGTGGAGGCGATCGAAAGGATCTGCTCCCGAAAAGACGTGAATTGCATCGCCCGCATGTTCGATCATCGCGAGTCGTTTCCCTGCCGGGGACCAGAGGATGTGCGCTGCGCACAGTGCATGGGGGAATGGCTGGGATTCCTCTCGCCAGGAGGAGGTCGGGAACCGGGAGCGCAGCGCATGTCGGTGCGCGACGGTACGGTATCCGCCCGTGAGACAGAAAGAGCCGCTCGGATCCATGGCGAGTGCCGTGGTGTCGTCCGCGGCGGGGTCGCCAAATCTTCGCTCGTTGGGATCGAGTTGTATCACGTGATTGCTTCCTTCCTGCTGGTGTGTGTTGGAAAAGAATTGATGTGTCTACGGTACTACGTTTCGGCGTGGATGTCAAGGATTTTCGCCTACCCTTGACATTTTTCGGAATATCGTCTACCGTATGGACTGTTGGCGCTCGTGGGTCATTCCCAATCGAGAGCAGCATGGTGTCCGGGTTCCCGTTGCCCGCCACCGCATCGTGCCCTGCGCGTTGGCGCGGGTGGATGTTGAAATGACGGAGAACAGAAGAGAGAGAAAGATCATGTCCGAAAAGACGGCAACCGAGCAGGCGCTCGAGAACGAGACGTTCAGGGTTCGCGTGACCGACGCGGCGAAGATCCTCGGCATCGAGTATCTGGCGCTCGCGCAGCATCTCGTGGAGAAGCTCGGGGCAGACACCCCGGATCTCCTCCGGGAGGTCACCTTCCAGGATCTCACGGAGCTCGAGGGCACGAAGCCGGCCAAGGTGCGCGCGGCACTCAAAGAGCTCAAGGGCGAGAGGCCGGTCATCGTGGCGGTCGTCGGTGAAGACGACGGCGCGAAGGAGGCGGGCTCGCCCAAGGCGATCTCTCCGAAGAAGGCTGCCAGCATGACCATCTCGCAGCTCGTCGCGGCGTACGATCCGCGCGAGGCGGACAATCCCGTCGGCGCGCGACTGAAGACCATCGTGGGCAGCAAGCGGTGCGTCGTGTTCACGGCGGATGGCGCGGTCGACACGGGGGCAACGACGAAGCTCGTCGACGAGCTTCGGGATGGATTCCCGGAGCGCGATGCGTACGTGGAGGAGGGGAAGTCGCCGAGGTCGACGTTCCGTATCGGAGATCGGCCGGACAACCTCGCGGACGAGAATCCCCTCTACGCGAATCGTCCCCTGCGTCCGGACGGCACCTGCGACGTGACGTCCCGGAGCTGGGCCAAGGCGGGGTCCAGTGTGCGCGTGCTCCTGAGGATCGCGACGCACGTCACGCAGGAGTTCCCGATGCGTTCCTCGCAGGATGCGCACGACGCGCTCGATCTCGCCATGCTCGGAGATGCGGAGCAGCGTATTCGGGTGCGGTGCCCGAAGGCCTCGATCGAGTATGATCGGCTCCAGAAGTTGGGCCAGCTCCCGACGCTCAAGGTGCAGCTCGGTGGCGTGTCGGCGACCGGCGGGTCGGATCCGTTCTTCCGCGGCCAGCAGTCCGGTCACATCCGCACGTAGCGAGGACTGAGCGCTGCGGACAAGGGTCGCTCCCCGACTTGTTCGGGGAGCGACCATTCCTCTTCATCTTTCCCGCTCGGAGGAAGAGGAGCACGGCAATGAGCGGAGGACAGACAGAGAGGTGAGCATGTTCGAGCAAGAGGGCGATGCGCGACAATGGACGTACGGGTTCGTGCGGGGGCTTCCTCCGTCGACCAACATCGAGATGGATGGGTTCCGTGCGCAGGTCATGCTCGCGCCGCGGCTGAGCGGTGAGCAGACGCACCAGCTCCCGCCCGGCACTCCGGCACCGGCGTGGCGGGTGGACGATTTCGAGGCCTGTCCGGCGGGCTGGGGTCGCGGTCGCGAACGGTTCTTCGTGCCGATCCCCATGGGTCCGGACGGCAAGGGGCCGGGCATGTGGTACGACTGGCGCGGAAGCGACACGAGTCAGTACGACGTCGCGGTCATGCCGTCGACCACGGGCATGAATCCGATCACGGGCATGAAGACGGACATGCTCCGGCTCGAGCGGTACGACGAGAAGTGCCCGGAGCACGGGGTGCCGTTCCAGACCGAACGGTTCTGTCCCGAATGCAAGTTCCGGTGGCCGGCGCAGAACTACGTCGCCCCGCCGAACACGCTCTGGTGGGACGGGTTCCGCGTCATCGGGCAGGGCGGCAAAGGCGACGTGCGGCAGTTCTGGTTCACCGACGAGGTGCTCCGGCGCGATGTTGGCGTCGCGGTCCTCGGCGGTGCGCGCGTTCCCGCATTCGGGTTCGCGTTTTTCCAGGCGAAGGAGCCGCGTCCGACGGAGTCGTGGCGTGAGCACATACCGAGGGGCATGATGTTGGGTGGCGGGTATCCCGAATATCAGGCGACGCTCGGTGGTGGTCTCAAGTCCTTCGGCACGACCAGGGGAGGCGGTCGTCTCGAATCGTATGGTGTGGGTGACGGCGGGGCCATGTCCCATACGCTCTCCGCGGGCACCCCGGCCATCCGTCGTGCGGCGGTCGAGCGCGATGTCGGCGTCGCTGCGGGATCGCGCATCGATCAGAACCTCATGCCGGATCCGAAGCCGCTCAGCGCGTGGCGCGAGGAGCCGAGCGCGGTGATCACGGTGCAGTTCGTCCCCGAGGACGTCGCCCGGCAGATCCTCCAAGGTCCGCGTCGGGACACGATCGGTGACCGCGAGGGCGCGCTTGGCAAGCTCGGGATCCCGCTCGGTACGGACTGAACGACTGTCGGTGCGCGCATGAGTTCTCGGCGCCTCACCCCTCGCGGGTGGGGCGTCTTTCTTTTGACGTGGGGCTGGTCGGTGCCGTGAGAACGAGCAACTATGGGGAATGGGAATCACTCGTATGGATCTCAGCATTGTCATTGTTTCTTGGAATGTACGGGATCGATTGCGGGAGTGTTTGCAGTCGATCGCGACGACCACCTCGGGCACGGCGCTCGCGCGAGAAGTATTTGTCGTGGACAATGCATCTTCCGATGGAAGTGCGGAACTGGTGGAGGAGGAATTCCCCTGGGTGCGCTGCATCCGCAATACGGAGAATCTCGGGTTCGCTGCGGCGTGCAATCAGGCGATTCGAGAATCGCACGGAACGTTCGTGTTGCTGTTGAATCCCGATATGCGGGTGCTTCCCGGGACACTCACTGGCATCGTGCAGTTCATGCGCGAACCGCGGAATGCGCGCGTCGGGGTCGCGGGTGGACGCCTCCTCGATGCGCATGGCGTGCTGGTGCCGCATGTGCGTCGCTTTCCCACACTCCGCGACCAATTAGCGATTCTCCTCAAAGTGCCGCATCTCGTGCCAGCGGTACTCGACCACTACCTCCAACGGGATTTCGATTACGAGCGCGAAGCGCAAGTGGATTCCATTCGGGGATCGTTCTTCTGCATGCAACGGGCATGCATGGATGCGATCGGGCTCCTCGATGAGGACTATTTCATTTGGTACGAAGAGGTGGATTTCTGTCGTCGCGCCATTGATGCGGGATGGATGGTCGCCTACACGCCAACGGTGACCTGCGTGGATTATGTCGGCCAAAGTTTTCGGCAGACCGCGCTTTTTTCGAAGCAGCGCATGATGAGTCGCAGCATGCAGACCTATTTCGCGAAGCATCGTCCGCGGTGGGAGTGGATGATCATTGCGTTCCTGCGGCCACCACTGCTTGCTGCGGTCTGGTGCGCCGATCGCATGCGCGTGGGGAATCGCGCGGTTCGTGTTTCGTGAGTATGTCGCTCTTGGATGTCCACTTGCTCACGTGGAACGGTGCGCGCTATCTGCCGCACCTCTTCCAGAGTTTGCGCGCACAGACGCACCGTGATTGGGCGCTGCATATCCGTGACAATGCGTCGACGGATGACACGGTGCGGATACTCGAGCGGGAAGCGGCGCAGTTTCCGGTTTCGGTGACGTACACACGGAATGCGGAGAATTGCGGATTTGCGGTCGGTCATAATCAACTCATCGCACAGGCGGCCGCGTCGTTCGTATTGCTCCTTAATCAGGATACGGTACTGGCGCCGGAGTATTTCACGCAGCTGCTCGAGGTGCTGCAGGCAGAACCGCAAGCGGCTGCGGTGCAGGGCGTGCTCCTGCGATGGCAATGTGCGGCCGATGGCTCTGCGGGGGAGCGGACGACGACGATTGATACGTTGGGGCTGCGCGTGCTGCGGAACCGACGGGTGGTGGAGTGGCATACGGGCGTGGCTTGGCCAATTCCGGAACTCGCGCTGCGCGATCGCGCGGAGGTATTCGGTGTTTCCGGTGCACTCCCCATGTATCGTCGGGCCGCGCTTGCGGACGTGGCATGGCAGGATGAGGTATTCGATGCGCAATTCGTGAGCTATAAGGAGGATGTGGACCTCGCTTTTCGTCTCCGCATGGCGGGCTGGTCCGCATATCTCGCGTCGCGCGCACGGGCCTGGCATGATCGTACTGCTGCCGGGCCTCGCACGGGGGGTGATTGGGCGGCGCTCCAGAATCGCGCAGGTCGTTCTTCCGCGGTGCGTCGGTATTCCTTCCGCAATCATCTCGCCGTGCTCATCAAAAATGAGTACCGAGTCAATGCGCACCGGGACTGGTGGGCGATCGGATGGTACGAATGGAAGAAGTTTGCGTATCTCCTGTGCCGGGAGCCTCTGATCATCCTGGGCGGGTTGCATGATCTCTGGCGGATGCGTCATCGTCTCCGCGAGCAGCGTGCCGCCATCATGCGCGGCGCGCGGAGTACCCCGGCGCAGATGCGGGAATGGTTTTCACGTTTTTGAGTTATGCTCCGGGTATGTCCGTTGCCGTTGCCACAGCAGGCGTAGTGCTGCCTCGTATGTCGACGACCACATGTTCGCCGCCCTGGGATGTGGTGGCGATCACGGTGAATTACCGCATGCGCGATGAGGTGTTAGCGATGCTGCAGTCGCTCTACCGCGATTGCGCGGGGAGCGCGCTGCGCGTGCAGCCGGTGGTGGTGGACAATGCCTCGAATGATGGCATTGCTCGTGCGGTGGCATCGCAGTTTCGCGGCATGCAACCAGAACCGATCGTCGTGCATGCTCCCCGGAATCTGGGGTTTGGGCGTGGAAATAATCTTGCGCTGCGTCAATTTCGCGCACAGTATTACTTTCTCGTGAATCCTGATCTCCGATTTCTCGCATCGTCACCTGGAACCATTGCGCAGCTCCATGCCTTCATGGAAGCACGGTCAGAAATCGGAGCAGTGGCGCCGCGGCTCCAGCTGCCGGATGGATCCCTGCAGCCATCCTGCATGCGATTTCCGGAACTGATGGATCAGCCGGTGCACCGACTGAATCTGCATCATCATTTTGCGTGGGCGCGGCGTCGCGTGGAGCGGCTCCACATGATGGATATCGATCACACGCAGACCCGCCCCGTTGATTGGGCGACGGGTGCGGCGCTGCTCCTCCGCGCAGACGCTCTTCGGGATGTGGGGCACTTTGATGAGCGCTATTTCATGTATTTTGAGGATTGTGATCTCTGCCGCACCTGTTGGCATCGGGGGTGGCCGGTGTACTACAAGGGCGATATCGTGATTTCGCATGGGCATGCGCGATCCTCAGCAAAAATTCCCGGACTGCGGTCACTGCTCGTGAATCCGTTGACCCGAGCACATTTGAAGAGTTTGCTCCAATACGCCTGGAAGTGGCGCGGATCGCGGGTGGGTTGCTCGTGAGTCAGCGATATGCGAGCATAGAGGCGCAATCCCTGGCGCGAAAGCGATTTTTGCAGAGGTCTCTATGCGAAAGGCACTCATCACTGCCGGAGGTCGTGCGACGCGTCTCCGCCCGATCACGCACACGATGAATAAGCACCTCATCCCACTTGCGGGGAAGCCGATGATCGTGCATGTCATTGAGAAAATCGTCGAGGCGGGTATCACGGAGATCATTGTGAATGTGAATCCGGGCGATCGTGAGCTGCCCAAATTGCTCGGCGATGGGGGCCGGTGGGGCGCTTCGGTGCGGTGCGTGGAGCAAACGGGCGGCCCGCTGGGGCTTGGGCACATCCTCCGTGTAGCGGAACCGTATATCGGGGCAGAGCCGTTCCTCTTTTATTTGGGGGACAACATCATCCTCGGGAGCATTCGTCGGTTCGTGGAACGGTTCCGCGCCGAGCGGTTGGATTGTTTGCTCGCGCTTGCCCGCGTGCCCGATCCGCAGCGGTTCGGGGTACCCGAATTACGTGACGGGCGTATTGTGCGGGTGGAGGAAAAACCGAGCGCACCGAAGAGCCCGTATGCGGTGACGGGGATCTACCTCTATCAGCCCGTGGTCTTTGATGCGGCGCGCGCGATTACGCCGTCCGCACGCGGGGAATTGGAGATTTCCGACGTGCATACGTGGCTCATTGAACGCGGCCACGCGGTTGGGTACGAAGAGATAACGGGGTGGTGGAAGGACACGGGCAAACCGCAAGACCTCCTCGAGGGCAATCAGCTGCTCCTCGGTGAGCCATCGTTTCAATCGTCCATTGGCGACGCCAGCATTGCGGAGGGCGCCGTACTGCAGGGTCGTGTGCGGTTGGGTGCGGGAACGCGCATTGAGGGGCGATCCCTGATTCGCGGCCCCGTGGTCATTGGTGCGCGTTGCGTGATTCGTGACAGCTACATTGGGCCCTACACCACGATTGGCGATGAGGTGACGGTGATCGACACCGAAGTGGAGCACGCGATCGTTTTTGACGGCGCGCAGATTACCGCAGGGCGCCGTGTGGTCGATAGCATCATTGGCACGCAGGCATGCGCGTGCTCATCCTGGGGGGATCAGGGATGCTGGGTGGATACCTGCGCCGTGCGTTTGCCGATGCGGAGGTGCTCGCATGGGGACGGGCGGAGTGCGATGTCACGGATTGCGCTACGATCGCGCCGCTCATCGCGGCCGCACGGCCGGATGTGGTGGTAAATGCGACCGGCTATACGGCCGTAGATCGCGCAGAGGGAGATCGGCAGGGTGCGGAGCTCCTGAATGCGGTGGCCGTGGCTGCACTGGCGGAGGCGAGTGCGATGGTGGGTGCGGTATTTGTGCACTGTTCGACGGATTACGTATTCGACGGGACACGATCACAGGGATGGGGTGAGCACGATACGCCGAATCCGTTGAGTGTCTACGGGTGTTCTAAATTACGCGGAGAGGAACAGGTGCAGTCCATTGCGGAACAGTATCCGGGATGGCGATGGTACATCGTCCGAACGTCGCGGCTCTTCGGCGATCCTGGTCGTTCGGAATCGGCGAAGCGTCCCTTTCTTGCATCGATTTTCGCGCGAGCGGAAACGCAGGATCGCATCGAAGTGATAGATGCGGATATGGCGTCGCCGACGTATGTTGACGATCTCGCGCGTGCCATTGCGGAGCTCGTGTTAGCGCGCGTCGCTTCGGGCATCTACCATCGGACGAACGACGGTGCCTGTACGTGGTATGGATTCGCGCGATCGGCATTGGCGCGGGTGGGGTGGAAGGGGGTTGTACTGCCGATTCCTCCGAGCCAATACGCACGACCCGCACCGCGTCCTGCGTATTCCGTGCTGCGTACGACGAAACTGCCGCCCCTGCGGCCCTGGGAATCCGCGTTGCAGGAATACCTCGCCATGAGTCCATCTGCCCTGCAGCTTCGGAGTCTTCAAGTCCGGTGATCACTGGAGCGGCAAGATCCACAGCCCCGCGGTGGTACCGCGACGACCGGAAATGAGGAGCGCGGTGCCATGGGCTTGTACGGTGATATGGTGGATCACGTCGAATGCAGCGAGCGGAATGGTGATGGGGCGATCGGGTTCGCTGGTACGGGTGGCGGCGATATCGCGTCCAGTCGCAAAGAACACGTAGGGTGCGGATGGATGCCAAATGGCGTCCACGATCGGCGTTTCTCGTCGCGCGAGGAGCGCGGGAGGATTGGGGTCGTGCGTCGCCCAGAGCTCGAATGGATTGGTCCACCAAATTTCCCCTGCATGCTCTGGATGGAGACGAGAGAGGAGATGGGGTTGTGTGCGGGAGGTGCCAGTACGGAGATCAATGGTGATGCGTTGCGCTGGACCTTCGGCGTGCAGCTCGACCGTACGATCCGTCGCCTTCGTGATGGCGGTGATACGGGTGCGGGGCGGCAATGCCGCGATCGGTTGTGGAGCATCGCCATTGAGCGGCCATGCGTGGACTGTGGCATCCGCTACGGTGTACATCGTGGTGCGGGTGGCGCCAAATGGAGTGGTGGGCGCAGGAACGGGGAGCGCGGTCGCTCGTCCGGTGGTGCGATGGATGCGATACAGGGTGCGGTTGCTCACCGCAAGAATGCCGAGGGTGTCGCCGAGTTCCCACTGGATGATCGATGGGAATGCGGGGAGGCTCGCGTGGAGCGTGACGACCCGTTGCGGGTCGGCGGGGTTGATGAGCAATGCCGTCGTTGGGGTCGTCACCAGCACGAGTGCGCCGGTGGGTGACCAGGTGGTGGTCAGTGGTGCGCGTGGGAGCTCCGGGTGCGCGGGCTGTGGAGTACGGAGCACGATGCGGCTCTCGAGGGTGCGGAGATCGAGCATCCAGAGCTCGGTGAAGCTCGGGGTATATCGGAGGAATGATGCCCAGCGTTGGTCCGCGCTCGTCGAGAGTGCCGTGACGTCCCCCGATTGGAGGAGCAGGGGTGCGGTGTCGCGGATGAGGAGCATGTCTCGAAGGAAGGATGCTCTTCCGTTCGTGACCGTGACCCGCTCCTCAATGGGGTGAAATCCTTCCCGTTCGACGCGGACGGTATAGGTGTTCGCTCCGATGCCACCAATATGGGCAGGGAGACGTTGTGCGCGAATGGATCCATTGATGCGCACAATGGCATCAGTGGGAGTGCCATCGATCACCAGGAGGCCGGTCGTTTCGAGACGCCGCTTTCCCGGGTGATACCGGTATCCCATGCTGTAGAGTGCAAGCATGGGCGCGACAACCAAAAAGAGTACAATGAAGGCGAAATAGATGGTGCGACGAATCCAGAGTGGCACAAATGAATGACGGAAGAGTGTATCTTCAGCTTACCTTACATGCGTTTTCTCATCGATGGCCCTACTACAATTCACGGTAGCATTTCGGTCGCGGGGGCGAAGAATGCGGCGCTCCCGTTTCTTGCGGCATCCATTCTCCTGGATGCGCCGTTGGAAGTGCATCGGGTACCGATGATTGAGGATGTGCACCGCATGCTCGAGATCGCGCATCGGCTTGGAATAGCGATTGATGCGGTCGCTCCTGGTGTCTATCGGCTTACTGCTGCTGGATGTACGACGAGCGAGCTTCCTGCAGACCTGACCCCGAAGCTGCGCGCGGCAATTATTTTTACGGGACCGCTGCTCGCGCGTTGGGGATCGACGGTGCTCCCGCAGCCCGGAGGATGCACGATTGGTCAGCGTCCGATCGATCTTTTTTTAGATGGATTCCGCGCATTCGGAGTAACCGTCACCGAGGAGGCGGCAGGGACTCGATTTACGGGGAAGCCGCGATCGGCACGATACGTATTTCCGTTGGTGAGCGTGACCGGTACCGAGACGCTGCTCTTGCTCGCCGTGCGAACGCCCGGAGTTTCGGTGCTCGAGAATGCGGCCATGGAACCCGAGGTGACCGCACTGGCGCAATTGCTCCAATCCTGCGGCGCGCATATCGAAGGGATCGGCACGCCCACGCTGGTGATTCGCGGCGTGGAGCATCTTTCGGGTGGGGTGGTGACCTGTATTCCGGATCGCATTGAGACGGGTGCGTTCGCGGCGCTGGTCGCCGCATGCGGCGGGTCGCTCGAAATTCGTGATTGTGATCCCACGCAAATAGCGGTTCCCCTCAAACTCCTCGAGGACATGGGGGCAACCATTGCGACCGATGCCACTGCCGGAGTCATCCGCATCAGCGCGCAACTGCCGTTGCGTGCGATTTCCATTCGGACCCATGAATACCCGGGATTGCCGACGGATCTGCAGCCGCCGTTCACGGTCGCACTCACCCAGGCGAGTGGGCTGGCGTTGGTGCATGAAACGATTTACGAGGGTCGTCTGTTCTACGTTGATAAATTGAACAAGATGGGGGCGAATATTACCTTATGCGATCCGCATCGTTGCCTCGTGGCGGGGCCTCGTCCGCTGCACGGTGCGCGTCTCGAATCGCCGGATATCCGTGCTGGTATCGCGCTCCTCATTGCTGCCGCATGCGCGACTGGTCGGAGCGTCATTGAAAACGTGTACCAAATTGATCGAGGGTTTGAGCGCATTGAGGAGCGCCTTCGGGATATCGGGGTGCGTATTCAGCGAGAAGAAGAGGGGGCACACCAGCCTAGTGCGCCCATCGCACTGCCTGATTCTCGATCGCCGCAGGGGGTGGTAGGCTACTAGGGAGCTCCACATATGTTCGCGCGTGCGCCTCGACGATTCCTTGCGGCTTTGGCGCTGGTTGCATTAGCAACCGGTAGCTTTGTTGCGGGATATGTCGTTCGGGAGCGCGAACAGGCGGGTGGGCGGGATCGCTCGGGCGAGATGCGGGTCGTGAACCGGGACGCGTTGCGTCCACCGCAGGTGCGGCAGCTTGATTTTCAGCTGTTTTGGGATCTCTGGACGTTGATTGATCGTGATTATCTCCGACAACCCGTGACGGATGATCGGCTGCTCTACGGCGCGCTCGCAGGCATGGTGGAGCATCTGGATGACCCCTACTCTGCATTTTTTGATCCGGAGCACGCAAAATTATTCCGTCAGGATCTCGTGGGTCAGCTCGAGGGTATCGGGGCGGAAATTGGGATTAAGGAAAAACAATTGACGGTGATTGCTCCGCTCCCCGGCAGCCCCGCAGAACGCGCGGGTCTCCGGTCAGGAGATGTGATTCTCGCGATCGATGGTACTCCGACCACCAATTTGACGCTCGAGGAGGCGGTGGCACGGATTCGCGGATCCAAGGGATCCTCCGTGATACTCCTCATCCGTTCCCATGCGCAACGAGTGCCTCGTGAGGTGACCATCGTGCGTGATGTGGTGCACATCCAGAGCGTGGCGCATCGCACGATGACGCGGAACGGAAAAACGATTGGCGTGGTGACGATCGCGCAATTCAATGCGGATGCTGTCGAACGTCTCGACACGGCGGTACGCGAGCTGCTCGCGGCCAATGTGCACGGTATTGTTTTGGATTTGCGTAATAATCCAGGTGGATTTCTTCAGGCGTCGGTCGATATTGCGGGCGAGTGGGTGGATCGCCGTGTTGTCGTCCGCGAACGCACGAATGATGGGAAAATCACCGAACATCGTTCCTCGGGCATTGCGCGCCTTGTCGCGATGCCGACGGTGGTATTGGTGAATCGGGGAACTGCATCGGCAGCGGAAATTCTCGCCGGAGCGCTGCAGGATTACACGCTCGCGGAAATTATCGGAGAACGGACGTTCGGGAAGGGGACGGTACAGCACCTTGCCAATCTCCGCGATGGTTCTGCGGTGAAGCTGACGATTGCGGAATGGCTCACGCCGAGTGGTCGATCGATCGAGCGCGATGGTGTGGTTCCGGACACCGCAGTGGCGATTCCTGACGGCACCGATCTCACGAAGCGAGACCCGCAAATGGATGCGGCGCTGACTGCGCTTGATGCCCGCATGCGTGGCGGTGATCGGTAGCGTATATGCAGGTCATTCTGCTCCGTAATGTCGCAGGTGTCGGTAGTGAGGGAGAGACGCATGATGTTGCCGAAGGATATGCGCGGAATTTTCTCTTCCCGCAACATTTAGCGGTTCCGGCAACTCCTGCGGCGCAGCAACAGGTTGCCGCGCGCGCAGCGGCAGAGCGACGTCAGGCAGAGCGGGAATTGCAGGAGCTCCAAAAGCTCGCGGCGGCGTTGGATGGATTCGAGCTCGTCATGTCCGTTCCCGCGACCGGCGCGGGAAAACTGTACGGTGGCATTGGGGCTGCTGCATTGGTGACGGCATTGGCTCGTGCGGGATTTACGGTGGATCCCGAGTGGGTGCTGCTTCCAGAGCCCATGAAAGAAGCGGGTGAGCATGTGGTCCGTTTGCATTTGCCACATGGGTTGGAGGCCGAGGTGACGGTGGTGGTGGATGGGGAGTAATGGCGGCGTGTTTCCCGAGGATCTGCGGGTGTGGACATGTGGCCAAGGATCCCTTGCTACGATGCATACAGGGTGGGATGTGTGTGGCGAGTTGTTTGCGGTATGACCTCCGGTCCCTGTGACAGCGGGCGTCTTTTTTATGTGTCCGCATCAAGAGGAGTGGGTTGGATGAGGGTGGTATGACGAAATACATCTTTGTCGTTGGCGGAGTCATGTCGGGTGTGGGGAAGGGGACGGTCACGGCGTCGCTGGGAACAGTGCTCCAGGGGAAGGGATTCCGGGTGACCGCGATGAAAATCGATCCCTACGTCAATGTGGATGCGGGGACCATGAATCCCATCGAACATGGGGAAGTGTTCGTGACGGATGATGGTGATGAAACTGATCAGGACATCGGATCGTACGAGCGGTTTCTCGGACAATCGCTCGGGAAGGTGAACTACATGACGACGGGGCGCGTGTATCAAACCGTGATCGCGCGTGAGCGGAATCTCGAATACGAGGGACGGTGCGTTGAGGTCGTG
Organism: Candidatus Uhrbacteria bacterium; assembly: GCA_016188355.1. Lineage (GTDB taxonomy): Bacteria > Patescibacteriota > Patescibacteriia > JACPHY01 > JACPHY01 > JACPHY01. The sequence goes on from JACPHY010000001.1 coordinate 46,032, forward strand.
CCGCACATCCCCGAGGAGGTCATTCGGCGCATTGATGCGTGCGCGGCGACGCGTGACGCGGAGATCGTGCTCATTGAAGTGGGGGGGACGGTGGGTGAATATCAGAATGTGCTGTTTTTGGAAGCGGCACGACTCCTGAAGTTGGAACGACCCAAAGATGTCGTGGTGATGCTCGTCTCCTATCTCCCGGTACCAGGGCATATCGGTGAGATGAAAACAAAACCAACGCAACACGCGACGCATCTCCTCCAAGCGGCGGGGATTCAGCCGGATTTTATTGTGGCGCGCGGTGAGCGCGAGTTGGATGCACCGCGACGACGGAAGCTCTCCATGTTCTGTAACGTCGGGCCTGATGATGTGATCGCAGCTCCCGATGTGGCATCGACGTACGAGGTGCCGATCAATTTTGACCGGGAGGGGGTTGGTGATCGGGTGTTGCGCAAGTTGGGGCTTCGGCCGCGACAGCGGGATCTCTCGGCCTGGAAGGGACTGCTCGATCGCATCGCCACCGCAACTGATGAGGTCCATATTGCGGTTGCGGGGAAGTATTTTTCTACTGGGAATTTCGTCCTCTCCGATGTGTACCTTTCCGTGATCGAAGCGATTCGCCATGCGGCATGGGCGGAGGGGAAAAAACCGGTGCTCACGTGGTTGAATACGGAAGTGTACGAACAAGATGCGACGGCGCTTGCGGAATTGGATGCGTTCGACGGCGTCATTATTCCTGGGGGATTTGGCTCGCGTGGCGTTGATGGGAAAATTCGCGCGATCCAGTATCTTCGTGAACATCGCATTCCGTACCTGGGATTGTGCTATGGCATGCAGCTCGCCTGTGTGGAGTTCGCGCGCAATGTGCTGCAGCTCCGCGGAGCACACACCACGGAAATTGATGCGGACACGAAGTACCCGGTGATTGCGCCCATGACCGATCAGATTGCGAAACTCAAGGCGGCGGCATTTGGCGGGACGATGCGGCTTGGTGCCTATGCGTGTCGGGTGCAACGGAAGACGATCGCGGCAAGTGCCTACGCAGGAACTCCTGTCGTGCAGCGCTCGTACGCGAATGGCGACCTGGTCATCGCGGAGCGTCATCGCCATCGGTACGAATTCAATAACGCATTTCGAAAGCAATTTGTGGCGGGCGGGCTGGTCATCGCCGGGGTCCATCCTGAGCGTGATCTTGTGGAGATCATTGAGCTACCGAAAACGGTGCACCCATTCTTTGTGGGAGTGCAATACCATCCGGAGCTTATCAGTCGACCATTGCAGCCGCACCCACTCTTTGTCGCGTTCATACGTGCGGCGGGTGCGCGAACCACATCGTGATTTGGTGTGGTCGCACGAAGGTGATGACATCGTACGCACCCGCCCTCCATGGAGGGCGGGTGCGTGATGCTGGAGTAACGGAGTCCGCTTATGCGGCGCGTTCGGTTGCGGGGACGACCGAGATGATGCTGCGGAGGTTCCGGGTGCCGTTGAAACCAATTTTTGTGCGAGTCGTGAATCGGACGATGCCATCGGCTATGGCGAAGAGCGTGTCATCGCTCCCCATGGCCACGTTCGTTCCTGCGCGGAATTTGGTGCCGCGCTGGCGAATGATAATACCTCCGGCGCGAATGGATTCGCCGTCATTCACCTTCACGCCGAGGCGTTGTCCGTGTGAGTCGCGTCCAAGACTGGTAGAGCCGCCTGCCTTTTTATGTGCCATACTATTGCGTGCGCGTCCTCCCGCTGCCGATCGGCGTTCGGGAATGTCTGGGGCCGGCGGGGGTGGAATTTGCCGGCGGTACCGCGCTCAATTGCGATGAGGGTATTGCATCATGGGATGGGATAACCGTCAAGTCATGCGGGGGACGGCGTACCCAAACACGTGACCATTGTGGTACGCTCTCCTCTGAGGTGCGTTGTCGCACCTGTTTCTGTATTAGACCTGTTGCCCAATAGGTTTCGTCGCGAAATCTGCAGCGTTCGAATGGGAGGGATCCCTCGGCAGTCCTCGGGATAAACTCCAGAAGAGCAGGGCTCTTTTGAGTATTTTTTTGAAGCGTTGCAGCCGAACGCTGCAGATTGCAGCAGAAAACCTATTGGGCAACAGGTCTATTGGTGATCATGTGGCTCATCTGACTGGACGATCGCTCCGTGAGGTATGTCGGATCCTGGGTGCGCACCCGGGAGCACGATGGCTGCTCCTGGTTGCAGTGGTTTGCACTGCGGGTACATGGATTACGGTTTTGGCAATCCCGAGGATTCCGGGTAACGACACCGTGGTGACGCATTATTCCACCACATTTGGCATTGATGCGTTGGGCGCCTGGCGGCAACTCTTCCGACTGCCGAGCATTGCCACGATTCTGTTGGGTATGAATGTGGGTATCGCCGTCGCGAGTATTCGGGCGACACGACCGGATGCGCACCCTGTGCCCCTTCTCCCGCCGGCGGCACAGACCATGCTCATTGCATCGGCACTCTTGAGTGCCGTGGCGCTCGTGGGAGCGCTCTTCTTGCTCCGGGTGAATCTTCATTATTTCGGAAGCTCGGGTGCGATATGATCACGCCGGATCCAGTCGTGCAGGCAACCGGACGGGTGTTCCTCCTGACCGCCGCAGCATTCGTGGTCACCATGGCGTGGACGCCACTGCTGGCGCGTTTGTTGTACCGCTACAAGCTTGGCAAGAATATCCGTCTCGCTTCCGACGCGCCGGTATATGCGAAGCTGCATGCGCATAAGGCAGGGACGCCCACCATGGGCGGCGTGCTCATCTGGGTGACGATGCTGGCATTCGCGGGTTTTTTCGCACTCGCTGCCGCATTCCACATCCCGGGATTGCGCATCCTCCATTTCGTGAATCGCGAAGAGACGCTCTTGCCGCTCGGGGTGCTCCTTGCTACCGCGGTGGTGGGCCTGGGAGATGATCTCATGAACATCTTTCGGATTGGTCCGAAAGGGGGGGGATTGCGGATGCGGCATCGGGTGGTCCTGTACGCGGCGATTGCGGCGGTGGGGGCATGGTGGTTCGTGGATAAGCTCGAATGGACGACCACGCGCATTCCGTTTGTGGGGCCGGTCGATTTGGGGTGGTGGTTTGTGCCGTTTGCGATACTGGTGCTGTTTGCGACCGCGCACTCCGTCAATTTGATTGATGGCCTCGATGGTCTCGCCGGGGGAACGGTGCTCACGGCGTACGGCGCGTATGGGGCAATCGCGTTCGTGGAGGGACGGTACCATCTCGCCGCTTTTATTGGGGTGCTCGTGGGAAGTTTGCTTGCATTTTTGTGGTTCAATATTCCTCCAGCGCGATTCTTCATGGGAGATACCGGAGCCATGCCACTCGGTATTACGCTTGGGGTCATCGCACTGCTCACGAATGAACCCTTCCTGCTGTTTATCATTGGATTCCCCTTTGTCCTGGAGTCGCTCTCAGTGATTGCACAGATGATGGCACGGCGTTGGTGGGGACGTCGTCTTTTCCGATCGTCGCCGCTGCATCATCATCTTGAGGCGATGGGATGGCCAGAATCGAAAATCGTCATGCGATTTTGGGTGATTTCCGGTGTCATGGCAGTGGTGGGGCTCACGATATTTCTCCTGGATCGTAGTGCGTGGTAGCGGCAGCCGCGTATGCGTACGTGGAAATTGATGGAAGGGGAGCGGCAATTCATGATTGCGCTTGGGGTATTGGTGGTGCTGGGATTGTTGTTTCTCTCCTCGGCGAGTGCGCCGCTCGCGTATGAGCGGTTCGGCAATCGTTCCACATATGTGCTCCATCAGTTGACCTCCGGGATCCTCCCGGGCATTGCGGCGTTTTTCTGCATGCGGAAGGTGCGCACCTCGTTTTTGCAGCGCGCGGCCATTCCGTTGCTCGTGGGGAGTGTAGCGTTGCTGGTGCTCATTTTCGTTCCGGGCCTCGGAGAAGCGCACCAGCGGACGCGGAGCTGGCTGTCGCTGGGTCCGCTAACGTTCCAGCCGGCAGAAATAGCAAAACTAGGACTCATTCTGGCGCTCGCGGCATGGGCGACCGTGCGTCGGCCGGAATGGTTCGTCCTCACGTCTTGGTGGCGCGGGTTGGTGCCGTTTCTCCTCGTGTTCGGCACCGTGGCGGGTCTGGTTGCTGTGCAGCCTGACGTGGGTACCATGTCGATTCTCACCGCGATCGCGATCGGTATGGCGATTGCCTCCGGCCTGCGTTGGATGCACCTTGGTGCATTGGTGGTTGGCGTGGTGGGGGTGATCGGAGCCCTCATCGCCGCGGCACCCTATCGGCTCGCGCGGCTGACCGTGTTTCTCCATCCCGAACTCGATCCGCGCGGGATTGGGTATCAGGTGAATCAGGCGCTTTTGGGAATTGGATCTGGCGGAGTGTTCGGGGTGGGTTTGGGGCATTCTCGTCAGAAGTTCTCGTTCCTCCCTGAGGTGATTTCGGATTCCATTTTTGCGATTATTGCCGAGGAAATAGGATTTTTGGGGTCGTTGGCTTTTATCGCGGTGTTGGTTTGGGTGATTGCACTGGTGCTGCGCAGGGCCATGACGGCGACCGATGCATTTGAGCGTCTCGTGCTCGTCGGGATCGCAGCCTGGTGGGGATCGCAGTCAATCGTGAATATCGGGGCGATTATTGGACTGCTCCCGCTGACCGGTTTACCGTTGCCTTTCGTGAGCTATGGGGGGACGTCCATGGTCGTGGCACTGGCTGCAGCGGGGATTGTGGCACAGGTATATGCACGCGACCGCGCCGGAGAGCGGGTGCGGGGATCATGGCGGAGGAATTAACGAGACCTCTGCAAACATCCCGATTCGCTCCAGGAACGCGCTGCTCGGCTGCGCTGCGTTCCTCGACCGTTCACGAGATCCGCTGGATATCGCTCGGGTCTGCGTCGCGCAGCTCGCTCGAGCACCACGTCCCTGGCGCGAAAGCGATTATTGTGGAGGTCTCTCGGATATGCACGTCTTGTTCGTGGGCGGAGGCACATTGGGTTCCGTTACTCCACTCCTTGCGATTGTGGAGGAGTTGCGCGACCGTGTGCACGGGGTGCGGTGTTCGTGGTGGGGCACACGATTGGGGCCGGAGCGCGCAGTTATTGCCGCCGCAGGAATACCATTTCGTGCAATTCCATCCGGAAAGTTTCGTCGATATTGGGATCTGCAGCAGATGATAGACCCATTCCGCATCCTCGCCGCGGGCGTGGTCGCCCTGGCGCGGTTGTCGCGTGATCGCCCCGATGTGGTGGTGGGAGCTGGCGCATTTGTGCAGGTGCCGGTGATGTGGGCGGCGCGGCTCCTCCGTATTCCGGTCATGATCCACCAACAGGACGTACGGCCTGGACTGGCGAATAAACTCGTGGCGCCCATCGCACAGATCATCACGGGAGTGTTCCCCGCACATGTGGTTGCGTTTGGGGCGCGGCCGGTGCGTATCGTGGGGAATCCCGTGCGTCGTGCAATGCGCTCCATGAGTTCGATTTCGTCTGGACAAGCCAAGCAGCTGTTGGGATTCCCACCGCATTTGCCGCTCGTGCTGGTACTGGGTGGAGGAACGGGAGCGCAGGCGCTCAATGTGCTGGCTCACGCTGCACATGGTGTATGGAAGCAGGCGAGCTTCCTTGTGGTGACTGGGCGCGGGAAGCGTGTGGTGGATCCACCGACGCCTCCACTGGGCAGTAGTAGTTCTGGGGGCGTCGTGACGTATCGGGAAGAAGAATTCCTCGACGCCGAAACGCTGGTGCTTGCCTATACGGCAGCGGATGTCGTGGTGAGTCGCGCAGGCATGGGAACGGTCACGGAATTGGGCGTGCTGGGAAAGGTGATGGTGCTCGTGCCGATGCCGGGCACGCATCAAGAGGATAACGCGGCAGCGATTGGGATGCGGCAGGCGGCGGTCGTGTGGAAGCAGCAGGAGATCACACCGGAGGAGTTCGCGCGTCAAATTCGGGCACTGCTCGCTGATCCGTCGCGAGGTGTTGCATTAGCGGCATCGGCGCAGGCACTGTTTCCTGCGCATGCCGCGACGCGGAGCACGGAGTTGTTGCTTACGTTGGTGTCGGAATGAGTGCATCAGCAGTACATCCAAACCCCGCACCGTGCTCGGTGCGGGGTTTGGATGTGGAGTGCCGTTCAGTTCTGATTCGCTGGAGGCGGTTCGATGTTACTGGTGTCGGGAACAACGTCTGCGCTCGCCGTTGTTCGGCAGGAGGCGGTCAGGGTAGTTTCGAGGTTTTCGAGGCGCGCATGCAGCTGCTGGATTTCGGCGAAAATTTGAGCGCGCGATGGCTCTGCGGGGCGAGACTGTGGGGTGAGCGCAATTCCTGCCCATACATCACCGCCCGCCGCAAAACTCAGCGCGATCGACGCGGAGAGTCCCGCGACCAGCAACGCGAGAGTGGATGGTGCCTCTCCGGCGGGCTTCGCGGCGGTGATCAGTGGTGCGGGAGGAGTCGCAGTACGGGCAGTGCGTCGGTTCCGTTTCGTGACGAGTTGGTCCATAAAGGGCGATTACCGTGAATCAATATGCAATCGTCGTATAAAATTTACCGCGGCGCCGCTATGGACTTCGTCCGAACCCGAGCGCAGCGACCGGAGTATGTGGGGAAGAAGGGCTTTGCCCGACCCCGCATACGGAGGGAGCAAGTGACTTGGTTGGAGGGAAGGGGGCACGGGAGGGAAACCGGGAGGTTTCCCCACGATCTTTTGGGCCGCCTGGGAGTCGAACCCAGAACCTCTGGCTTAAAAGGCCATTGCTCTGCCATTGAGCTAGCGGCCCAAGCGGCTTCCCGATGGTGTGCGGTTATGGGAGCGCGATGGGCATAGTGGTGGTATTTCCTGCACGATCGGTGACATGGAGCTCCGGTGTGATCTCGGGGTCGGTGAGACGTTCGATCGCAATGGAGTGGTGCATGCGGAACGGCGCGTCGGTCGTGTTTTGGCGATTGCCCGCAATGTCCACCCAGGCATTTGCGGGTTCATTGGTGGAGAAGGTAACGCGGTAATTGTTCGGGGTGATGGATGCAGAGGTGAAGGAGAGTACAGTGGGAGCGGTGCGATCAACGCCGGGGAGCGTGAATGGGCAATTACCCGATTGTACGGTTGCTCCGGTATCCGATCGTGTGGAGGAAACGCGGAAATGGTAGGTGGTTCCCGGAGTGAGCATGTCCACCACGACGCGATGATCAGTCCCCGGAGTTGCGGGAACGACTCGACCGTATTGGGAATCAATGCCCAGCATGACGTGATTGACATCCGATGCAAGCGAGGTCGTCCACGAGATTGCCGCTTTGCCGCCCGTTGCAACAACGTGCGCGCACGGATGATCCGTGAGCGCGAGCGTCCGCATTGATTCAGTGGTGCTCGTTGCGGCGAGCGTGGCGAGCGCGGCGGTGGTACCGCTCGTTGCTGCGACGAGCGCAACGACCCATGTAGCAATACGAATGCGTGGAGGCGAATCCAATTCGTCAAGTGTTGCCATACCACGCAGGGAGCATCGATGGGACCATACACATCTCCGTCCCCACCCCACACCTGGAGCATATCGCGAAATCCACAGCGCGACAAGAACACATGGGGGCGGGTGTGTTCGTGATATACTGCAAGGGCATTGTACGGAGGTAGACTTTGTTGTTTGGCGTATGTTGCGAACCTCATCGCGCGGAGTAGCCGCGTCGTTCGTCGGCGCGAGTTTTGTGCTTTCCGCGATTTTGATCATGGTGCGATTGGATGCTGCATCGCGTTCCTTTGTGGCGTCGTTCGCAACGACGGCTACGCGAGATGCGGTAACGACTGCCGTATGGGATACGGAGGCACGGGAAATTCGATTGCCGGCATCGGGAGCAGCATGGTCGCCATATGCGGGGCTTGCCGAACAGCGCGTTCGCGCGATTGCGTTTTCCCCAGCATTCGCCAGCGATCGAACGATGCTCGTCGGTGTGGCCGACGGCATCTATCGATCGACGGATGCGGGGGCGAGCTGGGTGCGGAGCGCAACGACCGCCAATGAAGTAGTAGACATCGCTCTTTCCCCGGCATTTACGGGCGATGGCGCTGCATTTGCTATTACGAATGGAGATGGATTGTGGCGCAGTGGCGATGGTGGGGCAACGTGGACGAAGGTCGATGCGGATGCGAGCGGGCTTGGCGTTGCATTTTCCCCGGCATTTGCAGCAGATCGCACCGTATTTGTTGCGGCATTCACCAGTATCCGAAAGAGCACAGATGGAGGCACGTCCTGGTCTCCAGCCAATATCGGCATTGATTCCACCGCGCTCGAGAATGGAGACATCCGTGGGATCGCGGTATCGGGATCATATGCAACCGATGCGACCGTGTATGTGTCCGCGCTCGGCATTGGGGTCTACCGTAGTGTGGATGGAGGTGCGAATTGGTCCCCATCGAATCCAAGCGGTGTTTCCGTCTCCTACGCGGCAGCGATTGCGACGAATGGGGGCGGGACCGTTGCGGCGGCATTCTTGGATGGCGTGTACGTGAGTACGGATCGTGGATTGGTGTGGACGAAGCGCGTGGATGGCGACATTTTCGATATTGCTTTTGCCACGGATGGATCGATGCTGGTTGCGTCGGCGACACAGCCGATGCGTGTGTTGGTAGGAACGGAATCAGCGGCGCCATTGGGGACTGGATGGCCCGGTACGGGTTCGTTTTCGATTGCGGTGGCACCGACCTATCCGGCACCTGGGAGCGTGATTGCGGGACATGCATCCGGAGCGGCGGTCATTCGGGGAGCATATGCGACGACTGCAGTTGCGGTCTCGTCGGTCGTGGATGATGTGCCTCGGAACATTCTCCGTGCAACGGTGACGCCGACTGCGGATCAACCGGCAGGGACCAGTGTGAGTTATGAATTGAGTGTTGCGGATGGCGAGCCCGCATGGGAGGGGCCGGTGACGCCGGGCGAGGTGTGGACGTTCCGGGGTTCCGGTTCCTCGCTTCGGTGGCGCGCTACACTCCAAACGACATCCGATGTCGTGACGCCGGTGCTCCGTGGTCTCACGATTGCGTATACGTCCGAAGATTCGGTGGCGCCGCCGACGATCGCCTCGGGGACGCCGACCACCACCACGATTCGGTGGTCATGGGGCGACCGTCCTGCAGATGCGACCGGGTTTGTGGTACATGCGGGGACGCACGGGAGCGCGGACGAGCGGGTGATCGGCACGGTGAACACGCGAGAGGCGGATTATCTCGTGGAGGAGGGACTGACACCGAATACCGCGTTTTGCGATCGCCACGTGCATACGCGACGCAATGATGAACTTTCTGATCCGTCCGCTGCATTCCCCTGTGTGACGACGCTCGTATCGGTGCCGCTCCTCACGGCGGCGGAGCGTACCTCCAATAGTGTGGCGCTCCGTTTTCCTCCGGAAGATGCGCCGGTCACGTACGCCATCCATGAGCAGATTTCAAATCAATTTGTCGGCGCGGATGGGAAATTGGCGAATGGGGTGGTTTGGCAGAGGGGGGTCGGATGGGGATCGGGAGTAGTTCCCGTGCTCGGTCTCTCTCCGGACACCTCCTACGCATTTTGTCTGCGGGCGCGGAATCGCGCGGGAGCGATGTCGACGTGTGCAGCACCGGTATCCGTGACGACGATCGCTGCAGCGCCGCTCGGCGAGATCGCGGTCGGTGCGGGTACGCGAGCATCCGGTGGACGTGTGCGCATGGAGATTGAAGTGCATTCCGTGGGAGCCGGTTCGGCCGAAGATGTGGTGGTGCGTATTCCTGTTTCCGAGGGTCTCCGTGTGGTACCTGATGCATTGCGTCTGCAGGGGAATGTGCTCACCGACACCCGAGATGGAGATGTGGGAGATGTGGATGGAGCCGGCTCCGGAGGCATCACGTTTCGACTGGGCACGTTGTCCAGCGGCGCGACGCGTGTGATGGAGTTGTCCCTGACGTCGGTATCGCCGGGCGCGGTGACCGCCACTGTGTATCCGATCGTGTCCTATCGACCAGAATCTGGCGCAGATATTCGTACCGCGTCACTCCCTGCTCCGCTGACGATTTCGATTGCACCGCCCTCGACGGACGTCCCGCCCGTGATGACGCCACCAGGAGAGGCGCCGCCCGTTTCGAATGGCGGTGCACCGGCAGTGATGAATCCGCCGGCTGTGGGGGGTGGCTGGGGATCGGTCGACGCGGCGGGTACGTTTACCATACTTGCGCCACGAGATGGAACCGCGGTCCCTGTTGGCCCGCTTTCGGTCACGGGAACTGCAACGCCGGGGAGCGTACTGGTGATTGATGTGGATGATCGCCGGATGGCGACGGTCACCACGGATTCGGAGGGACGATTTTCGGGTGCGGTGGGGGACGGACTTCCCCTGGGTGACCACCGCATTGCAGCACAGTTGGGTAACGCGCGTTCAGAATTGCACATTGCGGTGGTTCCATCGGATGATGCCATTCGTATCACCGCGCCGGTGTCCGGAACGTATATCAATGTCGCTGCAGTAGTGGTTGCGGGAACGGCGCCACCGGGCATTACCCTCCAACTGACGCAGGATGCGGCGCCATTGGGATCGCTGACGGTGGACGAATCAGGAGCATTTACTTTCCCCATTCCTGCTGCTCCCTCGGAAGGGCCGCATCTCATCACGGCGACTGCGGCATTGTCCTCGGGCATGGTATTGGAATCCTCCACATGGTTCCGGGTGGATCGAACGCCGCCTGCTCCGCCGGCTGTGGATGAGTTGCGATTGCTCCGTCGGACGCCGGCAGCCGCATCGGATGCTCCCACGGCATTTGCGGTGACTCTAGCGTTACGCGGAACTCTTACGGAGGGAGAATTCGCAACGCTGGACGCGCTCCTCGTGACCGTGGCATCGGATCCGGTGACCTTCACCTTCACCCCATCCACGCGCAACTGGTCTTACGAGACGACCGTTCCCCTGGAACCGGGATCGCACAGCGTGCGTGTTGCTGCACGGGATCGCGCGGGCAATGTATCGCCCTTACCGCAGGCGCTCACTTTTGATGTGGCTCCCGCACAATGCGGGAATGGTATCGATGACGACGGCGATGGAACGATCGATGCGCCGAATGATCCAGACTGTCGCGATGTCCGAGATGATAAAGAAGCATCAGATGCGATGTTGGTTCGCGCGGCATCCGCAGTTCGCGATTCCGTGGTGACGACTGCAGTCGTGGTGCAACAGACGACCATCGCGGCCGCAAAATCCACCGCTGATACCGCAGCGGCAGTAGCGGTCCTCGTGCAGGAGCGGGTGCTCGATAACCCGGTCGTGGAGGTGGTTACGGAGCGCGCGGTTGCACCGGTGACCACGGTGGCGGTCGTGGCCAATGCGGCGACGGCGGTGGAGGGATTCCAGCTCGTGAGCTATCTCCAGTACCTCATCAGCCTCGTACTGCAGCCCGGACGGTTGCTCGCGCGTCGCAAGCGAAAGGCGTGGGGGACCGTGTACGCAAGTCTCACGAAGCGGCCGGTCGACCTTGCGACGGTGCGCCTCGTGGATACGGTCGCCGGTCGGGTGGTGCAGACCGCGGTCACCGATCATTTAGGTCGATTCACCTTCCTCGTGCAGCGGCCGGGTACCTATCGATTGGAGATCCAGCATCCAAAATTTGCGTACCCTTCCGCGCTCCTTCGGGGACGTCCTACCGATGGCGTATTCGCCGATTGTTATTACGGTGCTCCGATTGTTGTGGATACGCAGGGAGCATTTCTCGCGATGAACGTGCCCGTGGATGCGTACGAAGAAGAGCAAACGACCAAACGGGTGCTGCGCCGGCACTATCGAGAACTGGCGGGTGCGCTCATCGCCCAGGTGAGCCTCGTGTCCTCGTTGTTCGTGCTCGCGGTGTCCCCCAGCGTACTAACCGTTGTGCTTGCGCTCGTGAATGGTGGACTCTATTTCCTCTTCCGTCGGCTTGCACGTCGCCCCCGCCTGCCGCATTCCTGGGGAGCAGTACGTGACGCGGCGAAACGTCACCCTATCGGACGGGCCATCGTGCGATTGTTTGATCAAGAATTCAATAAACTACTGGAAACTGCAGTAACCGATCGATACGGGCGCTACCAATTCCTCGTCGGCAAGAACGCGTATTACGTGGCTGCCGAGAAGACAGGGTATGTCGCGGCGCGGTCGTCGGTGGTGGATCTCACGAAGCAAGAGAGTGTGCTCGGGGTGGATTTCCAGTTGCAGCCGAGCGTTTTGGGTGCTGATGTGTCATCTGCGGAATTGAATCGTCACGTGTCACCATCCGTGCAGATTGCGTCGACAGGGGATACGTCCCATGGTACGCTCGCTTCATAATTGTGTACCGGCAGAGGTGTGTCCGTCGCCTCGCCATGATGATTTGTTGTATGACCCACCTTCGGAGCAGCTGGCTCCGTTCACTCGGCATTGGGGCGATGGCGGTGCTCGTGCTCGGGGGAGCGGGTTGTCGGAATCCATTTCAGGAAGATGCCACAGCGGTGTTGCAGGAGGGGTATACCCGTGCCGTGCAGGCAGAGCATTCGCGGTATGAGGCGCAGGGAACGGTGCAATTTGCCGCTGCTCTGGGCAATACCGATGCACCCATCCAAGAACTCTCGGTGCAATTTGATGCGCAGGGATCGGATAGTGGGCGCGGGGCCGCGGCAACGAGTACTGCCGCACAGCGTATTGCGATTACCGTAGATACGTCGGAAGCCATTGCGCGAGCGAACGTGCAATTGGATTCCCGATGGGTGGAAGGAAAGACGTACCTCCGTTTGGGGGATATCACGGCAAAATTAGAGCCGAAAGCAGGCACCGATGCCGTATCTGCGCCAGAGGTGAAGGAGATGCAGATGGGGACTGATGCAGCGTTGGGTGCGGTGAAGGGAATGTTGGGCGGAAAGTGGATCGCGATTGATTTGAATGCAATTGCCGGAATGGTTGCCGCATTGGATCCGGAGATTGTTCCGCCGAAGCTGCCGACCGGTGCAGAGCTGGATGCGCTGGATGCGCGTCTTCGCGCTGCGTTGCAGGCAAATCCGCTGCTCGTGCTGCGCACGCGCGTCGGTACAGAAAAACTGGACGGCGTCCGGACGTACCACTACACGGTCGGTTTGAATCGTTCGTCCATTCTTCCGCTCATGGAAGCGGTTGCGGCCGATCTCCAGCTGACCGCATCCGATCTCGACGAGGCGCGCACGGCACTGGCGGATCCGAAGGTGATTGCGGCGCTAGATCAGATGGTTGGCGATATTTGGATCGCGAAGAAGAGCAAGGACGTGATGCGCATGCGTATCACGGTGGATTCCGAGCAATTTGCGGATGCCGAATTCAATAAAGAGGGGCGTTTGACGGGAACGATCGATATGCGATTCCGCGACTGGGGGAAGGCGGCACCGGTAGAAGCGCCTAAGGATGCGGTCCCCATCGAGGAACTGCTCGGAGGATTATTGGGTGGCGCTGCGATGTTCTAGGTGGAGTTCGTCTCCTCTGGATCATGGCGGTTGATGTGCCGCATGTATTCCTGTGACTGCGATGACGTGGCGAACGGCACGACGTGCATCGGGGAGACGGGGGTCTTTGGACCCTCGTCTCCTGGTGTTGGCCGTGGGCTTGGGATTGGCGGGCGTCGTGATTGTGCTTCGGTTATTCGTCATTCAGGTGCTCGATCGTTCTTGGTACCGCGGACTTGCGCTCGGCCAGCGAGAACTCGTCGAGCGTATTGCTCCCGAGCGCGGCATGATCGTGGTACAGGATCGCAGGAGTCCCGGAGGACAGTTTCCCATTGCGACGAATGAGCGAACGTACACGATTTACGCGGTACCAAAAGACATCCGAGATCCGCAGGGCGCGGCACGAACACTTGCGCCATTGCTCCACCTGCCAGAGGATACCCTCCGGGAGCGCCTCGCGAAGCCGGGAGATCCGTATGAGCCGCTGGTGCGTCGCGCCTCCATTGCAGAGCGTGACGCGATTGCCGCGTTGCGGATTCCGGGCGTCGCAGCGGAAGCCACGCTTTCGCGATTTTATCCCGATGGATCCGCTATGGCGCATCTGACGGGATTTGTGGGCGACGGTCCTCATGGGATTTCGGGGCGATATGGAATAGAAGCGGCGTACGATCAGGTCCTCTCCGGTACTCCCGGAGTGCTCGAATCCGAACGGGATCCCCTCGGGCGGTGGATCGTGTTTGGGCAGCGGAGCGGTACGCCGGCGATCCATGGAGCGACGGTGGCATTGACGATTGAGCGCGAATTGCAGCTTGAAGCATGTCGCCGCCTGGAAGCTGCGGTGACTGCAGCGGGAGGATCGGGGGGAACGATGGTCATCCTCCATCCCATGACCGGTGCCGTGCGGGCGTTGTGCAGCGTTCCTGCTTTTGATCCGAATCGGTATGGCGCGACGACCGATCTTGCACGGTTCCATGCACCTGCCGTGACGGGGGCGTATGAACCGGGGTCCGTGTTTAAGCCGATGACCATGGCCGCGGCCATTGATGCGGGTGTCGTGCATCCGGACACCACGTTTACCGATACTGGTCGTGTGGTTATTGGTCGTGCGGTGATCACGAACAGCAATAATCACATTTACGGGGAATCCACCATGGCCGATGTGCTGCGGTTTTCCATTAACACGGGAACGGTGTTCGTGGCGCGGAAAATAGGCATGGACCGTTTCCGGGCTGCAGTGGAACGCTTTGGGTTTGGCGCATTGACCGACATCGAGCTTCCCGGGGAATCTGCTGGCGATACGAGTAATCTCGCCCGGCGGGAAGAAGTGTATTTGGCGACGAGTTCGTACGGACAGGGCATCACGGTGACGCCGTTGCAGCTCGCGGTGGCCTACGCGGCTATTGCGAACGGAGGGAATCTCATGCAACCACACGTGGTGGATGCGGTGATGCTGTCGGATGGGACGCGGCGGCGTGTGGAGCCCCGCGTCATCCGTCGGGTGATGAGCGCCCGGACCGCCACACTCCTCCAGGGAATGTTGGTGTCGGTGGTTCGAGATGGATATCCGAAGCGTGCGGGGGTGCGAGGATATCTTGTGGGGGGAAAGACCGGAACCGCGCAAATTCCTTTACCCGATCGCCCGGGGTATTCGGCGGATACGATCCATACGTTCGCCGGAATCGGTGCGGTAGATCATCCGACCTTTGCGATGGTCGTGCGTATTGATCGACCGACCGTACAGCGGTTCGCAGATTCCACTGCTGCTCCCTTGTTTGGCGAAATGGCGAAATACTTGCTCGAGTACGACGGCATTCTCCCGAAAAAAAATTAGTATGTTGCGTGTGCTCGCGATTGCCGATCGGCCACCACGTCGGCCGATTGCGGAGATTCTTGCGGAACAATCGATTGATTGTATTGTGACGTTAGGCGATTTGGGTCTTGCGGAGTTGCGAGGATTGGGGGGCGTCACCGGTATTCCGAAGTGGGGAGTGTATGGGAATCACTGTTCGGGTACTTATTTTCCGGAACTCGGAATCTCCAATCTCCATTGCCGTACGGTTTCGCTGCACGGGGTGACCTTTGGCGGATTTGAGGGATCGGTGCGGTACAAAGAGAGTCCATATAGTAAGATGTATACCCAGGAGGAAGCGGCATCGTTGTTGGCTGATTTCCCGCGGGTGGATGTGATGTGCGTGCATTGTCCTCCGTACGGTATCAATGACGAGCCAGACGATCTCGCGCACCAGGGATTCCGTGCATTGCGCACCTACTGCGAACAGCAGCGGCCGCGGTATCTGTTGCACGGGCACACCTATCCCACGGAGCAGCAGCTCGTGCGTCGATATCAGGACACGGAAATAGTGTACGTTTTTAGTGACCGAGTGATTGAGTTGGATTTGGCGTAGGAGCTATGCGACATCATTTTGAACAATGGGTTGCGCGACTTGCGCGGGGGGTGATTGCGCGGCAGCGGCCGCGTATTGTGGGTGTTACGGGCAGTGTGGGGAAGACGTCCACGAAGGAGGCGATTCGTGCGGTGCTCGCACGCACGGCGCGCATACGGAGTGCGCCGAAAAATTACAATAATGAGATTGGGCTTCCGGTGACAATCATCGGCGGCATGGCTCCTGGGCGCTCGCTGTCCGAATGGATCACCCTGCTCCTGCGGGGATGGTGGTATCGACTGTTCCGTAGCGCTACCTACCCCGAGGTGCTGGTGTTGGAATACGGTGCCGATCACCCCGGGGATCTTGCGCACCTGCTGCGCATTGCCCGGCCGCACATTGGCGTCGTCACGGCAGTGGGTCCTGCGCACACCGAATTTTTTGGTACGCTAGATCGCGTGATTGCCGAAAAACGGCGACTCATTGAAGCGCTACCGCAGGATGGCGTGGCGATTCTCAACGCGGATGATGCCAATGTTCTCGGCATGCGGGCGCATACCCGTGCGCGGGTGTGGACGTATGGATTTGCCGAATCCGCCGATGTGCGGGGGGCAGAATACCAGATTGCGTGGCAGGATCACATGCCGACGGGCATCGCCCTGAAGATCCTTGCGGAGGGAAGCGTCGTCCCCGTGCACCTTCGCGGATGCATTGGCATGAGTCATGCGAGCGCGGCGCTTGCCGCAGCGACGGTGGGATTGGCATCACGTCAGCATCTCGTCGCGATTTCGCATGCGCTCGAGCAGTATGTGCCGCCGCCGAGTCGCATGGCGCTCTTGCCGGGCATTAAGCGGACGATATTGATCGATGATTCGTACAATGCCTCGCCGTTGGCTGTGACACACGCACTCGAAGTGGTTCGTGCAATGCGCACGACTGGTCGGCAATTTGTGGTATTGGGCGACATGCTCGAATTGGGCGCACATACCGATGCGGAGCATGCGCGCGTGGGCGAGCAGGTGGCGGAACTGCGTCCGGATTATTTTGTGGTTGTTGGTGAAGCGATGCGGATCGCGGCGGCGCGCGCGCAGGAATCCGGACTCCCCAAGGATCGCGTGCTGACATTCCGTACCGCAGCAGAAGCGGGTCGGTACGTGCAAGATCTCCTTACCCCTGGGGATGTGGTGCTGGTGAAGGGGTCCCAGGGCGTCCGTATGGAGCGCGTGGTGGTCGAGCTGATGGCCGAGCCATTGCGGAAAGCGGAGCTCGTGTGCCGTCAGGATTCGGCGTGGGAGCAGCGTTGACGAGTACGGAATCGATTGGCACAGTAGGAGCGATGCGCGAGATGCGCATCGTGCGCCGCCATCGTCTAGCCCGGTCTAGGACGTCGCCCTCTCACGGCGAAAACACCGGTTCAAATCCGGTTGGCGGTACCAAAAGAGTATTTGACGACCAATACCACCCACGCGAGGGTGGTATTGGTTTTGTTGCACTAGAGCATCGCCAGTGTTATTATGTTCCTGCTTTGCGAAAGGAGAGGGCAATGGATCATGGCGAAGTGTTGAGCGACCCTACGGCGTACCTCACGTACGCGCGGAATGCGGATTGCAGTGATGCCCAGCAATTCCAGCGACTCGTACGGGATGGCATGGCGATTGCGGGTTGCGAGTCAAAAGTGCTGGCGCGCGAATTCGGAACTTCGCTGCCGACCGTGGCGCGGTGGAAGCAGGGTGTCACAGCGCCGGCGCGATTTTTGCGCCCGAAGATTGTGGCATTTCTCGTGCAGTTGGTGGAACGGCGGCTGGCGCAGACGACGGACGGAGATCGTACGCCGCCCAAGGCATGACCTGGGGCGGCGTTCCATGTTGTAATGGGAGACGTTATGCCTGACATGGACCATTTTTTGGATTTGCCGTATCAAGAGCGCCGGTGGGCGAATCTGGTGCTCACGTTGCCTCAAGCAACGGTGCTTTCCGCTGCGTACACATTTGCACGTGATGCGCACGCCACGCAGACGCGGAAGGGGAGTCCTGCGCTTCCGTATATTATTCATCCGATGCGGGTGGCGCTGGCGCTCATCGAGGAGTACCGCATTGATGATGCGGCAGTGATTGCTGCTGCATTACTTCATGATGTGGTGGAGGATTGTGGGGTCGCGGCGGAGGTGATTCGTCGGGAGTTTGGTGGGCGTGTGGGTGATTTGGTGGCGGAGCTCACCTGGCCACGGGATCGTATGGCGATGTGGGAGCGTGCAGTGGCCTTGCCGCGCGCGTCGCATGCCGTCCGCATGGTGAAGGCCGCCGATATCATCGATAACCTGCGTGATCTCGGATGCACCGCATCGGTTCCTCGTCCGGCAGTATTGCGGAGCGTGTACGGATACGCGCGTTGGGGGCGTGCCTTGCTTACCACATTGGATGCCCGTGCGCAGGAGCAATTTACGGAGGCGCTCGCGGTGGTACGTCGAGTGCATGGTGGGGATGATGGTGCACTGCCGCTGCCGCCGAATCCAGAAAAAGAATGTCGCATCGTGCTTCCGGATGGGGTATCCGTCGATCGGTATCCGGTTCGGACGCACCTCGTTCGTCCCGCGGATGAGGTACTCGCGTTGGTGCGTCAGTATGCGATTGCGCATTGCCAATGGGGCGACCTCCTTGCCATTTCTGAGCGCGTCGTTGCTATTACCCAGGGCCGTGCGTATCCCCTTGCGGAGATCCATCCATCCTGGTGGGCGAATTTCCTTGTTCGGTTTGTCCACAAATCGAAATATGGGATCGGGCTGGGATCGCCATGGACCATGGAACTTGCCATTCGGGAGGCGGGTCTCCCGCGCATGTGCGTCGCTGCTTTCGCTGCGGCGATGACGAAGCCACTGGGCATTCGTGGCGTATTTTATCGGGTGGTGGGGAAGCACATTAATGCAATCGATGGTCCCTGCGACTACACATTGCCGATCGCGGATTCCGATACAGCGGGCAAGCCGACACAGGGAAGCGGGTATGCCAAGCTCGGTCCCAAAGATCCGGATGGCGTGGCACAGCGCATCGCACGGGAAATTGGCGTGGATGTGGCGATCATTGATGCGAATGATCTCGGGGTGAATGTGCTCGGTGCATCCGATGGGGTGGATCGCGCATTCGTTGCAGCGGCATTTCGCGACAATCCCCTCGGGCAAACGAATGAGCAGACGCCCATGGCAATCGTGCGGCGCGCGACATCGGTATGACGCAGCTCGTGGTGGTGTGCGGATTGCCGGGCACCGGAAAAACTACGCTCGCGCAGGCGCTTGCGGCGCGTTGGCATTGGCCATGTTTCAGTAAAGATGCAACCTGCAAAGAGCCGCTCTACGAGTTGCTCGGCGGATCCACTCTGGAGGAGAGTCGTCGTTTGGGGAGCGTGGCGATTCAGATGCTCCTGCGTATGGTGGAGATGCAACTGCGCTATGGCGTTTCGTGCATTGTGGAGGCCCCATTTCAGTATTCGGAGGATGGTGTCCGTTTTGCGCAATGGGCGGAGGAGTATGGCGTCGCGATCACCTGCGTCGTCTGTACCGTGGATGAGGAGGAGCGGTTGCGTCGATTTCGATCACGCACGCGACATCCGGCACATCATGATGCAGATCGGACACCACATGCGGCGCATGCGGTGCCCTATCACTCGTTTCCGGGTGAGCTAATCTGGTTGGATACCGCACAGCCCCTGGAGGACGTGATCGGTGCGGTCGAGCGTCAGGTTTCGAGGTAATTAGCAGTCGCTTGACGAGACTGCTAATCTCGGTACGATAGGGATGTGTATGCTGGATACCCGGAAAACGGCCATTCTCTGGTCCGTCATCGAAACCTACGTCGTTTCTGCCGCTCCCGTCTCGTCCCAAATTGTGGTCGAGCGTGGTGGCGTGGATGCGAGTCCGGCAACCATTCGGAATGACATGGCGCTGCTCGAGGAGGAAGGGTATCTGCATCAGCCACATACATCTGCCGGTCGCGTGCCCACCGAACGGGCGTATCGCGAGTACGTCGAATATCTCCTGCAGCATCATGCGCAACTCGTTCCGCGTGCCATGCGTATCGTCCTTTCGGTGGTCGAGGATATTGATGATGACGTGCACGTTGCGGGGAAATTACTGGCGCGCACATTGGCGGATGTGACGGCAGAGGCCATTGTGGTGGGATTTCCAGAGGGAGACGCGTACGCTACGGGCCTCGCCCATCTCGTCATTCAGCCGGAGTTCCATGATCCCGAGGTGCTGCAGCGGTTTTCGGTGGCGGTGGATCGCCTCGAGGAAACGTTGCAAGTGCTCGGAGAACGCGTGGGGCGAGCGCCGACGGTGATCCTCGGTGCAGAAAATCCATTTGGACCGCAGTGCGGAACGATTGCGAGTTGTCTCGAGCTGCCGGAGGGCCAGCAGATGACACTTGGTATTGTCGGCCCGATGCGGATGGCGTATGACCAGCACCTGGGACTTTTGCGGACAATTGATGGCCTGATTCGCCAAACGATATGACCGATACCCCACAGCTCGCCGATGAGGCCCCGCAAGCGGATGATGTCCATGCCGCGTGTCAGCAGCAGTTCGCGGCGATTGAGGCGAAATGGAAACGCGCTATTGCGGACTACCAAAATCGTGAACGGGACATCGCGCGGGAGCGTGAGGAGTTCGCGAAGTACGTTGCGGCGGATGTGATTCGAGACTTTCTCCCGCTCATGGATGCGATTGTTGCGGCGCAATCCCTTCCTGCGCTCCATCAACTTGGACTGGAGATACTGAAGCGCAATGGAGTGACGCCCACGGGTTTGGTGGGCGAGCGCGTGGACTATCTCCAGCACGAGGTGGTGGCCACGAAAGCGGAATCAGGAAAGGCAGCCGGTGAAATTGTGGAGGTCGTGCAGGTGGGATATGTCATGAATGGACGGGTTCTGCGGGTGGCGAAGGTGATCATTGCGGCATAACGAAAAGATCCCCGCGCGGCGCAGTCGATGATGGTGCCGACGGGAGTGGTTCCCGTCAGATTGCAAAGAGCTCGGGCGTGCGTCTCCATTGTCCAACGTGGCCTTTTTTGAATTTCGTCATATGGCAAAAATTATTGGTATCGATTTGGGGACCTCCAACTCTGCCGCGGCGGTCATGCAGGGTGGCTCGCCGGTCATTATTCCCGCAGCGGAGGGAACGACCATCGGCGGGAAAGCATTCCCGTCCTACGTGGCATTTGCGAAAGACGGGCAGCTCCTCGTGGGCGAGCCCGCACGGCGGCAGGCGGTCGCGAATCCGGATCGCACATTCCAGGCGTTCAAGCGAAAGATGGGAACCGCATTCACCTATAAAGTAGACGAGAAGGAATACACACCGCAGCAGCTTTCCGCATTCATTCTCCAGAAGATTAAGAAAGATGCGGAGGCATTTCTCGGGGAGCCGGTCACGAAAGCGGTGATTACCGTACCGGCGTATTTCGATGATAATCAACGTCAAGCAACGAAAGATGCGGGCGCGATTGCGGGGCTGGAAGTGGTGCGCATCGTCAATGAGCCGACGGCCGCCGCGCTCGCCTATGGACTCGATAAGGTGAGCGAGCAGGATCAGCATGTGTTGGTGTTCGATCTCGGTGGAGGAACGTTGGACGTTACGATCATGAGCTTCGGACACGGCGTGTTCGAGGTGGAATCCACGTCGGGAGATACGCAGCTTGGGGGCACGGACATGGACCGCGCGCTGATTGATTTTTTGGCGGAGGAATTCCAGAAAAAGGAGGGAGTGGATTTGCGAAAAGATCCGATGGCGTTCCAGCGATTGCGTGAGGCAGCGGAAAAAGCGAAGATCGAGCTTTCCACGGTACTCGAAACGGAGGTCAATCTTCCGTTCATTACGGCAACCGCCGATGGGCCGAAGCACCTCCTCGTCAAAGTGACGCGGGCAAAGTTTGAGGATCTCGTGCGTCCCATTATTGAGCGCTGCCGGCAACCCATGGAGCAGGCGATTCGGGATGCGGGAAAGACGCCCGGACAAATTGCGAAGGTGATCCTCGTGGGCGGTCCGACGCGCATGCCGATTGTCCAGAAGTTGATTGAGGAGTATTTGGGTCCAAAAATTGAGCGCGGCGTTGATCCCATGGAATGCGTCGCAAAGGGCGCATCCATTCAAGGGGCCATTCTTGCAGGCGAGACGAGCACGAAAGATATTCTGCTCCTCGATGTCACGCCGCTCACCCTGGGATTGGAGACCCTGGGTGGAGTTGCGACGCCCCTGATCCCTCGCAATACGACCGTGCCGACGTCGAAATCGCAGGCGTTCTCGACCGCGGCAGACAATCAGACCACCGTGGAAATTCATGTGCTGCAGGGGGAGCGTCCGATGGCCGCGGATAATAAATCGCTCGGCAAGTTCGCATTGGACGGCGTGCCGCCAGCGCCACGCGGGATACCGCAGATTGAGGTGACCTTTGATATCGATTCGAACGGTATTCTCACCGTTTCGGCAAAGGATAAGGCCACGAATAAGGAACAGAAGATCACGATTTCCGGTTCCGCGCGTTTGGATCAGACCGAGATTGATCGCATGCGCAAGGAGGCGGAGCAGTTTGCGGAAGCAGATCGGAAGAAGAAGGAGCTTATCGATCTTCGGAATCAGGCGGAGCAGGCCATCTACGCTGCGGAGAAATCGCTCAAGGATCTGGGGGACCAGGTGGATGCGGCGGTGAAGACGGAGGTGGAGGCGAAGCTCGGGGAGCTCAAGAAGGTGAAGGACGGAGAAGATGCGGGTGCGTTGAAGAAGGCCATGGATGATCTCCAGCCGGCACTCTCGAAAATTGGCGAGTCAATGTACAAAAAGGCGCAGGAGGAACAGCAGAAGAGCGGCAGTGCGAACACGAAGGGTGCCGCGCAGAGTGGCGACGCGGGATCACCGCCGAAGGACGCAGATTTTGAAGAGAAGAAGCAGTAGACCAGGCGAGTGCGCGCAAGAGAAAACGCCCCGTCGTATGACGGGGCGCGGGCGCGGTGATCGGTTATTCGTGCGCAGACAGGAATGCGCGCGCAAGGATCGCGCAGAGTTCGGGTAGCCGCTCGTTCGGTAGCCCGCCTTCGGCAAATCCCGCGCCCATGAGTTCGGATCTGCAGGTACTGGGTCGATCCTCGAAGGTGAAATCCCAGCACCGTGTCGGGATGTGGTAGTAGCAATCGACGACCGGGTCCCGATGCTTGGCAGGGAAGAGTGCGAGATTGATGTAGAGGTGGCCACCGGTATCCGCATCATCCGCCATCCAGTTGACGCTCCAGCTCAGCGTGCGGTCGCCATGCTTGGCTTGGTGATCGAACGTCACCGATGCAACCGGCCATCCCGGCAGTTCCTGCGGCATCCAACTCCAGCTCGGTGCAGCGGTGATGCCATGGGCCGAGAAGAGCTGCTCGATGGTAGCGGTGACCTGTAGCGCGTCGGTGAATTGGGCTAAGAGCTGATGCACGGCGTTGCCTCTTTCTGTACTGCGCATCCGTGGGTATCACGAATCGAGCTCACTGTATCGGTTGGGCTGCATGGTGTCAATGGAGCAGATGGGGAATGTGCGGTATTGATGCGCCGGTATGCTCGTCGGGTGATGCTCTGGTACCCTGTGAATACGGAATGTATGGCAAATGACTACTACGAGGTATTAGGGATTCCGAAGCATGCGTCTCCCGACGACATTAAACGCGCGTTTCGAAAACTCGCGCAGGAGCATCATCCGGATAAGGGGGGGGATCCGGAAAAATTTAAAGAGGTAAATGAAGCGTATCAGGTGCTTTCCGACGCAGAGAAGCGGCAGCAGTACGATCAGTACGGCAGGACATTCGAGCAGGCGCGTGCGCAGGGCGGATTCCAGGGATTCGAGGGATTCCGGGATTTTTCCACATGGGCGGAAGCATCCGGCGTCAATTTTGAGGATTTGTTTTCTGGGATGTTTGGGGGCGGTCTCGGGGATATGTTTGGGATGGGCGGCGGACGTCGGCGGCAGCGTCGCGGGCGAGATCTCGAAATTGCGATCGAGTTAGAATTTTCTGAAGCGGTGTTCGGTGTCACGAAGGCGGTTCCCCTCGAACGTCGCGTGCCATGCGATGTGTGCGGGGGAAGCGGTGCTGCGTCGGGTGCGAGCAAGAAGGCCTGTGCTACCTGCAAGGGGGCGGGTCGCGTGCGCACGGTGCAGCAGACGATTTTTGGTGCATTTCAGGTGGTCACGACCTGCTCGTCCTGTCAGGGCGAGGGTCAGGTGATCACGGAGCCGTGCGTTGCATGCCGCGGGCAGGGGACGCAGTTGCGTACGGATGAGGTGCAGATTGCGGTGCCTGCGGGTGTCGAAGCGGGGAACACGCTTGAGCTTACCGGCCAGGGAGAGGCGGGAGAGCGGGGTCTTCCCTCGGGGAATCTCTACGTGCACATTCGCGTGCGCCCGCACCAGTTGTTCACACGGGAAGGAACCACTATTTTCTCGCGGATCGTGATCACGCCAACACAGGCAGTGCTCGGTGATCGGGTTATTGCCGCAACGGTTGATGGTGATGTGGAGGTGAAAATTCCTGCGGGCACACAGCCCGGCGACCAGTTGCGCTTGCGCGGGAAGGGTGTTCCTCGTTCCCACGGGTTTGGTCGAGGGGATCAGGTGGTGACTGTGATGGTCGATATTCCCCGTAAACTGAATCGCAAGCAGCGAGAACGTTGGGAAGAACTGCAGCGGGTGGAAAAAGAGGAACGAGAAAAGACGTAAGATGGTATACTGGTGTGGACAAGTGCACCTCCTTTTGGTTGCCGCATATATCGATGGCGGCGTTTGCGTGAGTATCCGCTCCCAACGCGTTTGGTGGGCGGGCGAGCACGTACGACGAGATGAGGAGGTGCTTGCATGATCTGCATATGCCGGAGCAGCTCCCGCCATCGTCACCGACGCCCGTCGTCATTCGTACGGTGCTCGGTATTATTGCTTCGAGTGTGTTTGGCGCGTGGTTGGTGCAGGGAGCAGGGGCGGCGGTGTGGACGGAGCCGGGTGCGCAGCCGCCCACCGGAAATCCGCCGGGCTTCGTATGGACGCAGAGTCCATCTGCGTCACCGCAAGCAGGAGGTCAATTTAATATTGAAGGAGCAGGGAGGCTGGGCGGGGTATTAGAGGCGTTGGGCGGTGGTCTCTTTGGGAGTGCCACATTCGATCTCGGGAATGCCGCAGGTGGTCAGAGTGTCATTTCCGGAACGGCGCAATTCGACCGCATGCACGCGGCCGATGCGTTGTTGCTCCTGCAAACAGATGCAGGTGGAACGAGAACGGATCGTTTTCGCGTCGATCGTTCCGGTGCGGTCACCGCAAGTACGAGTGTCACGGCGCCGCAGATTTGCATTGGGAACGCATGTCGTACGGATTGGCCAACCGGTGCCATCACCGGGGTGACGGCCGGGACCAATCTCAGTGGTGGGGGCACTACAGGTTCGGTGACGCTCAACGTAGTCAATAATCCGACGTTTAGTGGGGATGTGAGTGTGGGGGGGCGGCTCAATGTGACCGGCTGTTTTGGGCCCGTTCTGCGCGGCAAGACGAGCAGTACGGCAAATGGCAATCGTGGGGGGTATGCGCAGATCAACGTACTGTGCCCCGCCGGTCAGCACGTATGCACGACTGCGGAGGTGCTGAATTCGATCAACTGTGGAGCGATTGGGGTGGGGGGATTGGGTATCTCGAATGGAACGGATTTGTGGATCGCGAATCTTGCCCCCTCATTGCCGACGCCGACCAATGATTGCGTGGGATGGACGAAAGACACGGCGGCCTGGAAGGGCATTAAGTGGAGTTTTCATGCAACCACCGGCGGTGCGGCATATGCGGAAGGTTGTAATGCCGCACTTTCCTTTGCTTGTTGCGGGTAATAGTGCTTATGCTCCGCACGTCCGTTTCCTCCTCCCGTCGGCGAATGGCGGTCACGCGCATCGGTAGTGTCGCATTGCTGGTGCTTGCCATGAGCGCGCCTTCGGTCGCATGGGGACAATCAACATGTTCAGCGGGTCAGCAATACTGTCCGTCCGGATCCTATGCGGGGACGTGTCAGGTGAATACGAGGTCATGTCCAACAGGATCGGTGAGTGCGACGGTGGATGGGTGTTCTGCGTGCGCGTGTCCTGGTGGGCAGGTGGTGTGCAGCAATGCGTGTGTTGCGACTCAGGCGGGAAACGCATGTACGACAGCAACCGGTGATTCTGGGACATACAACGCCTGCGGTACGTCGTGCACGGCAACTCCTCCGGAATCGGTGATTATCACGCCATCTGCTGCACAGGCCACCATTCCGGCCCGGTCGTCACGTCCTGGGATTTTTCTCAATCAGACAGGAACCGGATCCATTGTGCAGCTGCAGCAATCCGGGGCGAATGTACTGACCGTGAATGGAACCGGTCTCCAGATCGGTTTGCAGGACGGAGGTCTGGGTATTGCGCTTGGGGCGGGTGATGCGGGACAAAATCTCTTGTATGGGGTCGTCGATTACGCGGCATCCAATGCGGGGGATGCGCTGCTACTGCTTCAAACTGCGGCGAATTCGGGAGGTTCGCAAGTACCCACTACGCGTTTTCGTGTGGATCGTGAAGGAAATGTGGCCGCGAGTGGTGGAGCAACGATCGCCGGCGGCATCACCGCAGGATCGGGAAGCGTCGGCATTATTGATAGCACCGGCAAAATTCCCGAACTCTCCTCGACCTACCTCGCCAATCTCTCTGGCGCGAATCTCACAAGCTTGAATGCAGCGAATCTCACGGGAGATAGCGGCTGACCAGGCGCTGTTTGGTGTATTGGTGGGATCCGCCGGAAAGTTCCTCATCGACAATGAGGGAGATGTGGTGGCGGTGGGTAGCGTGAAGGCACCATCGTTCTGTATTGGGGATGACTGCAAATCGTCGTGGGCAGCGGTGGCGACTGGCAGTCCAGTGGTACAACTGCAATCGGCGACGCCGGGTACCGCGCAGGATGGCCATCTCAATATATCGGGAACGATTCGTGGAACGCAGCTTTGTCTCGGTGGAGAATGTAAAACGACGTGGTCGGAAATCGCGGGGACTTCGGTGTCGCTCCAAGGTTCATATCCTGGGACCGCAGATGCGGGCAATTTCCACGTGAGCGGGTCGGGTCGTGTGGGCACGGATCTCGCGGTGATCGGGACGACGACGCTAGGCGCCGCAGGGGGCAGTTCGACGGTTTTGAACGCGGTGGGATCAAATTTTTACCTGAACGGTGAAGGAAACATTCAGCTGCGGGTCGGAACTGCAGGAGCGGCTACGACGGAAAAATTTTCTCTCAATAATGGCGCGAATGCTGAAATTTTCTCCCTCGATGAGACGGGTGCCCTCGACGTTGCCGGCGGAATCGTCGCAGGAACCGGGAACGTTCAAATCGTGAATGCCACGGGAAAGATTAACAATATTTCGTCTACGACGTTCGCTAACCTCTCCGGTTCCAACCTTACCACCTTGAACGCCACGCAATTGACCACGGGAACAGTTAATGCCGCGCGATTGCCGTCCACCATGACGCAGGCAACGACATTCACTGGAGTTCCCACAGGCACTGGGGTGCTGCAAGGATCGCTCATAGCGAATCCGGCATCTGCGACCGCGAACTATGCATTACTTGGCGTGGCCGCCGCGGGTGATGTGGCCGCCGCCGGGCGATTGTGCATTGGATCAGACTGTCGCAGCGCATGGCCTGCCGGCATCCTGTTGCAGGATTCACTTCCGGGAACTGCACAGACAGGCAATTTCCATATTACCGGTGGGGCGGTGCTCGATGGTGCATTGAGCTCCGCAACGCTCAACGTGGCCGGCGGCATCACCGCAGGATCGGGAAGCGTCGGCATTATTGATAGCACCGGCAAAATTCCCGAACTCTCCTCGACCTACCTCGCCAATCTCTCTGGCGCGAATCTCACAAGCTTGAATGCAGCGAATCTCACGGGAGATGCAGCGGCTGACCAGGCGCTGTTTGGTGTATTGGTGGGATCCGCCGGAAAGTTCCTCATCGACAATGAGGGAGATGTGGTGGCGGTGGGTAGCGTGAAGGCACCATCGTTGTGCATGGGGGATGATTGCAAGTCCCGTTGGTCGGACGTGACTGCGGGTACGGTACTTCTGAGTAGTACTCGTCCTGGCTCGCAGCAGGATGGCCATATCAACATTACGGGTGATGTACGATCGGGAGCATTGATCACGACGGAGTACATTGCATCGCTCGGTCCGATCGGATGGGGTCCGATCGGCGGACCCGCCGGATCGCTACAGTGGAATGAATCTACGGTGCAGATGGGTGCGTATTCCAACAATGACGTACACATTATTACGGGAGGCGATCAGCCGCGCGTGCAGATTCAGCATGCGACGGGGAATGTGGGTATTGGTAGTGCCCCCAGCCCCGACTATCGACTGAATGTGGGCGGTACTTTAAATGCGACGCGCATCTGTATTAATGGAGACTGTCAGACGGCATGGCCGGCGGGTGGTGCCGTCGGCAACTTTGTGCCGCTCCGTGCCAGCGCACCGACCACCGCCGACGCCGGCCATTTTTACATATCAGGATCTGGCCGTATTGGGGACGCGCTCCAGGTGGACAGCACCGGCGCAACCGCCCTCGACGTTGCCGGAGGTATCGTTGCAGGAACCGGGAACATTCAGATCGTGAATGCCGCGGGAAAGATTCCTGTGTTGAGTGCCACCACTCTCGCCAATCTCACTGGCTCGAACCTCACCAACTTGAACGCTTCGCAATTGGCTGC
Organism: Candidatus Uhrbacteria bacterium; assembly: GCA_016188355.1. GTDB lineage: Bacteria > Patescibacteriota > Patescibacteriia > JACPHY01 > JACPHY01 > JACPHY01. The sequence continues at coordinate 74,575 of JACPHY010000001.1, forward strand.
TGGAACAGTTAATGCCGCGCGATTGCCGTCCACCATGACGCAGGCAACGACATTCACTGGAGTTCCCACAGGCACTGGGGTGCTGCAAGGATCGCTCATAGCGAATCCGGCATCTGCGACCGCGAACTATGCATTACTTGGCTGTCGCAGCGCATGGCCTGCCGCAGGTGTCCCGAGCGTGGCATTGTTGGATGCACTACCGGGAACTGCACAAACAGGACATTTTAATATCTCGGGAAGTGGTGTATTCGGCAATGCGGCGAGCGCGCGCCAGATTATCGCATCGGGAACGGCAGGATTTGGTCGCTTGACCTACAACGAAACCACTGGGAAGGTCCAGCTACAGGATTCATCGTATGCAAATGATGGCAGCGACGGGCTGACACTCGATGGGAGCAATTTGCATGTGGTGGGCGCGTTGAGTGCTACCAGTCTCGACATCGCCGGCGGCATCCAGGCAGGATCTGGGAACGTCGCGATTATTGATGGCTCCGGAAAAATTCCTGGAATCTCCTCGACGTATTTTACGAGCCTCTCTGGAGCAAACCTGACGGAGCTGAATGCGAGCAACATCTCGACGGGCGCCATTAATATTGCACGTATTCCGAACACGGTGGCTAAGCTAGCATTTCCGGCAAAGTTCACGGGAAGCGCCAGCGCGGCGTGGGATTACGCCACGCTCGTGGCAAACCCAGCATACGCGGACGAAGATGATGCGCTTATTGCTGCGGGAATGGGTACGAGTGCAAGCAGTAATGCGGTGTTCCGGGTCGACAAGGAGGGCGACGTGACTGCGGCGAGTAGTCTCTCTGCTCCGATGGTGCAGGGCACGAGGCTCTGTATTAGTGACTCCTGTATAGATGGATGGAGTGAAATTCCTGGTGGAGGGGGAGGTGGCGGCGGCAGCTTTGTGCCGCTGCGCGCCAGCGCACCGTCCACCGCCGATACCGGTCATTTCTACATATCAGGATCTGGCAGAATCGGGAGCACGTTGCAGGTGAACAGCACCGCCGCATCCGCGCTTGACGTTGGTGGCGGCATCAATGCAGGGACCGGGAACGTCGGAATTATCGACGCATCGGGAAAGATACCCGCCATTTCTTCGACGTATTTCGCGAGCACTGCATTAAATGCGAGCGATCTCTCGAGTGGTACGGTTGCCGCTGCACGGTTGCCTTCCACGGTGATTCTGGAGGGTGAATCCGGATCCACGCTCACGAATTTGAACGCGAGCAATTTGGCGAGCGGAACCGTTTCCGCGGCGCGACTACCCACCTCGATTACGCAGGCTACGACGTTCACTGCGTTGCCGGGTGGAGATACGTGGTCAGGATTTACACCCAGCGTCGCCATTAATCCAAGATCGGATATTACGAACTCAGGATGGCCGCTCCTTCGCGTGGGGATGAATGATGCGGCCATTTTCACGGTACTTGGATCAGGATCGGTATCCGTTTCCGGAGGAATTTTTGCGGGTACGTCATCGGGAACGGGAGTGCAAATCGTCAATGGTTCGGGAAAAATACCCGAAATTTCCTCCACGTATTTCAGTAGTGTATCTGGAGCCAACCTCACCAACTTGAACGCGGCGAACCTCACCGGCACCATTGATGCGGCTCGATTGCCGACGCTCACGAACTTGAACGCGAGCAATTTGGCGAGCGGAACCGTTTCCGCGGCGCGACTACCCACCTCGATCACGCAGGCGACAACTTTTGCGGCGACACCGAGCGGTGCCGGTGTGTTGCAGGGTGCGTTAGCAGTGAATCCGGCGAGCGCAGGGTCGGATCGCATCCTGTTTGGTGTGGCGGTGAATGGTGTATCGAAGCTGAAAGTGGATGCAGAGGGCGATGTGGAGGCCGCGAGTAGCCTGAAGGCACCGTCGCTATGTTTGGGGAGCGATTGTCGGACCTCCTGGCCGTCCGGTGGTTCGAGCAATGCGGTGAGTTTGCAGTCTGGCGGATTGACTGCGCAGACTGGTGGTTTATCGGTAACGGGAGAGGGACGGTTTGGGTCGATATCGGTGGACGATCTTGTGGTGTCAAATTCCTTCTCCGCGCCGACGATCGAGACTGATGGAGAATTTTTTTGGAAGGGCGGTCCATTGATTTCGGGGACGCGCGAGGTGGTGAATAGCGAACCTAGTACTACGGGTTCTGCGATGGCTAGGTGTCAGTCGGGATACCTTTTGACGGGCGGTGGGTGTATGTGTAATGGCCCATTGAAGGCCACATGGCCATCGTCTGATGTTGCGGAGGCATGGCAATGCGTCGGGACGTGCTCTCGGATCACGGCGTATGCAATTTGCTTGAAGAAGACCCAATAAGGTGCTCCAATGAGCATTGCCCTCCATACAGCAGCACGCATGCAGTTGCGCTTCCATAACAGTCTTCATCGCCGCACCGAATCATTCCGGCCCCACAAGGGCCGGACGGTGCGCATGTATACGTGTGGGCCCACGGTGTATGACTTTGCGCATGTGGGCAATCTTCGGACGTACCTGTTCGAGGATGTGTTGAAACGCGTACTCCTGCGGCAGGGATACCGCGTTCGGCACGTCATGAATATTACGGACGTTGGTCACCTGACCGACGATGCGGATCAGGGCGAGGATAAGCTCGAGCGTGCTGCGGCGCGGCAGCAAAAATCCGCAGCGCAGCTGGCGGCATTCTATACGCGAGCATTTCTCAAGGACCTGCATCGCCTCCACGTGTTGCCTGCGGACGATCTCCCGCGTGCGACTGCGTACATTCCGCAGCAGATCGCGTTGGTGCGGCGTCTCGAGCGCCTCGGTTACACGTACGTGACGAGCGATGGGGTGTACTTCGATACCACGAAGTTTGCTCCATACGGGACCGCGTTCGGCGGGCAGGCGCTCACGGAAAAGGAGGCGGGGGCGCGTGTGGAGGTGCGGGGCGAGAAGCGCTCTCCCCATGACTTCGCGCTCTGGAAATTGACGCCGCCGGGTGTTCGTCGGCAACAGGAGTGGGATTCCCCGTGGGGACGCGGATTCCCGGGCTGGCATCTCGAGTGTTCTGCGATGGGCCGCGCGCTCCTCGGGCAGCCGTTCGATATCCACTGCGGCGGCATTGATCATATTCCCGTCCATCACACGAATGAAATTGCCCAATCGGAGGCGGCGTATGGAAAGCCGCTCGCTCTGTGGTGGTTACATGGCGCATTCCTGACCGTGGAGGGGAAGCGCATGGGAAAATCCGAAGGCAATCTCATCACGATTGATCAGTTGGAGTCGCGTGGAGTGGATCCACTTGCGTATCGCTATTTGGTTCTGGGTGCGCATTATCGCTCCGCGCTCAACTTCACGCAGGAGGCGGTGACGGGTGCGCAATCTGCATTGGATCGGCTGCGGGATATCGCACGGGCACTCCCGCGTATTCCGTATGCAGGGAGCGACGCGAACGGGATTGTCCGATTGCAGCGCATGATGCAATCGGTCGACGGCCGGAAAGCGCAAGAGCATCTGGATGCGGCATTTGCGGATGATTTGGATACGCCGCAGGCACTCGCGGTGCTGTGGGACGCGGTGCAAAATGATCAGATTGCGCCATTGGAGCGTGCGGCGTTGGTTGCATCCGCGGATCAGGTGTTTGGTCTGGGGTTGGCGGAGCTCCTCGGAAAGCCGGTGCGTATTCCGCGCGCCGTCCGGGCGCTGGCCGATGCACGGGAGGCTGCTCGTATCGCAAAGGACTGGGCACGCGCAGACGTGCTCCGTGCGCAAATTGATGCACTCGGATTTCGGGTCGAAGATACGAAACGAGGACCAGTGATCAAGAAGCAGACGAACAGTTGATTCGCGGGTGCCCGCGAACTGCATACACCACACCACCGGACGATCATCCGGTGGTGTGTTCGCCTATAGCCACCGTTTCACCCTGAAATAGCCGAGCATGCCTACGGCGACCGCGGCCATAGCGCCGGCAATGCGCCAGAATCCATTTGGGTCATCGACGAAGGGAGTGCCATCGGCGCGGATGGCGAGAATGGCAGCAATCATGGAGATGGGGAAGGTGAGCACTCCGATGACCGCGAGTGCCGTGCTCACGCGGCTGGTGTGATAGCTGACGAGCGACTGCTGTGCCGCATGAATATCGCTGATCGCGCTCGTGTAATCATCGAGGAGTACGGTGATCTCGCGCGCGGCGTCACGGAGTCGAGCGGCCCGGTGTTGTTGCTCCGCGTCCCGTGTATTGGTCAGCGCGGTGCAGAGCCGCTCAATAGCAACGACATTGGGGAGAAACGCTCGGCGGAACGTGACGACATTTCTCCGGAGGAGTGCAATGTGGACGAGTTGCGTCGATTGGACATGGGCACGGATTTCGCGTTCCTGTTCCTCGATATCATTTTGGAGGTGCACGAGAATGGGGGAGCAGTACAGGAGGAATCGTTCGAGGAGGAGGAGCGCAAAGGTGTGTGCATTGCGTAATGCCGCGGTGGCCTCGGGGTCCTGATCGGCGATCGCGGTTTCCAGCTCCGTGAACACCGGAATTCCATTTTCGTGCACGGTAATGATCGTGCGCGGCAGGATGAAGATGTCCACTTCTTCGCTTCGGATAGCCCGTTCCGCGCGATCATATCGCGGAAAGAGCAGGATGGAAAAGATGGAATTCGTCCGGATTTCTGTTTTCGGGCGCTGTTGCGGGGGGAGGCAGTCGCGGATGTCTCGGGGGTCGAGATGGGGAAATTGTGCGTGGAGCGCATGCAGGCGCGATACGTCTCGATCCGTGCAATGGATCCATTCGATGGTGGTACGCGATCGGCGCGTGGGAGACATATACAAGAACAGTATACCGCATCTGCGCTGTGGAGATTCGTTCTATGCTACACTGTGCATAGGTTGTCCCGCCTTATCGCGATGTGCGTATGGAAGGCCCTCTGCCGGAGCATGCCCGTGGACTCGAACGAGTGGATCATGCGCTCGATCGGCGTGAAAATCAGGCGGGACCGGTAGCGGTGGAGCGCATGGCGGACCGCGCAGCAAGTGCTGCCCCGGTTGCGCCGCCGGCCGCCCCGGTTGCGCAGGCGGCTGCTCCGCAAAAATCGCCGCTGCGTGAGGAGATTGAGCAGGCGCTCGCAGATGATCGACTCCGAAAATTGTATCTCCACCTCGCACCGGCGGTGCAGGCGAGTTTTCGTGAAGCGGCGCTGCGGCTTGCGGAGCGCATCGAGCGTATGCTCGCGAGCGGAAAACTGGATATTCATGATCTCCATGAGGGGATTACGAATTGGCTTCGCGTCATTCCGAATGTAAATCGGTGGTTTCTGCTGCAGGAAGCCAAAGTGAAGACCGACGCTATCCTCGTACTTCAAGCGAAACGCACCGCTGCTCGTGGGTGAGCTGTCCTGTGCCCATTGATTTCCTCATCGCCGCCATCGTGCTCCTCCTCGCGATCGTGTGTATCGTTGTGGTGCTGTTTATTGTTCGTGCGATTGCGCGTCGCTCCGCCATGCTGCGCGCCGCCTTCGATCTCGTGGTGCTCCAGGTGTTGGTGCCAAAGGATGCGCAGGGTGGCGACAAAGGAGATCAAAGCATTCAAAAAATTCAAGAGGCGATCGCGAAAACGGAAGTATTTTTTACGTCGATCGGCGGGCTTCGTGCGCAGCGGGGCATGGGTTCTTGGTTTCGCGGTCGTACGGATCACATCGCATTTGAAATCGTGGCCCATGACGGCCAGGTGAAGTTTTTTGTTGCCGTCCCGAACGCCTTGCGCTCCTTTTTGGAGGAGCAATTGCATGCGCAACGATCAGACGCGTACATTGATGTCGCCAGGGATTACAACATCTTTCAACCGACCGGCGTGGTGCTGGGTACGACGCTCACCCTGAAACGGTCGGGGTATTTTCCAGTGAAATCATATAAGAAGTTGGACGCGGATCCGCTGGATGGACTCACGAATGCAATGAGCAAGGTCACGGAACTCGAGGGAGCAGCGATCCAGCTGGTGGTGCGCTCTGCGCGGAAGGAGTGGCGATCGGGAGGGGTGAGCATTGCGTCGAAGATGCAGCAGGGAAAGACGCTCGACGAGGCGATGGGCGGTGGATGGATGTCCGGACTCTGGAAGAGTGTGGGGGCGGCATCGGGAACGGCATCCAAACAACCGGAAAAAATACACCAGCTGTCGCCGATGGAGCAGGAGATCGTGAAAGGGCTCGAAGAGAAGGCGGCGAAGTTTGGGGTGGACGTGAATGTACGGGTGCTCGTGTCCGCAGAAACGAACGACCGAGCCAAAACGCTGCTGGCCTCCATCACGCAGGCATTCGCGCAGTACAACATTCCGCAGTACGGCAACATGTTTGTGACCGGCGGCACATCCTCTGCGCCGAAACTCATCGAGCAGTTCATCTACCGGAAATTTGATGAGAAGAAGCGGTTGGTGCTCAACGTGGAGGAGATGGCGAGTGTGTGGCACTTGCCGCTGCCGACAACGGAAACTCCGACGGTGCAATGGCTGTCCTCCCGTCGGTTGCCGCCGCCCGTGAACATGCCGCAGGAGGGTGTGATCCTTGGAGAGTCCAACTACCGAGGGAAACGGGTGCTCGTGCGTTTGAAGCGCGCGGATCGGCGTCGGCACGTGTACGCCATTGGAGGTACGGGGACAGGAAAAACGACGGTCATGGAGAACATGTGTGTGCAAGATATCCGGGCGGGGGAGGGGGTGTGCGTCATTGACCCGCACGGCGAATTTGCGGAGCACATGCTGGCGAACGTCCCGAAAGAGCGCGCGGATGACGTGATCTATTTCGATCCGTCGGATGTGGAGCGCCCTCTGGGACTCAACATGCTTGAGGCGGATACGCCAGAGGCGCAGGATTTTGCCACGCAGGAAATGGTGGCCATTTTCTATAAGCTCGTCACGGATCCCTCCATGATTGGTCCGATGTTTGAGCATTACATGCGGAATGCGATGCTCACGCTCATGTCCGATCCGAAAAATCCGAGCACCATCGTGGAGATCCCGCGCATTCTCACCGATCCAGAGTTCCAGAAGCTCAAATTAAAGAACGTTACCGACCCGATTATTCGGGCGTTCTGGGAAAAGGAATTGCCGCAGACTTCCGGTCAGACCAAGGGAGAGATGCTGCCATATTTGGTTTCGAAGATTGGGCGATTCCTCGAAAATACGATGATGCGGAATATTATCGGGCAGCAGCGCTCCGCGTTCGATTTTCGGCAGATCATGGATCAAAAGAAAATCCTGCTCTGCAACTTGAGTAAGGGAAAGATCGGTGCCATGAACTCAGATCTCCTAGGACTCATCATCATCACGAAGCTCCAAATGGCTGCATTGGCGCGTGCGAATGTGCCGGAGGATCAGCGACCGGATTTTTTCTGCTACATGGATGAGTTCCAGAATTTTATTACGGATTCCATCGCGATCATTCTTTCCGAGGCACGGAAATACCGTCTGGACCTCATCATGGCACACCAGTACATCGCACAGCTGGTCAAAAGCAATGATACGCGCGTGCGTGATGCGGTGTTTGGCAACGTCGGGACCATTATCTCCTATCGTATCGGTGTAGATGATTCTGAATTGATCGCGAAGCAACTGGCGCCAGTAGTGTCGGAATTCGATGTACTGAATATCGAGAAGTTCAATGCGTATGCACGCATCATGATCGACAACACTGCACAGAAAGCATTCAACATGCGGGTGTTCGCCCCTTCATTTGGCGATCAGCGGATGTTCGATGCGCTACGTCAGCTGTCTCGACTGAAGTACGGTCGCGATCGCGCTATTGTCGAGACGGAAATTTTGGAACGATCGCAGCTCGGGTGAGTTGCATTCAAGTTGATTGGTTGTATGTCGATGGCGGTCGCGATCGTGATGCTCGTTATTCTCGTCATTGTATTGGTCGCGGTGGCGGCATTTGAGGGCGTGCTCGCATGGAGCTTATTTGTGACTGAGGCTCCTTGGGTGCCACTGTCGACGCATGGGATTGCGGCGCTCCTCGAGGGTTTGGAGCCCCTCACCTCCGGCGCGGTGGTGGTGGAGCTCGGTTCTGGAGATGGGCGCGTGTTGCGGGCGGTAGTGGATCGGTATCCGCAGGCGCGGGGCATTGGCTTGGAGCAGTCTCGGCTGCTCACCTGGTTTGCGCGGATACGAAACCGTGGGCGTGCGCTCGAATTTCGACACGTCGATTGTTTTCGGGAGTCATGGGTGGGGGCGTCGTGCGTGTTTTGTTATCTCCTTCCGCCCTCCATGTCGCTCGTGGCGAATAAAGCGTTGCGAGAACTCGCCGCCGATGCGCGTGTATTCACGCTGGGATTCCCCATTCCGGGATTGCATCCATTGCGGGTGATCGCGCATGAAAACCGAGAACCGTGTTACGAGTACCGGGTTGGGGATATGCGAGATTCTGCGGAGTAAGTCCGTTGCGGTATACTAGAAATAGCTTTGCGCGTCAGAGAAGGAGACCTCTGCGAACATTCAGATTCGCGCCAGGAACGCGAAAGCAATTTTTGTAGAGGTCTCTAAGGAATTTTGCGGCATCGCATTTTTTGGTTTTGCAAACGTTTTTGTATATGGGTACGCCTGAATTAGTTTCCTCTGCGCGTGTCGCAGTTCCTCAGGAGCGCGTCCCGGAGACGAAGATCCGGCCGGAATTGCGCGAGGAGCCTACGCGGACTGACCGTGAACGTCTCCAGCGTGCGCAGGAAGAGTTGGAAATGCTCCAGCGGGATGCAGGTCTGCCGGGTGCTGGTCCTCGGCGCCGCATGGCGGCGCTCAAGCGATTAACGGGGCGCGTGGTCGAGGATGCGGCGGAGTTGGATCGCGCATACGCGGAGGAGATTGTTCGCATGACCGCGCGTGTCCGTGCGTTGGAACGATCACCGCTCCCGGCAATTCGTGAGGAATTGCTGCTGGAGTATCTGTCCGCTGCAGATCAGGAGGCGTTCCGGGAAGGTCGATTGCAGTCATGCGTGGATATCGTGGAACGGGACGCGGCATGGCTGCGGGAAGTAGATGTGGAGCGGACGTATCACGATGATGCGTACTATCGTGCAATGTTCGGTACGGAATCAGGATTCACGTACCGTGCACATACCCAAGAGCGGCACAATCGAAAAGAACCCATTGCGGAGACGAAGCATGAGTTTATTGATCGCGTGGTTCGTGAGCGAGAGGATCGGTTGCGCGAGACACAAGAAGCGATGCATGTGCTCGGCATGGTTCGTGGACGGGACGGTCTCATTCGTCTCCATACGTTTGATCGACCGCACGATCCCGGCGTGTTGATCGATGCGGCACTTGCGCATGCGTTCGTGCAAGAGCATCGGCGCATTGAGGAGGCTGCGCGCATGGAAGGGGCGCAGGATACATCGGAGCGTATCCATGCGGATCGTGCTCGTCTACGGGACAATGTGCAGCGGCTCTTGGGTCGTGCCCCAGAACTCACGGTCACGCCGGAGGTTCTGTTCGAGCCGGAGGTGTGGCAGGATACGGTTGCGTTGGCGCTTGTGCCGACGGAACGCGATGCAGTGCCAGCCAACGCGGATGCGCCACCGGAACGGCGGCGAGATTTGCTCCGTGTTGTTCCTGGGGGAAGCGTCGAAGAGTCGGACGATTTTGAGATTACCGAGGATACGGAGCATGGATTGCCGGAAGCACAGAAGGAGGAGCATGTTGCGCCTGTTGCGTCCCCTGCGGTAGCGGAGCGTCGCGCGACTCCTCCGGATGTGGAGCTGGGACTTCGGGTGTTTGGTGTTCTCGACCGCGCGAAGGCGGAGGGCTGGAGCGCGAATCGTGCGGAATATGCGGTGCGGGTGACGCTGCAGACCGGCACGGAGCACGTATCCGCCGCCCGATTACAGGAATTGCAGGATATCGTCGCGGAAGATCTCGCGCAAATGCGGCGCACGGAGACGGAGGGAGGGCGGGGCACTGATACTACGGAGCAGCTTCCAGAGACCGCGCTGAGCGAAAAGCAGGCTCGTGCGCTGCGACGCTCCACCCGGTTGCAGGAAGCGCGGGATGCCTTGCGGCGTATGAAGACCGAGCTGGATGCGCACCAGGCTCGTGCGCTGCAAGATTCCGCACATGAGGATGGGCGAGAACGTCCGTCACTTGCGGGGGGAGAGGGAGCTGAGGTCGATCGGGCGCCCATTGGACCGGAGGCGGTTCGGGAGGCGCGCATCGCATATGCCACCGAGCGGCAGCGGCCATCAAAGTGGGGATGGATCGCGGAGCGGGCGAAGGGCGTTCTCACGGCAGGTTTTTCGGAATTTCGTCATTTTGTGGGATACGGGCGAGCGGCGTGGCGAGGCGAGCGAGAAATCGACACCTCGTTCCGTGCGCTGCGTGCTGAGGCGGGCGCAACTCCGGAGGCACAATCTGCCCGTATTGGACGTCTGGTGGATGAGGCGGAGTTCCATGTGATGCAGCGTCTCACCCATTACCGGGATGAGTTCGGTGACGGCGTGCTCACGGAGGATCGCATGCAGAAGTTCCGTGAACGGCTGCATCGAAAACTCCATGCGCTCCATGACCAACAGGAGCAGGCGGATCGTGGAGAATTTCGGAATCTCATTTTACAGTCATTCGATCCATCCTGGTGGCGTCGTGGGGTGTATGGGGTGGTAGAGTTCGCGCTTGCCGCATCCGGTATCCGCCTGCTCATTGATCATGCATTTACGGCGACGCCGATATTGGAGCAGGTGACGCAATCGCCGCTGCCAAAATTACCAGATACTCCACCCGATCTCGTGCGTACCATGCAGGGGACCGTATGGGACACGATGCGTCAGATGTTCCCGGGTGCGAATCATACGCAGCTCACCGATGTGGTACGGAAGGTGATGGAACATAATGGCATCGTCGATCCGACGCCCGGCTCGACCGGATTTACGCATGCGAATGGCACGCCCAATCAGTGGGCAGGGGAGCACGTGCGCCATTTGGTGGAAAGTGGGCGCAATTGGGTGGATGCGACCAAAATGCCAGAAGGATTTCCGCTTCGTATGCCGAAGGAGGTGCTGCAGTTGGTGGGTTCGCTCTAGTGCACATGTATGACGATCCAGGAAAAAGCTCGAGAACTTGGTCAGCGCCTTGCGCATTCCACATTGCCGCAGGTGCTGAAAGATGCGATTTTGGAAGCGCTTCCTCAGAGTACGGAGCGTGAGGTAGATGCCTTGCTCCTGGCGCTACGCAACGAGGACGCACAGCTGCAGCAGCTTGAAGACGCGTCGCGCCAGTTTGTGGCTCGGACTGCGGAACAGTGGGACGCACTTGCCGCAGAGGAGCAGGCGGTTGTGGATGCGGCGGTCGAGGAATTTGTTACGGAAACTGCATCGAGTGTGCTTGCGCATGCGGTGCAGCGAGGCGCAGTGACTCGTTCGTGATGCAGTCGTGCGCGTGGAATTGACGTAGATAGGCAAGGGAGACGAAGAATCCCGTACCGATGATTCGGTACGGGATTCGGGTGGTCATCGCTGCAGCTGTGGTGTCGGGGTGCTATGGGAGCCGTCCCCAGAACAGCTTCAGTGCTGCTTGTGCGGCGCGATGTTCCCGTGCGTCTTCTATGGGTGACGATGTGCAGCGCACGTCGCTGAATTTGGCGTGCGCGGCGCGTCGATCGTGGTGCGCAAATGCGACTGCTCCTGCCACGATCAGGTCATGGAGCGGGTTCGAGGAATGGCGTTCCTGGTCCGCGAGAAAGTAGAGCGTTTCCGAGACCAAGTTTCTGATGTTGGTGTTGTCGCGCACCTCTGTTTCGGCGAGTGCGTCGATGTAGTGGACGAGTGCCTCATTGGGGCGCCTCAGGACGTCGAGGACGCGCGCAAGTTGAAAGTGTACGGCGGGATCATGGCGGTCGTGCCGGAGTGCCTCACGGAGCACGACCTTTGCCGCATTGGGATCGCGTAATTCACGGAGCGCAATGCCCAGCGCTGCATTCAATGCGGCCAGTCCTCGAGTGAACTGTCCTTGTTCCCATGTGGTGGAGGTGCGGTGATCACGCCGTCCCATGGTTGCTGATTTGATCGCATGTCCTGCGACGCGTTTTGCCTCCTCGTGCCGACCGAGGTCAATGAGGAGGTGTGCGCGTTTGAGCGGCAGGCAGATGGATTGGGGATAGCGGTCCATCTGCTCTTCGGTCACGGTGAGTGCTTCGTGGAGTCTCTGTTCCTGCTCCAAGGACTCGATACGTTTGAGCGCGGTGTCGACCGCAACTTCCCAGTGCGTGCAAAGCAGGTCGAGCGCAGCATTGGATGCGGGCATGGCCACCATTGACGGGTCTCCTTTGGGTTGGAAATGGACGTGGGCACGAGATCCTCTACGCAGCGCAACTATATCCCGAGATATTTTTGTTGTCAAGGTCGCGACAATTGTATCGCATAAGGTTGTTATGGTGCGGTGGGTAAGCGGGAAAGAAAATGCGAAAATAAGCGCAGGAATACGTTATGGGACGGTAGACGGATGCACGTTGACGCGATGGGAGCTGCCCCGTACGATGGAAGAGTGACTTCTTGTCTTTTCGCTATGGAAAATCAATACCCACCCCCGTTTCCGTTTGATGCGATGGACGGCGCACTCGGCGCAGCGGATGATCTCGGCGTCCCTGATCTTTTTCCCATTGTGGCGTCCGCGTCCCCGAGCGATCGTTCCACGGTATTGCATGAGGTTCGTCGAAAATTAGAGGACGTGCACGCACAGATTCGCGCACTCATTGGCAGCATCGACCGCGAGTTGGAAGGAAATCCGCTCCCGCGTACGGCCATGCCCGATGCGCATTACCCCTCGTCGCTTTCGCATGAGGTGCCACGTCCTTCTATGTCGAATCAACGTCCTGTGGATCCGCTCCCCGGCGGTCTCCAACGAGAGGATGAAGATGCCCTCCGGGTGATCGAGGGTGTGTTCGATGGGCAGAACATGGTGGGTCCTGATGGGAAGCAATACAGCGTTCCTGCGAATTACGCATCGAAATCGAAGCTCGTGGAAGGGGATATTCTCAAGCTGCGTATCACCTCACGGGGTGCGTTTGTGTACAAGCAAATTGGTCCCATTGCGCGGGATCGGCGTATCGGCGCACTCGAGCGCGATGATGTGACCGGAGAGTATGTTGTATTGGTTCCCGATGTGGAAGGGGATTTGAGCGCATTGACCCGCGCGATTGTGGCGAAGGGCGACCTGCCGCCGGTTTCCTATAAACGATATCGAACGCTTCGCGCATCCGTTTCTTTCTACCGCGGCGCACCAGGAGATGAGGTGGTGATTTTGGTTCCGAAAGACGCACCATCGACGTGGGCGGCAGTGGAGAATGTTATTAAGCGATGAGCGGGATTTGGGGTGATCGCCTCCTGTGCGCTCCGCCGGATGCGGGAGCGTCGGTTGTCGTTTGCGGAGCGGGATGTCCAGCGTTTGGTGGTGTGGTACGGTGAAGAATCGGCATTGCTATGTCCGTCCTCTATCGAAAATACCGGCCACAGAAATTTTCCGACGTGGTAGGACAGGCGCATATCACCACGACGTTGATTGCGGCGCTTGCGCGCGATCGGATTGCGCATGCATATCTTTTTTCTGGTCCGCGCGGCGTAGGGAAAACAACAACAGCGCGACTGCTCGCAAAGGCCGTCAACTGCGCGTCGCGCGGGTCGGAGACGCGCACCGATTCGGATTCGGGGTCGTGGGACGGAGAGCCATGCAATACGTGCGTATGTTGTCGGGAGATTGTGGAGGGTCGATGTCTGGATGTAATTGAAATCGATGCGGCATCGCATACGGGCGTGGATCATGTCCGAGAACAGGTGATCGATCATGCGCGCATTGCCCCGGTTCGTGCCCCGCGGAAGGTGTTCATTATTGATGAGGTGCACATGCTTTCGGCGAGCGCGTTCAATGCGCTCCTGAAAACACTGGAGGAGCCGCCGTCACAGGTGCTCTTTATTTTAGCCACGACCGAGTTGCATCGCCTACCGGAGACCATCCGTTCGCGCTGTCAGCAGTTCATGTTTCGGCGCGTTGCGCCGGAGGTGTTGACGGAACGGCTGCGGGAGCTGGCACATGCGGAGGGCGTGGCGGTAGATCCGGAGGTATTCCCGTTGGTCGTGCGTGCGGCAGATGGATCGGTTCGAGATGCGGAGAGCTGTTTTGGGCAACTACTTTCGCTCGGTGGGGAGCGGGTGACCGTGGCGGATGCGATGCTTGTCGTGCCTCGATCCAATGCGGCGTCCGCGCAAGCGCTGGTGGATGTGGCGATTGCGGGAGATTGCGCGCGTCTCCTTGCGGAGTTGGATCGTGCGGAGTCCGAGGGGGTAGATCCGGAGGCGTACGTCCGCGATTGCATCCTGTCGCTTCGTGATCGCTCGCGTGACGCCGTTCATGCTGCGGATCGTGGTTGCGCGGCAATGGTGACGAAGCTCCTGCGTGCTGGTCTTGCGCTCGTGGATAGCGTGGGACGGGTGGATCGCGCTTTTTTCCTGATAGAGTCAGCGTTTCTGGAGGTGATGTTGAGTACATCGAGCGCGCCGTCGTTGCCGGCAGCACCGCGGTTGGTTACTCCTTCGGTTCCGGTATCGCCACCTTCTCCTCCAGCACCGGAACCTCCGATCGCGCCTGCGGTATCGGCGCCGGAGACCGAAATGGCGGTGGTATCGCAGGAGCCGGATGTTCCTGCGTCTGCGGGGGTATCTCCTGTTGCTCCGGTTTTGGCCGTTCCGATCGATACGCTCGATCGGATTCGTGTGGGATGGTCTGCACTACTGGCGCAGCTTGCGGAGGTGAATCGTGCGCTGCCGTACCTCCTGGAGGGCGGTCGACCGCAGCGGATGGAGGGAGATACGTTGACGGTCGGTTTTCGCTATCGTCTCCATGCGGAGAAGGCGCGACAGCCTGCAGCGCTTGATGCGATTACCCAGGCGATCCATGGCATGATTGGGGCTCCGGTCCGCGTGCAAATGGCAGTGGTGAGCGCGGAGGAGTTTGCGGTGCTCGAATCGAGTACTCGTCCTGCCACGGGAGATGCGGTGGCGGATGCGGCACTTGAAGTATTTGGTGGACGCGTCGTAGAATAACCACGTTCCGGGTAGGGGAACGGTGTGTTCCGCGCAGTGCTGCGGGGTCGGCTAACGGTAGGCCGCGACGCTCTGGACGTCGTTATCCTGGTTCGAATCCAGGCCCCGCAGCATTGCACAGAACGCCATGACGTATGACTTCTGATGTATCCATGGCCCCGGATCGTCTGACTGCGCTCACCGACTTCATCTACGAGGTGGGCATTTTGAGTAAGACGCCGCGATCGGGATTGTGGTTTCTTGGTACGGGTCAACAGAGCGTCGCAGAGCACCTCCTGCGTACTGCGTATATTGGATATGTGTTGAGCCACCTCACGCCGGAAGCGGATCGTGCTCGGGTGCTGCTCATGTGTCTCCTCCACGATTTGGGAGAGGGCCGGACTTCCGATTTGAATTACGTGCATCAGCGATACGGGCGTCTTGCAGAGGCGCAGGCAGTTGCTGACATCGCCGCGCGCACGCCATTTGGAGCAGAAATTGAAGAGCTGTATCGAGAAGAATCCGCGCGCGCTACGCTGGAGGCGAAGTTGGTCAAAGATGCGGATCAGCTCGAATGGATCGCGACGCTGCGCGAGGAAGAAGTGAAGGGGAATCAAAAGGCGGCTTCTTGGCTGAAGAGCAGCATCCAACGGCTGAAGACGCCGGCAGGGCAGCAGATCGGCCAAATGCTCCTCACGACCCACCCCGATCATTGGTGGTACGACGAGGCGGACGCGTGGTTCGTGGATCGAAAGGAGGAGCATCGGAAGCGCGCCGTGGAGAGGTCTCTGTAGCATTTTGAGCAAATACCACCAAATCCCATAAACGGTGCAGACGCGAAAAATGGCGCTCCTCTGCGGAGGAGCGGGGTGCTTGCGTCTCAGGAGAAGTTGTGGTAGGATCGAGGTGCTTTCAACGGCGGCACATCCGCTATGGAGATGACCTACAGCTTCAAGAAGGTGGGCGAATTCGATCAGCATTTTTGTCGCCAGTACCTCGAAAAGAAGGCGGAGGCAATTGTACGTGCTCTCCCGAAGCTCGGCCCCGAAGCCGTAGCATTGCTCGCATTTCGCGCAGAGCGATTCGCGAAAAAAAAGGCATTCAAGGTGTCGCTGCACCTGCGCGCCGGCGCGCAGGAGTGGAATGCGGAGGAGGATGATCACACGCTCCGAGAGGCGATCGACCTCGCCAAGGATAAGCTCGTTCTGCAAATGCGGAAACACCATCGCCTGCAGGGAACGGTGCAGGGATAAGGGAGTTTCGGGCAAAAACGGCGCATTCGGAATCCCCGGATGCGCCGTTGATGCGGTACACTGAACCTATTCATGAGTTCGGACTGAGACTCCTGTAGTGGTCTCGCCATGGTTTTGCATGTCTTCTCCTGATTCTGTCGTGCCTCCCCACTCCGTCGTGCACGCGGTCCCTCGTCCGGTGCGGGGAACTTCTGGTGCATCCGCGGTGGTTGCATCTGCTGCGCTCATTGCGCTGCTCTCGTTGGCGAGCCGCGTGCTCGGTCTCGTGCGCGATCGGGTGCTCGCGTCGCTGTATGGCGCGGGCGCAACGCTGGATGCGTACTACGCGGCATTTCGCATTCCGGACTTCGTGTTCAACCTCATTGGGTTGGGCGCGTTGTCTGCGGCGTTCTTGCCCGTCTTTGTACGGCTTCGACAGGAGTCGCGTGAGCAGTCGTTCCGTTTTGCGGCGCGGCTTTCAAGCGATGCGGTGGTGGTGCTCGCCGTGCTCTGCGGCGCGGGGGTGGTGTTCGCGGGATTTTTGGTGCGCATCATTGCGCCTGGATTTACCGATGCGCAACTTGCGTTGACGACGCAGATGAGTCGGCTGTTATTCGCGGCGACGTTTTTGCTCGGCGTTTCCACAGTGGCGGGCGGCGTACTCCAGGCGGAGCAGCGGTTCGTGGCGTTTGCGGCGGCACCGTTGCTCTACAACGTCGGCATTATCGCTGGTGCGGTTGGTATTGCGCCATTTTTCGGTCCGATGGGACTCGCCTGGGGCGTCGTGGGTGGAGCGCTGCTCCACGCTGCCGTGCAGGTGATCGCGGCCTGGCGCCTCGGATTTCGATGGTCATGGTTGCCCACCTGGAAGGATCGCGATGTGCGTGCCACGGCGCGATTACTGCTGCCGCGCATGTTTGGGCTTGCGTCGCAGCAGATACAGCTCATGGTGCTTTCGGCGATTGCCTCAACCCTTGCGGTGGGCTCGCTTGCGGTATTTACGTTTGCAAACAATATCCAGCATGTGCCGCTCTCATTGATCGGCATTTCGTATGCGATCGCCGTATTTCCGCAACTGGCGGCGACCGCATCGCGTGATCGCACGGTATTCGCGGAGCGTCTGGGATCGACGATCCGGCAGATTCTCCTTTTCGCGATTCCGGCGACCGTGTTCCTGCTTACGCTCAAAGCGCAGATCGTTCGCGTGTTCCTCGGTGCGGGCGCGTTTGATTGGCAGGATACGCGGCGGACATTGGAGGTGGTGGAGGCGATGGGTCTGGGGCTGACCCCAGCCATGCTCATTCCGTCGCTGGCGCGGGCGTACTACGCATTGGAGGATACGCGAACGCCCTTTATGATTGGCGTGAGCATCGATGTGGCGGGCATTGTGCTTGCGGGTTTTTTGGGGTATCGCATGGGACCGCGGGGGCTCGCGCTTGGACTGTCGATCGCGGCAGCTGTGCATATGGCCGTGCTCCTCGCAGTGCTGCGGTTGCGTATATCATCGTTGGATGGGCGTGCACTCATGGTTGCGGCGGGGAAATACGGCATCGCGGGGTTTATCATGGGACTTGCGATTCAGCAGATGAAGGCGGTGGTAGCGGTATTTTTTGGTACCGATACATTCTGGGGCATTGCCGTGCAGGGAGCGCTTGCGGGCGGTGTGGGCGGCATGGTGTATCTCGGGATCGGCATACTGCTCCGTTCCCCAGAAATGATCGACATCATGCGCGCACTGCGGCGTCGCGTGCTGCGCACCATTCGATTGCCGGCGGGTGGTGTGGAGGAGGTGCGGGGATGATGCTACCATGACGCAATAATATGGATGGAGCCCCGATTCGTAATTTCTGCATCATTGCGCATATTGATCACGGGAAATCGACCCTCGCGGATCGCATGCTCGAGTACACCGGAACGATCGCGCGGCGCGAGTTGCGGGAGCAGACGCTCGATCAGATGGATCTCGAACGTGAGCGGGGGATTACCATCAAACTTGCTCCCGTGCGCATGCGATGGCGCGATCACGTGCTCCATTTGATCGATACGCCGGGACATGTCGATTTTACGTACGAAGTATCGCGATCCCTCGCTGCGGTGGAGGGAGCAATTTTGTTGGTGGACGCGACGCAGGGCGTGCAGGCGCAGACCATTGCGAATTTGTACCTCGCGTTGGGGCAGGACTGCACGATTATTCCGGTCGTCAATAAAGTGGATCTGCCGAACGCGGACGTGGATCGCACGATTCAGGAATTGGTTGCGCTTTTGGGATGCGCTCCGAGTGCGGTGCTTCGGGTGTCCGGGAAAACTGGGCAAGGTGTCCCCGAGTTACTGGATGCCGTGTTGGCACGCGTGCCGCCTCCGCGCGCCATGACGATGCCGGTGGCACCGCGCGCATCAGCGCTTCCCTTGCGTGCGTTGATTTTTGATTCGATCTACGACGACTATCGCGGTGTCGTCGCGTACGTACGCGTCATGGATGGGGAGGCGCGACGTGGGGATCGGTTGCAGCTCATGGCGACGCGAGCGGCGATCGAGGCGTTGGAGGTGGGAACGTTTTCGCCAAAATTGGTTCCCGTGGCGGAGTTGACGGTAGGCACCATCGGATACATTGTGACCGGACTCAAGGATATCCGTTTGGTGCGCGTCGGTGACACGATTACGAGCGCCGCGCGCCCGGCGGAGCAACCGGTTGCGGGGTATGCCGAAGTGATGCCCATGGTGTATGCGGGAGTATTCCCGAAACGAGCAGATGACACTGCTGCGTTGCGTGAGGGTATTGAGCGGTTGCAGTTGAATGATGCGGCGTTGACGTTTGAGCCGGAGCGCTCCTCTGCGCTCGGCGTTGGTTTCCGCTGCGGATTTTTGGGTTTGCTGCACCTCGACGTCGTGCGAGAACGCATTCTCCGGGAGGCGCGCATCGAAACGATTATCACCGTGCCGAGTGTCGCGTATGTGGTGTATCGAACCACCGCAGCACAATCGATCGTTATCCGTGCGCCGCAGGAGCTTCCAGATCCTTCCCAGATTCTCCGCATCGAGGAGCCATGGGTGCGGATGGATATCGTGACGCCCGAAGCGTTTGTGGGGGGGCTGATGCAGCTCTGCCAAGAGCGTCGCGGGGTGTATCAAACCACGGAGTATCTCGGTGCATCTGGAGCGCAGGGAGCAACGGACGGACGGCGGGTAATCCTCCAGTATGAGCTTCCCCTTGCCGCTATTCTGGTCGATTTTTATGATCGGCTGAAGAGTATTTCACAGGGATACGCTTCCATGAACTACGAGCGTATTGGATATCGTCCCGCAACGGTCCGTCGGCTCGATATCCTGGTGGCGGGCGAGCAGGTGGAGGCATTGAGTAGTATTGTGTATGAGGATGAGGCGGCAGTCGTGGGGCGCCGCATGACCGAGCGATTACGGGATTCCATCCCGCGTCAGCAGTTCGAGATACGTATTCAGGCGGCATTGGGGGGGAAGGTGGTCGCGGCGGAGCGGATTGCGCCGCTGCGGAAAGATGTGCTTGCGAAGATGTCCGGTGGCGACGTGACGCGTAAAATGAAGCTCCTCCAGAAGCAGCGCAAAGGGAAACAGCAGATGCGGTCGGGTGGCCACGTCGATCTTCCGCCGGAAGCCTATCTCGCGGTGTTGAAGCGTGCGTAGGGGGTAACGTGATATCCTGGAAGCAGAGCTTATGCAGCGAGCGCGTACGATACGAGTATTGTGGGCAATGCTCAGCATGATCGTGATTCTGAGCATGCTTGCGTTCACGTTGGGCTTGGGGTTGGGGTAACGAGTGCGGACTATTGATATGTTGCGTCCGTGGATGCGGGGGGCGCTCGTGGGGATGGTGCTCGTCATGCTTCCGGTATCCGTCCATGCGGCGACGTACGACGTCGCCATCCTGCCGTCCGATGTCATATTGGATCCGGCGGTCTTTTTTGTGGGGGACGCGGTGCGGGTGTATGCGCGGGTGAAGAATGTGGGCGATCGGGATGTGCAGGGTAATGTCTTTTTTTCCGAAAATGGTACAGGGATCGGTACGCCGCCGTTTTCTGTTCGTGCGCACGGCGCGGAAGAGGAGGTGTGGGTTGATTGGCAGCCGGCGACGGTGGGGGATCGGCAAATATTTTTACGGGTGGTCACGGCACCCGAGACGCGCGATGGTGACCTTTCGAATAACGAGATGATTGTCCCGGTATTCGTGGACCGCGATACTGATGGGGATCGGAGCGGTGATCGCGTGGATGCGGACGATGATAATGACGGTCTGCCGGATGATTGGGAAACGGCGCATGGTCTCAATCCCCGCGATGCGGCAGATGCGAAGCAGGATCCGGATGCCGACGGTACGGTCACGGTGGAGGAGTATCGTGCGGGCACAGATCCATTCAAGGCGCCTCCCCCTCCTCCGGTGCCCGCCGCAGCGCCTCGTGCGCCGGTTCCTGCTCCAGCGTCGAGTCCTGCGCCGTCTCCTGTGGCATTGCCCGCTCGGGAGCAGCGTCCCGCGCCAGTATCTCCGCAGCGTCCCGCTCCTCCTGCATCGCAGCCAGTGAAGCGAGCGGGAGTGTCATCCGGTGCGCCTAAAGCCCCGCTCCGTGCGCCGTCACCCGCAGCGGATGTCGTCCCTCCGTCTGCGGTGCCAGCTCCGGATGCTGCATCCTCGGCGGTGTCTCCGTCCATTCCTCCGAGTGCCATCGCCTCACCGGAGACCCGCGATGCCATCGAAATGGTACGCGCGCCGATCGCGGCGCAATTGGAGTCGTTGTTGGGGAAACCGATGCGGGTGCGGAATATATTCCCCATAGCCATGGGCGGGGTGTCTTTAGCGGCATTGGTGAGCGCAATTTGGGTGTTTCGTCGTGCGCGTCGATCGTAAGGATGACGTGGTATGCCGTTGCCGGAAATCAATACAACCGTGACCACTTCCGCTCGCCTGTGCGAGCGGAAGTGGCGGTTTGCAGAAGAGGCGCCTCCGGAATTTCTCGCGACGGCACAGGGGATGCCGGCCCCCCTCGCGCATCTTTGCTATCAGCGCGGATTGCGCACATGGGAATCGGTGCAAGAGTTTCTCCATCCTGACTACGCGACGCATCTCCATGACCCGTGGAGCTTCCGTCACATGGAGCGTGTGGTGGATCGTATTTGGTTTGCTCGGGAACGCGGGGAGCATATCTTGGTACACGGAGATTATGATGCGGACGGGGTGAGTGGTGCGGCGATGCTCTCCGAGACGCTCGAGGCGCTGGGATGTACCACGGACGTGTTCATTCCGCATCGCGAGCGTGACGGCTACGGGTTTACCGCTGCCGCGCTCGCCTATGCTCGGGAACGAGATATCCGCGTGATCGTCACCTGCGATTGCGGGATTGCTAATGCGGCGACGATCGCAACGGCGCAGGAACGTGGCATCGACGTGGTGGTGACGGATCATCACTGCATACCTACCGATGCTACCGGTGCAGCGGTACTCCCGCCGGCATACGCCATCCTGCATCCCGGAGTTCCCGGAGAAACATATCCATTCCCCCATCTCACCGGCGGCGGTGTCGCATTTAAGCTCTGCGTGGCGCTCGTCCAGCGCGACCGCGCATCGGCTGCGCCTCGTCTGCCGCGCGGGTTTGAAAAATGGCTGCTCGATTGCGTCGCGATTGCTACGGTGGCGGATCTCGGAGTGCTGATGGGTGAAAATCGAGTACTCGTGCGATATGGACTGACCGTGCTCGAGAAAACGCGGCGTCCCGGTCTGCGCGCGCTCTACGATCTCGCGCGCATCACGCCGGAGCGCATCACGCCAACGACCATTGGCTTCCAGATCGCACCGCGCATGAATGCGGCGGGACGTCTCGCCCATGCGCGTACCGCGTGGGAGCTGTTGCGCGCGACGGAGGCACCGCATGCGCGTGTGTTGGCGGAGCAGTTGGAGACGTGGAATACGGAGCGCCAACGGCTGGTGGAAGATGCGGCGCGGGAAGCCATTGCGCAGGTCGGTGATCGCGGCGCGCGTCGATCGGTGGTGGCGGTGGGTGCGGAGTGGTCTCCCGGTATTGTGGGCCTGGTGGCGACGCGTTTGCGGGAACAGTACGCGTGTCCTGCGTTTGCGCTCACCACAGCGGGGGAGAAGATTGTGGGATCCGGTCGGAGCGTGGAGGGATTTGATATTGTGGAAGCGCTGCGAGCGGCGTCCGATACGCTGGCGGCGTTTGGTGGCCATCCGCAAGCATGCGGATTCACGGTCAAGAGCGCAGCGGACATCGCGGTATTCACGGAACGTGTGGATGCATATGCACAACTGCATTGTACGGAAGAGCAGTTGGTGCCGACGCTGCGGGTAGATCTCGTGCTCGAGTTTGCTGCGCTTTCGTGGGAGTTTGCGGAGCAATTAGCGCAGCTCGGGCCGTTTGGCGTTGGCCACCCGGCACCGCTCTTTTGTTTTCGTGCGGTGCGCATCGAGGCGGTTCGGGCGATGGGTGCTTCCGGGCGGCATGCGCGCCTCGGTATGCGCGAGGTACGGTCCGGCATGGTGCGATCGGTAGTGGTATTCTCGTATATGGATCGTTTCCCGCATCTCGTTCCGGGCATGGTTGTGGATCTTGTGGCTGAAGTGGAGCCGCGCGAATGGAATGGCCAGCGTGAGGTACAGGTACGCGCCGTGGACATGCGAGTCACGGCAGAACATATATGAGACCTCTGCAAAAATCCAGATTCGCGCCAGGAACGCGCTGTTCGGCTGCGCTGCGTTCCTCGACCGCTCACGAGATCCGCTGGATATCGCTCGGGTCTGCGTCGCGCAGCTCGCTCGCACATCACGTCCCTGGCGCGAAAGCGATTTTTGTAGAGGTCTCCTATGAAACTTCAGGTGTCGACGGATGGTGGGGCGCGCGGTAATCCCGGACCTGCGGCATTGGGATTCGTGATCCGTGATGCCGCTGGGCGCACGATTGAAGCGGTGGGGGAGTACCTCGGGGAAATGACGAATAATCAGGCCGAGTATCGGGCAATGGTCGCTGCGCTCACCCGTGCGCGAGAATTGGGGGCGACCGACGTGGAAGCGCTGGCGGATTCGGAGCTGCTCGTGAAACAGCTCAATCGGCAATATCGGGTCAAAAATGCGGGGCTTGCGCCCCTGTTTCTTGCGGTGTGGAATTTGGCACAATCGTTTCGATCCTGCACCTTTCGGCATATTCGTCGAGAGCAGAATCGCGCGGCAGATCGTATGGTGAATCTTGCCATTGATCAACGGGGTGTCGTGCGAGAACGGTCGACGGATGCGCAGGACGCTTCCGGTGATGTGTTGCACTGACGGGTGTGGCGACGCGGTGATGGTTTTCCCCCGAAGCCCTTCGAGATTCGTGGTACATTGGAGAAAACCGTTATGCGGCTACGGGTTCGGGTGGTCGTGGGCGCGTGCATGATGACGGCAGTGGCGGTGCTCCTGCCGCGTTTTGTATTTGCGGGAGCCCAAGAGAATGCAACGGGATGGGCGTGGAGTGCGGCGGCGGGATGGATTTCCATGAACTCCACGAACTGCACGACACTCAACGCACAGCAGGCGAGCGACCCTCCCTGTGGTGCCGGATACTCGTATGGCGTCCATGTGTCGGATACCGGGTATCTCACGGGACATGCGTGGTCGCGGACCTTGGGATGGATTTGTGTGGGTGCTTCGTGTACGGGGACCGCAGGAGCGGTGCCGGCGGGAGGATGGCGCGCTCGTGCGAATGCGCTGACCGGTGAGGTGGTGGGGTGGGCAAAGATATTGTCCTCCGGGGATTCCGGGTGGATTTCGTTTTCTTGTGAAAATACGCGCACCTGTGGGACGGTGGCCTATCGGACGACGCTCGATGTCGCTATGGGACAGTTCTCTGGTCACGCGTGGAATGGAGCGCGTTCGACCACAGGAACGGAGTTGCCAGCGATTGGATGGATTGCGTGGCGGCCATCGTACGGTGGAGTATCGACCACATGGCATCCAGAACCGCGATGCTCGGAAACGGGACGTGCGTGCCGCACGAATTTCGAGTGTGAATTGCCGGGCGAGTTGTGCTGTTTGGGTGGTGCGCCCTGCGGCAGGTGTGGTGGTGCGGGAGCGGAATGTGGTTTGAGCGCAACCTGTAATGCGGGAACCATCTGCTGTTTACCGGGGATTGCGTGCGGGCGTTGCGTGGCCGACGGAAACACGTGTGGGAACAACGCGGAATGCACAGGTGGTGGACGAGATTCCTGCTGTCCGCCGGGCGCGCTATGCACGCGCGACATCGACGCTCGTGGCGGAGGCGCGTCGGGTGGTGGCGTTCCGCTGTCTGCGGTGGGGTTCTGTTCCGGGACTGGAACGGGGTGCGTGGATGATGCGCAGTGTCCCGCGGGGGTGGCGTGCGTATTTGACCGGGGTATGTGTACCCAGCAGGAAGCGAGTCAGTGCACGTTGGGATCCGCGTGTGCTGGCGAGGGATCTTCCTGTGATGCCGATATTGGACTTTGCGATCGGAACGATGCGAACGGAAATACGATTCCTTGTTTGAGTGATGGGTGGTGCGCGTCTATGGTGGGCGCAGGTGCAGAATGTCGGAAAATCGTCGGGAAGTGCACCAATGGAGAGGAGCGGCTCTGTGTGGATGATCGGAACTGTACGCGCGAGAGCAGTCGTTGTGGTCAGCTGTACCTTCCGTGGGTGCAGACGCAATTCGGAACGGTATACAGCGCGGGTCGAGTGGGGAGCGTACGGACGCCGCCGCCGCCCGCGGGGCAGTACAATGCGACCTACTGTGTGCTTTCCGGTGGTACGATCGTGAATTTTTTGAGCGCGGAGGGGTGTGGCGCAGCGTCACAATCGTCCTACGGGCAACTTGCATTGCCGAAGCATCCCGATTATGTGGGTACGCTCGCGCGTTTGGATGTGGACGGCATTCGATCTGGTCGGTATGGCGCCCCACAGGAGTTGCCGGTGACGCATTCGGGACAGCAGCTATCGCCGTGGACTGGTACGGTGACACTGCGAGGAGCGGTGTATCTCGTCGAAGGTCGGGATGTGGAAATCGGTGATCAGGGGCTGGTGATGCAGAATGCGGTGGGGGATCAGAGTGGCGCGGGAACCGTGATCATCCGCGGCGGAAATCTCCGCGTGCATGGGAATATCTCCTACCCTGTTGCCGATCGTGCACCCACCAACATCCGCCATCTTGCATCTCCGGGTTGGTTGGTGCTGCGCGATGCGAATGGTCGTGGCGGCGACATCATTATCGATCCCCCCGTCTCCCAATTGGTGGGCGCATTTTATGCGGAAGGAGAGATACGTACGGGATCTACCGGTCGCGCAGCGACCGATGTGCCGCTTGCGGTTCGGGGTGTGCTGATTGCTCGGCGATTGCTTTTCGAGCGACTGCGATCACGCGGTGGACAGCCCGCTGAACAGGTGACTGCAGATGGCCGTGTGCTCGCAAATCCGCCACCGGGATTCGGTGACCTCGCGCGTTCGTTGCCGCAGGTACGTGTGGTCGCACCAAATCCGTGAGGCGGTGCTTGTTCGTGCGAGGGAATTTTGTCCGTCCATGGTACGATGGATGTGGATAATGATCCGCCACAAATCGAGTGAGGCTTCTGTATGGGTTTTTTTTCACGAAAACCGGAGAACTATCTTGGGGTCGATATTGGCGCAGGGGGCATCAAGGTGGTGGAGCTGCGCAGTGATAAACACCGCGCGCGATTATCGACGTACGGTTTTGCGGATGTGGTGACGGCCACGGAGAATCCCGCATCTAATTTGAGCGGAGATTTGGGGGAGACGTCCGCCATTCTCCGGGAGATTCACGCGCGTGCACATGGGGAGGCGACCCGAGCGGTGGCAAGTCTCCCGATTGCGGCAGTATTCAGTTCGATCATTTCGCTGCCGCGCATGGGTAAAAAAGAGCTGCCCGCAGCGGTTGCTTGGGAGGCAAAGAAGATCGTGCCACTACCGATCGAGGACATGATTTTGGATTGGAAGTTGCTCACGCCGGAGTCCGAGCTGACGAAGAAAGACGGTGCGAGTACTATCCGCGTCCTGCTCACTGGTGCCGCGAAATCGCTCGTCGGACAATACCTGACCGTATTCAAGCAAGCGAAATTGGAGCTCGTGAGTCTCGAGACCGAGGCATTCGCATTGATTCGATCTCTCGTGGGTGATGATCCCTCCGTAGTATTAATTTTGGATATTGGCGCTGCACGAACCTCCATGGTGGTG
The DNA here is from genome assembly GCA_016188355.1 of Candidatus Uhrbacteria bacterium. GTDB lineage: Bacteria > Patescibacteriota > Patescibacteriia > JACPHY01 > JACPHY01 > JACPHY01. The sequence continues at coordinate 101,030 of JACPHY010000001.1, forward strand.
GTGGATGATGGGGTGCCGGTGCTGAGTCGAGGAGTGGATGTGGGCGGGAACCACATCACGGCAGCTATCGCGAATGCGCTCGGAACGAGCGCGGATGATGCGGAGCAGGTCAAGCTCGATCTCGCGGTAGCGGCTATCGGAAATCCCGCGGCGGCGGCGCTTCCCGCCATCCTCGCGAATGCCGTTGCCCCGGTGGTGCAGGAGGTGCGGTACGGCATGAATCTCTACCTTTCCCAGGAGAGCGCTCGAGGTCGGGTGGTGGAAAAAATCATCCTTGCGGGGGGAAGCGCGCTGCTCCCGGGCATCACGGAGATTTTTGCGCAAGCGCTTGATCTCCGGGTGTTTGTGGGGGATCCTTGGGCACGCGTGATTTATCCGGTGGATCTCCGCCCCACGCTGGATGCGATTGGTCCGCGATTTGCGGTGTCGGTGGGTCTTGCGATGCGGGAGATCCATTGATGGTCTTTCTGGATACCGCATGACGCGTATGTCACGTACTCCGTCCTTCATTCCAGAAGAGGTGCGTCGTACACCGAAACGAGCAGCTACCGCTTCGGCGGGCGACAAGGATGCGTTTTATATTCCCGCACGATCGGATAAGAAGGTCGCGGCAACACCGATAGCTGATCCTCCCATTGCGGAATCCACTGCGGAACCGGCGGTAGTACCGCATTCGGTATCACCGCCTGCGGTATCGTCGTCTACGCCCCAGCCGACGGAAGTCGGCATCAATACCGACCTGCACATTCCTGCGGCATCCACTATGCGGGGAGAAGGGGGTGGTATCACGCTCATTCCGGAGGAACTTCGTGCTACTGCGACTGCGCCGCCGTGGTGGCCGATGTGGGTGGGTGGAATTGCGACTGCCCTTGCGGTTTTGTTGATTGGCGGCACTTGGTTCACGCTATCGCGGCTCATTGCGCGCGAGTGGGAGGTGGTCGGCGCATTGGAGACCCGGCGGGATGGCCTTCGGAAGCAGTTGGCTGAATCCGAGCGCGCACTTGAACCGCTCCGTGCGACGGCGCGTCGTGCGACGGCGGTCACGAAATTACTCCCATCGCATCGACGTTGGGGGCCGGTGTTTGCGCTCATTGAATCGAGGACGCTTCCGGGTGTCCGATATGAAGGACTTACGGCGGACGTGAATGGCACGGTGAGCATGCCGACGGTCGCACCGAGTATCCGGGCGGCCGCAGAACAGATGGTGGCATGGAAGGCGACGCCAAAGGTTACGGAGACGACGGCATCCGGTGTCCTGAGTGATGTGGATGATCTTGGCGTGGTTCGGGGAGTGAAGTTTGATCTGCGTTTGCGGCTGGATCCCGAGTTATTCCGTTTGACGTCTGCGCCGCAGGACGTGCGTCCGACGGGAGATCGGCGGATAGGAGAATGAGTATGGATACGTCGTTGCACACATCGGAAGTGACGACCACGGAACGACCGCCCATGGGCGATCGTTTAGGAATGCTGATCCCGATATTGGTTTTAACGGTGTTGGGAGTGGGATATGGATTGCTCCTCCGGCCGCAATTCGTCACCCTCCGCGATCTTCGTGCGCGGCATGCGCTTCGTGCGGAAGCAGATGCACTGGAGCGTGGTGTGCGTGAGGTGCGTCAATTATCGGAAGTGGGTGGATCGCTCGCCGATGCGCGTGCGGTGGTAGACGCGGCAATCCCAGGGATAGATGATGTCCCTGGACTGATGACGGTGATGGAGAGTGCGGCGCAACGGTCTCGCGTCGTGGTGGGTGGCGTAGAGGTGAGTCGGGAACCTGCGCCAGCAACAATGCCGGAATTAGCGGGGAATGACACAGTGATGGTAGGAATAAGTTTGCGGCGAGTGGAATATGAGAGCTTGAAGACTTTCGTCTACTTGCTGGAGAAGAGTCATCGTGTGCTCGATGTGCTGTCCGTTCAGTTCTCGCCGAAGGCGCTCACGGCGACCATTCGTGCGCGCGCGTATTTGGTACGATAGTGGTTACCTCCTATGGCACTCCCACGCATGTTCATGTGGCGAATTGTGGGTGCAACGGGCGTAGCGCTCGTCGCTGGCGCGAGCGTGGTGACATGGGAATGGTTTCGAGGAACTCCGGTGACGCCTAGTGTCTCTGGGCGTACCATGGCGGTATCCGTGCAGGCGATTCAAGATGCGGCGAATGCGCTGGGTTCCTTTGTGGCCCTTGCGCCGTCCGTACTGCCCACACAATTCGGGAACAGCACGCCATTCGCAGTTCCGGAGGAACGTCCCGCGGGCTCGACGGACTGATGCGTGGCTTGGTTTGCGTCCGTATGCGTATCTCCCAACTCATTCCGTATCTGGAGCGCGAGCACCAGGTGACCGCCGCGATCGCCGCAGATCTTGCCGCAGCAGATGCGCGTGGCGAGGATATTGGCAAAATACTCATCGAGCAGAAATTGCTCTCGGAAGATGATCTCGTGCGGATTCAGGGCAAGTTGTTGGGCCTCCCGGTTATTTCGTTGGTGGGGCGCGATATTCCATTGACGGTGCTGCGGGTGCTCCCGCGTCATCTCGCGGAGCGGTATCAGGCGATCGCGTTTGAACGGGAGGGCAATCGATTGACGGTGGGGTTGGTGGAGCCGACGGATCAGCGCACGGTGGAGGCGCTGGAATTTTTTGCGCGCGAGCAGCAGTTGAGCGTCCGCTACGCGATCATTTCGTCCGGAAGTTATCATGCAGCGCTTCGGAAATACGAAGAGGAGAAGCAGGAAACGGACGCGGCAATCAGTGCGGCGACGGAGAAATTTTCCGCTCCCACGGCCACGGCTTCTTCCGAGGAGGAGGAGCTCACCGCGTCGATTGAAAAGGCGCCGGTTTCTAAAATTGTTTCCACGATCATTCGGCACGCCGTTGAGGCACATGCATCCGATATTCACATCGAACCGCACGGTAAGGAATCGCGGGTTCGGTATCGCGTTGATGGGGTGCTCCGGACGTCGCTCACGTTGCCCGGGACGCTGCATCCGGCGCTCGTGGCACGCGTGAAGGTGCTCGCGCGTTTAAAGTTGGACGAAACCCGCATTCCACAGGATGGCCGCATTCATTTGGATGAAGGCGGGCGTCCGGTGGATCTCCGTATTTCGACGTTGCCGCTCCTAGAAAATGAGAAGGTCGTGATGCGTATTCTCGAAACGTCCGCGAAAATGCTCACACTTACCGATCTCGGGTTTACCGAAGAGCAGATTGCGACGGTAGAGCGATCCGTGCATCGACCGCACGGCATGGTTCTCCTCACCGGACCGACGGGATCCGGAAAATCGACCACGCTGTACACCGTGCTCAACTTGTTGAACGGCGAGGGGGTGAACATCTCTACTCTGGAAGATCCGGTGGAGTATTTTGTGCGCGGGGTGAACCAGGCACAGGTGCGCCCAGAGATCGGGTTCACGTTTGCGGCCGGGTTGCGTGCGCTCCTTCGGCAGGATCCGAACGTGATCATGGTAGGAGAAATTCGTGATACGGAAACGGGTGAATTGGCGATTCATGCGGGTTTGACCGGGCACCTGCTTTTTTCGACGCTGCATACGCGCGATGTGCTCGGCGTGGTACCGCGGCTCATCGACATGAAAATCGAGCCGTTCCTCATCTCCTCAACGCTCGTCATGGCAGAGGCGCAGCGATTGGCGAGAAAGGTGTGTCCCGATTGTCGTGAGCCCATGGCGGTTGCCCCAGATGTGCGTGCGGCCATTGAACGAGCGTTGGCGGATTTTCCGCCGAAGACCATTCCGGAAGCCGTCATCGCGAATGGCATTTCGCTCTTCAAGGGGCGGGGATGTGTAAAATGTGGAGGAAAGGGATACCGCGGGCGCACGGTGGTGGCGGAGCTGCTGGAATTTGATCAATCCTTCGAGCAGCTCATCATTTCCGGATTTCCCATCGATCAGGTGCGCGCGCGCATCCGTGAGCTCGGCATGCTGACGATCTTCCAAAACGCACTCCTCAAAGCATTGGCAGGAGTGACCACGTACGAAGAAGTGCTGCGCATTACCCATGATTAAGCATCGCAGAACGTGCGTTCCGGAGGTGTAGATATAACGCCGTTCGCTCTTCTCGTGTGCCTCGATTCTCTTACACCGCGCGAACGAAAGAGGGGACCGTGTTCCGTGGCACGCTCGAGGCCACGGATCGTGCCGATGCGGAAGCGGTGCTCGGCGATCGGGGGTATGTTTCGGTCCAGCTCCGTGCAACCTCGCAATCCTTGATGCGCCTCGAGCGCATCGTGCGGCAATTCCAGCATCCACGGACGAAGGATGTGGTGGTGTTCCTGCGTCAGTTCTCGGTCATGGTGGGCGCGAAGCTACCGATCGTGACCGCACTTCGATCGCTCGTGCATCAAACGAAGAGCACGCCGCTTCGTGCAGTCCTCCTCGATTTGGTGCGCGATGTGGAATCCGGACGTCGGCTCTCCGATGCGCTGGGTGCGCATCCACACACCTTCGGATCGTTCGCGGTGTATCTCGTGCGCGCGGGAGAGACATCCGGCCGGATTGAGGAGGTGCTCAGTTACCTTGCCGATCAATCCGAGCACGATGCGGAGCTTCGATCACGGGTGCATGGCGCCATGATCTATCCCGCGTTCATCATGGGTGGATTGGGTTTGGTTGCGTTCATCATGATGACCTTCGTGGTGCCGAAGCTCACGGGCGTGCTCCAGGAGGCGGGCGTGCAGCTCCCGTGGACGACGCGCGCGCTCATTGCGGTGAGCGGATTTTTCAGCGCATGGTGGTGGCTCATGCTCCTCGCAGGGCTTGCGGGGGTGATCGCGTTCCGTGTTGCTCTTCGGAAACCAGCATTTCGGAAATTTTGGGATTTTCTCAAGCTCAAGGTTCCGATTTTTGGCTCCATTACGCGTGAAGTTGCGACAGTGCGGTTTTCGCGTTCTTTTGAGATGCTCCTTCGCGGCGGCGTCGATGTGATTCCGGCACTCGAAGTCATTGGGGGCATTCTGGATAACGCGGCGTATCAGGCGCTCATCGGGCAAACGATTCGTGAGGTGCGTGATGGGAATGCGATTACCACCGTGCTACGGACATCGTCCCTCATGCCGTCCATGGCAACGCAACTGCTCACCGTTGGGGAGGAAACTGGTCAGCTTTCGGAGGTGCTGGGACGCATCTCGCAGCATTTCGAGCGCATCGTTGATCAACGTGTTCGGAATTTAGTGACCGTCATTGAACCATTCGTGATGATTCTGTTGGGTCTCGCCGTCGGCGTGATGGTCTCTGCGATTTTGCTGCCCATGTATAATCTCGCGTCGGGCGGATAGGTGCCATGATGATGTTCGCGTGCCTGTGGATTGCGTATGTCTGCGCCTGTGTCGGTTTTTCCTGCTACACTACCTTGTGGATAATCCTTCATTGTTCGGATCTTAACTCGATGTCCTATGCGACACTCCGCTCTCCGAGAGCGACGCGGGTTTACGCTCATTGAGCTCCTCGTCGTGATCGGTATTATCGGTCTCCTCTCCACGCTCGCTGTCGTTGCGCTCTCCTCTGCACGCCGGCAGGCGCGAGACGCGAAGCGCGTTTCGGACATGAAGTCCCTCCAGAGCGCGCTCGAGATCTATGCGACGACGAGTGGTTCGTATCCAACTGCAGCCACTGCGATCGAGATAGGAAAGGCGGATGGAACGAACGCCTGTCTCACGGATAGTGGTTTCGTTACATCGGCCAACTGTGGAACGGCGTCGCTGATTCGCGTCACGAATATGCCGAGCACCACATATTTGTACACGTGTACCGGAACTCCGTGCACCGCTTACTCGATTACTTTCGACCTCGAAGGGAAATTTGGTGACTTTTCAGATGGCTCGGATACGGGCGCGAACGTCGATTGCACGGTCAGCCCGAGTGCCTTTGGCTGCGATTAGGATCGGCGCTTCCGCGAAATCCGCATACACACTGCGCGCCTGCGCAGTGTGTATGTCGTTCTGCGGTATACTGAAATTGCATGACCGCAACCATTTCGATGGTATTCGCCGCAATCGGAGGAGCAATACTCGGGAGTTTTGCCAACGTCTGCATCGATCGTCTGCCGATGCGGGGGTCCCTGCGCGGTCGCTCCCAGTGCGACCGGTGCCGTCGTACGCTCCGATGGTGGGAGCTGCTTCCGGTGATTAGTGCGATGATGCTTCGGCATCATTGCCCGCGATGCGGAGGCGGGTTTGCTGTTCGTAATACCCTCGTGGAGCTAGGATGTGCGGCGTTGTTGGTGGGTGTGACATGGGGAGCGGGTGCAAGGCCTTGGCAGGAAACGGTGGTGCTCGCCTTTGGCCTGCTCGTGCTGTTGATCCTGGCATGTATTGATTTGGAGCGCGGTGTTGTGCCCGACGTCATCAGTATTCCTGTGTTGGTGGGTATCGTGCTCGTTCGCATGGGTACAGCGTGGCAGATGTCGGATGGCTGGGTAATGCACCTGGGGCAGGTGCTGCTGTTCGGTGGGGTAGGAGCGGGATGGTTTTGGATCCAGCATCGGCTCTCCCGCGGCGCATGGGTGGGAGACGGCGATATTCGAGTTGGTGCGCTTTTGGGTGCGCTCTTCCCCGGATCACTGCTCGCTGTTGCGTTGGGTGCAGCGTATATCGTGGGTGGTTTGATCGGGGGGGTGCTCTTAGCTACTGGTCTAGCACAGCGGAAATCGCGTCTTCCATTTGTACCATTTTTGTTCCTCGGTGCGGTGGTGGCGGCCATGGTGGGCACCTCCATATTGGAATGGTATGACTTCTCGTGAGTGCATTGTCCGGCGCCATCGATTCGGATTTTCCCTGGTCGAGTTATTAGTCGCCATGGGTATTTTTGCGGTGCTGGCAGGGGTGGTGCTCGTCAATTTTCGGCGTTCGCAGTATCGTGATGCGGCGCGTTTCGCGGCACTGCAGTTTGCGGCGGACGTGGAACGCATGCAGGCAGCGGCGCTTGCGGGTTCCGCGGAACGTTCCGGCGCCGTTGCGTATGGCGTACATGTGCAGGAGGGCGTCGCCGATCGTTATGTGCTCTTCGCGGATCTCATTCAGTGCGTATCGAGCGGATCCGGGGAATGTACGGCGAATCGAATGTATGACGCGGGCGAGGAATTGGCGGATGGGATCCGGCGATTGCCGGATCAGGTGCGTATTCAACGAGTGCTCCCGGCAGCGCAAGTAGACATGGCGTTTGCGGTGCCGGGTGGTTTCGGTGTCATTGTCCCAGAGGCATCTGAGCTGCGCGTGGAATTTGCACATCGTGCACTCGCAGAGCGCTGGGCGGCGGTCGTGAATGCCATTTCCGGACGTTCGGTAACGTTCCGGGTGCCATGAGTCACTATGGAGCGCCTCCCCCCATCACCGTCCGGACAGGGCCTTTTGGAGACGACGATCGCTATTGGCATTATCATGACGGGCCTTTTTGCTGCATTGACCTTAGTCATGGCAAACGTACGGGGCAGCGACGCAGCGGCATTGCGATTCGGTGCGGTGCAGGCGGCGCGTGAGGGGGTGGAAATCGCTCGCGCGATTCGCGATGCCAATTGGCTCGCGGGAAGTGTGTCTTGGGATCAGGGGATGACGGGCAGTGGGGATCAGCAGTACATCGCCGTCGCGGTATTGGATACAGAAACGCAGGTATGGCGTTTCGAGTACGTGCATGAGGACTTTACGCAACCTGCGGCACGACTCGTGCGGCGCGTGGAGGGGGCTTCGCCATTTTGGACGCAGGGCGTGACATCGGAAGCGGTGGAGTGGTCGCCGTACCGTCGCCTCATCGCGTTATATCCGATTTGTGCGGACGGATCTATCGTGCGATCCGGAGTTCCCTGTGATGGTGCCCAGGATGTTCCGGGTCCCAAGGTGGGCGTTCGTGTGCAATCCGTCGTTCATTGGGAGCATCGCGGGCGACTCGAGGAGGCCGTTGCCGAGGAGGATCTCTATAATTGGAGATGAGGAGTTCGGTGGATTACGCATTGAGGGGTGGAAGCAACATGAGCAATTCCATGCAAAAGCTCTCTGCGTGCACACGATGGTATCAGAAGTGGTTCACGCGTCGTCTGTGTGCGGCGCGAGTTTCTCGTTCCTCGTATTTTTTGCGCCTCCGTTCTCTGGTGTCCCCGGTTTACCGTGTCTCCGCCCCTAAGGGATTTACGCTCATGGAGCTCGTGGTGGCGATTGGGGTATTTGCTGCGACCATGGGGTTCACCATGGATCTTTTTGTGATGGCCATGCGGCAGCAGGCGCGGGTCGCGATCGCGAGTGCAGTGCAGAGTGACGCGCGCCTCATATTTGAAATGATTGCAGGCGCGCTTCGGGAGGGCACCATTGCATACGAGCGCGCGCCCACTGCCGAGGAGGTTGCGATTCGTTCTTCCGATGGCAGTATGCTGGTATTTCGTCGTTCCGTGACCGAGTGTCCGGAGTCGGTTGCGGCGTGCGTGCAGATTGGTCGATTGAATGCGGCGGGAACATTGGTGTGGGCACCGCTCACGAGTGCGGGGGTTACTGCGGACGCGTTCGATGTGCTCGTACGGCCAACGGACGATCCCTTCGCTTGGGACTCGGCGCTACGGCGGTACCGGTCGCACGTGCAGCCGCGGGTGACGATGCATCTCCGGCTCTCTGCGCCAACGGGTCATGCAGCAGAGCGGGTGCACGTTGAAGGGCAAACAACGTTTACCTCGCGCGTGTATCAGCGGTAGTATGCAACGAAGCATCCCATGGCGAATGTATCGGGGTTGTTTCCTGCGACGCCGCGAACGGGCGTTGCGGGGTGCATCTCCCGTAGGATCCACGCTCCTCTTAGCGCTGCTGATTCTCGGGGGTCTTGTGGCAACAAGCGTGGTGATGGGTGCGATTGTCGTCACCCGACTCCGGACGATCCGGCTCATGGATGATCGGGTGCTCGCGTCGTATGCTGCGGAATCGGGCGTCGAGGATCTCCTGTATCAGGTGCGGAAAGCAAGCAATCTGACCAGCATTACCGCGGAGCGCGCGCTGGATCGCGGAGCGGTATGGCAGCGGACGGGTCGTGCAACGGTTGAAGAATTACTGGTGACGGTACCTCGTGATGCGGTCGAGCAGTTGGATTTGTTCGACCCCTCCGGTGCACTCGATCAGGCGGTAGGTATTCAGGCGCTACGCCTCTACGTGCAACGACCGGATCCGAGTGCATGGCTCGAGGTGACCTGGGTACCGTGGCTCGCATCGGGTGCCTGGGCCCCTTCGATGGGACGTGCGTTGTTTGGGCCATCTGAATTAGAGAGCGAGCGTCGGGTTGACCTCCTCGCGCATCCCATTGGCGGCGCTGCGGTGGCCTATCGGGTGCGCATCCGCGCCATTGCGGGTAGTTTGGGTACGGTGCGTATTCGTGCGACGTCGGACCGTGACGGTCAGCAATTGGTGTCTTTTCCTGCGCGCGTCCAGGCGAGGAGCGTGGGTCGTCGCGGCAATGCGCAATCAGCGCTCCAGGTATCATTTCCTGCACGGTTTCCGCTCGCTCCGATATTCGATTACGTGGTGTTCTCGGAATGTGATCTTGTGAAGGGCGACGAGGTGCGTTGTCCGCAATAGCACGGAGTGCGGCAGTGGTTTGCGATCGTAGCCTACGGATGTACGTATGACGAAACGGGAAGCAATGGAACGCATCGCTGCATTGCGACAGGAAATTGATCGGCTCCGCTATTTGTATCACGTGCTCGATCACGCGGAGATTTCTGATGCCGCGCTCGACTCGCTGAAGCATGAGCTCGCACAGTGGGAGGAGCGATATCCGGATCTCGTGACTCCCGATTCCCCCACGCAGCGTGTGGCAGGAGCACCGCGACCGGAGTTTCGGCAGGTGACGCACCGCGTGCCGATGATTTCTCTGAATGACGTGTTCACGGAAGCGGAGTTTCGGGCGTGGGTGGAGCGCATGCGCAATTACGCGCGGCAGCACGGGTTTGTATTGCCCGAACCGCTCCCCACCTATGCCGAGGTCAAGATGGATGGTCTGGCGATTTCTCTCGAATATGAGCACGGAACGCTCGTGCGTGCGTCCACACGCGGAGATGGACGGGTCGGTGAGGACGTCACGGAGAACATCCGGACGATCGATGCCATCCCCCTGCGTCTGGCGACGGTCGATGCCATTCGTCGACATGCCCGTGAGCTGCGCACGGAATCGGCCATCGTCGCGGAATGGGAATCGCTTGTTGCGGATGCACATCGGGGAGCGATCGAGATTCGTGGTGAAGTCTTCATGGCGAAACGGGTGCTCGAGGAATGGAATCAACGTGCCGCGCAGACGGGTGAGCGCGTGTTTGCGAATCCACGGAATGCAGCGGCGGGTTCCATTCGGCAGCTCGATGCGCGGATGACCGCACTGCGGAAGCTCTCCTTTTTTGCATACGATGTGCTCCTCGAGCAGCCGGAACGGTGCGCGCGACATGAGCAGGCGCATGCGCTGGCGAAGCTCCTCGGATTTCCGACGAATCCCCTGAATCGCGCCTGCGCGGGCATCGATGCGGTACTCGCGTGGCACGCGGCGCTGGGGGAGCAGCGACCGCAGTTGCCATATTTAACGGACGGCGTCGTGGTGAATGTGGATGATACTGCGCTCTTTCATCGGCTGGGCGTTATTGGAAAGGCGCCGCGTGGTGCCGTGGCATTCAAGTGGCCCGCAGAGGAGGCGACGACCGTCGTCGAATCGATTCAGGTGCAGGTGGGGCGAACGGGCGCGCTCACCCCGGTTGCCCTATTGCGTCCGGTCAATGTGGCGGGGGTGATGGTCACGCATGCCACGCTGCACAATGAAGATCAGATTCGTCGATTGGATGTGCGCATCGGGGACACGGTCATCGTGCGGCGTGCGGGCGATGTGATCCCCGAGGTCGTGCGCGTGCTCGAGCGTCTGCGGACGGGGAAGGAGCGGGCATTTCGTATGCCCACGCGATGTCCGGTCTGCGCGAGTGCGGTCGAGCGTCGCGTCGTGGGCACGAAAGGCGCATCCGGTGCCGCGCTGGTATGCACGAATAAGCGATGTTACGCACAACAGCGAGAGCGGATGCTTCATTTTGTACGGAAAGCGGCGTTCGATATCGAAGGAATCGGCGAGAAGACCGTGGATCGGTTTTTTGCAGAGGGACTCCTCTCGGATCCGGCATCGCTCTTCGAGCTCCAGCAGGCAGATATCGCGCAATTGGATCGATTTGGAGAAAAGTCGGCGCAGCATATTGTGGAACGCGCGCATGCGCGGAAGGAAATTACATTGTCTCGGTTTTTGATTGCCCTGGGGATTCCCATGGTCGGGGAGGAAACCGCGCATGACCTCGCCGTATGGATGCAGGCGCATGGCGCAAGGTGTACGACGCCACTCCAACTCCTGGAATTCATGGGGACACAAACTGCGGAGTCGCTCGAAGATATCCCGGAAATTGGACCGGTGGTCGCGGGGAGCATTGTGCAATGGTTTTCGGATCGTGAGCATCGTCGCATATTGGAACGACTCGATGCGGTGGGCGTGCGTATTGCGGCGCCACCGCAGGCACGCATCGTGAGTCGTGCACTCGTGGGGAAGACGTTCGTTTTTACCGGCGAGCTATCGTCGTTGACCCGGGAGGAAGCAAAAGAACTCGTGCGGAGTCACGGTGGCGAGGTGAGTGAATCCGTTTCCAGGCACACGGCGTACGTCGTGGTGGGCACGGATCCCGGATCGAAGCTCCAGAAGGCGGAATCGCTCGGTGTTGCGATATTGGGTGAGGAGGAGTTTCTGCAATTGGTCCGCCCCCCAGGCGAGCGGGAGCGGTGAGGGTGGTAACGCGGGGGGGGGGGGATGTGGTTTTGGTGTCTCTTGTCTCGTTTTGTTTGTGCGGTTATGGCTGGAGATGCGCTCGGGGTGCCTTGGTCTTATTCGTACGAATAAGCGAATAATACGAACACTCCGCATGATGCTGGCGGATGTGGAGGAACTGCGTTACGCTGGCAGAGCACAATGGCGACCCTGGTGATCTGCGGTCAGACCATCGAATGGAAAGGTGATTGGGGTACGAGAAATATCCGTGATGCTATGGCACTCACTCGTGCGGATGTCCTTCATCTTGCGAAACTTGCTCGGATGACGTTGACCGATACGGAGGTGGACCATTACACGGCCCAGCTGTCTTCAGTGCTCGCGTATATTGATCAATTGCAGGAAGTGGATGTGACCGGTGTGGATGCGGTCGCGCACCTGACGGGTTTGGAGAATGTCACCCGCGAAGATGTGGTGCACGGATGTGGAGCAGAGGAGCGGGAACGTATCCTCGCACAATTTCCCATGCGAGAAGGCGATCTCCTCAAAGCGCGTGGCGTATTCGGATCGTAGCCACGCGACGCAACGCATATGACGTTTCGTGCTCGCTCCGGTTTTCTCTCGATCGATGCGCTCCTCCTGGCGTTCGCGTTGACCGCTTCGTTGTTTTTGGGCAGTGCGCGTCCGGCGGCGCGATCGTCCGCTCTTACCCGTCCGGAGTCCCGGGATGCGAAGCGCCTCTCCGATATGCGACAACTGCAAACAGCGCTGGAAATATACTACGCCGACCTTGGTGGGTATCCGGCGGGATCATTTTCCATGCTCGGCGATGCGGCGACGACCTGTTTGCATGCGAGGGGATTTGCGCCGGGTGGTTGCAGTAATCCGTACATGGGGGAGGTTCCCAAGAATCCCGAGCCGGGTGGCCGGCCCTATCACTACACCGCGTATCGAGATATGGCGCATCGGCAGGTATGTGCGCGCGCGCCGTGCCCGGGATTCGAAATCGCGTTTGATCTTGAATTCGCAAAGCCCGACACCGGAGACCGAATGCGTGATACGGCCGCTCGTGGCGTGGCGCATTGCATTGTTTCAGAAAACGGTATGCGCTGCCGATGAGGCGCGTTCCTGGGTATGGAATACACTTCCGTTACTGACCTTGCTGCAGGATTGCGTGCGCGATCCTATTCGGCAGAAGAATTGACCCGTTCCTACATTGATCGGATCGCGGCGCGCGATTCGCGTGTGGGTGCGTACCTCCATCGCATGGAGGAGGATGCGCTGATGACGGCACGTCGTGTGGATGCCATGATTGCGTGCGGGGAGGAGCTCATGCCGCTCGCGGGTATTCCGATGGCAGTGAAAGATGTGCTGCTTGTGGCCGGACATCCGGCAACTGCGGCATCGAAAATGCTCGAACCATACGTAGCGGCGTACGATGCCACGGTAGTTGCGAAGCTCAAACAGCAGGACGCCGTACTCCTCGGGAAAACGAATTGTGATGAATTTGCGATGGGTTCGTCCACCGAGAATTCGGCATACCAGAAAACGAGCAATCCTTGGGATGTGGCCGTAGTTCCCGGCGGATCCTCCGGCGGTTCTGCGGCGGCGGTTGCAGCAGATTTGTGTGCGGCATCGCTCGGTACAGACACTGGTGGATCGGTGCGTCAGCCGGCGAGTCTCTGTGGAGTCGTGGGTCTCAAGCCGACGTACGGCGCGGTGTCGCGGTACGGGCTTATTGCCATGGCGTCGAGTTTTGATGTGGTGGGTCCATTTACGCGGACCGTCGCCGATGCGCGGCTGGTGTTTGCGGCGATCGCCGGGAGCGATCCGAAGGATGCGACCACGCAGGAGCCGCGGACCACCGGCCAGCGGCCACCGGCCGTACGCGGACTTCGGGTGGGCATTCCGAAGGAGTATTTTGCTTCCGGTATCGATCCGGATGTGGAAGCGGCGGTGCGCGAAGCGATTCGGGTGATCGAGGGATTGGGGTGCACGATCGAAGAGGTTTCGCTCCCGCACACGCAGTATGGGCTTGCCGTGTATTACGTGCTCATGCCGTCGGAGGTCTCTGCGAACCTCGCGCGTTTTGACGGGATTCGGTACGGCGCATCGCTCGCCCGCACGGAGCCGCACGCCGCCTTGCCGCGCGTGTACACGGAAACACGCACCCAGGGATTCGGTCCGGAGACGCGTCGTCGGATCATGCTCGGCACGTACGCGCTCTCGAAGGGATATGCGGATAAGTACTATACACGCGCACTCGCGGTGCGTGCGTTGCTCAAGCAGGATTTTGAGCGCGCATTTGCGAGCGTGGATGTGCTCCTAACGCCCACCGCGCCAACTCCCGCGTGGTCGTTCGGTGCGAAAACGGACGATCCGTTGCAGATGTACCTCTCCGATGTGTTTACGGTTTCCGCAAACGTCGTCGGGATTCCGGGTATGTCCGTCCCCTGTGGGTTTGTGGAACGGAGCGGCAAGCGCTTGCCCGTAGGTCTCCAGCTGCTCGGTCGTTGGTTTGACGAGTCCACGCTATTTGATCTGGGAGAGGCGTATCAGGAAGCCACGACTTGGCATCGGGAGCGACCGCCGCTAGCATCGTAGTCACGAATGCGTAACGAATCATCCCCAGGACGTGCGTCCTGGGGATCGATGTTACTGGAGGATCATGAACGTGCCGTCGGGCAGCTGGCGGGCGAGTGTGTATCTCCCGCTTTTTTCGGCAGCGGCGAAAGCGGCATCGGCTGCGCGGCGACGGTGCTCCGGGCTGAGATGGTACATGGCGGCCACACGGTACGCGCCGAGAGCATCGTGTTCCGCAAGCCGCTCGTCATACCATGCGGTTGCAGCGCGTGTTCGATGCTCGGCCGTAAGTCCGCTTTTTGGTCGGTACGCGAGACTGAGCGCTTCTCGGAACTTGCCGTCACGGAGCAGTTGTTCGAATTGCTGATTCGTGAGTTCTGATATTTCCGGAACGGTCCTGGAGATGGGCCGTGTGGTGACGAGCTCGATGATCCGTTCCTTCTGATGGTTGCCGATGGCGGAAGCGAGCTCGGAATCGGCGACTCGCGTTTCTATTCGGCGCAGTACTTCCGGAGGGACGCGGTTTTGGTAGAGATGCGATAAATGGATCGCGGGATACAGGAAATTGTGCGACTCGGCCCAGGTGAGAATGGACAGTATTTGTGCGTCGGTGGGCGGATGTCGTTCCCGGAATTCTTGTTCGTCGAAGCTCGGACCATCGAGCCATCGCAGCGCCACGATCGCCTCGTGGTATGGAGACGTTGGGCACCAGGATATCGTATGGAGGAGTGCGTCCGCTGTTTTTGCTTCCCCTCCGAGTACTCCTATGGAGAATCGATCCGTGTATCGGGAATCCGCATAGCGCGTGAGTGCCCGTTCCACGATGCCACAGATGGTTGCGGTGGGCAGCTGTGCAGCGTCTGCGGTGACCGCAAAGGCAAGATGATTCCCAATCCATGCGCGCGACGAGGTTTCGGTTTGGATGGCGGTAGCGAGGAGTTTGTGAAACGCGTCCTGGGATATGAGCACGGAATGCTCTTTGGCTATTACCATCGCCTGTTTCGGGTCGCCGGAGGCAAGGTGATGGTGGATTTTGCTGATGATGGACGACCGGAGCGACCAGGCGCTCCCCGCAATAAGAAGGATGCTGCAGAGCATCACGAAGACTGCCGGCTTTTTCCAGTTCGCGTTCACGGTGTTTCCTTCCTCGTTGGTTGAGAATGTGCGAATCGATCATGCCAAAGGGCGATGATTCGGTCAAGCGCAACCACCCCCAAGCATGATGCTTGGGGGTGGTGGTGCGGAGGGGCCTATTGATTGAGCGCCTGCTCGATGAGGCTCTTCAATTGTGCGTAGGGGACTGCGCCGGGCACTTCCATGCCGTTCACGTAACTGGCGGGCGTACCGCGGACGCCGATGGCGAGTCCCGATTGCTCCTGTCCCTCCACCTTCTTCTGGTACTTTCGGGAAGTGACGCAGTCGTTGAACTGTTTCTCATTGAGCTTCAGGTCTTTCGCGATCCGCTTGTAGAGATCGGGCCCGAGTGCATCCTGCTGCTCAAAGAGTTTGTCCGCGTATTCCCAGAATTTGCCCTGCTCCGACGCGCATTCCGATGCTTCTGCGGCGGGCCGTGCATTCGGGTGAATAGATTCCAGTGGGAAATGCCGATACACCCATCGCACCTTGTCTCCATATTCGCTCATGGCCTGACGGACGGTGGGGTGGAAGCGTGAGCAGAAGGGGCATTGAAAATCCGACCATTCCACAATCGTTACTTTTGCATTGGGATTCCCACGGATGTGGTCATCATCGGTTACCGTGATATTGACGGGGCCACTGGGCGCTGCATCTGGTGCGGCCCCACTCGGTGCCGTGGGCGCGGTGGGCGCCGCAGCGGTGCCGGTGTCCGCCGGCTTCCCGGATTGTGCGCGAATCGCTCCCGGCAGGAGAATGAGGAAACCGAGCAGGCCAATCGTGCCGACGCCACATGCCATGCCCACCCCAAACGCGGTGCGGACCGGAACGTGATCTACCCAACCCGAGCGACTATCGGAATGCGTGTCGTGATCCATAGAGGAAACAAATACGTCTACTCGTCAGTGTACCAAGGGGCATGGGAACGACGCAATGGAAGTTGAGGGAGATTCAGGTGCGCGGTACGCTACCAGGAGAGTATAACGGTATCTCCAGTATCTCGGTATGCGCCAGCTCGTCATTGACATTGAAACCAGTGCCCCAGAATTTGATTCGTTTGATGTGGAAACGCAGGAGTATCTCCTCAAGCGGGCAAATACGCCGGAGAAAATTGCGGAAGTAAAAGAGCGGTTGAATATTTTCCCATTGACCGGAGAAATTGTGGCGATTGGGATGGTGGATGTGGCGACGGAGCAGGGAACGGTATATTACCAGGCTCCCGGTCGCACCATTGCGCCGTTTACGGAGGATGGGACGCACTACGTTGCGGGGACGGAAGCGGAGTGTCTCCAGCGATTCTGGTCCGCTAGTGCCGACGCCGACCGCATTATCACCTTCAATGGCCGGGCATTCGATGCGCCGTGGCTCCTCCTACGGTCGTTGGTGCACGGTATTCCGGCAGCGCGTAACCTCATGCCGCCGCGGTACTCGACCGGGTTTCATGTAGACCTAGCGGATCAGCTCACCTATTACGGCGCCGTGCGTAACTTCTCGCTCGATTTTTGGTGCAAGACGCTCGGCATTCCTAGCCCGAAAACGGACATTTCCGGCGCAGATGTCCCGTCTATCTATCGCGCAGGGGAATACGAACGGATTGCGCGGTACTGTATTCGTGATGTGCGTGCGACGCGGGTGCTGTTCCTGAAGTGGGAAGCGACGATCGGTCAATGGTAATGGATATGCCCATGGAATCGGTAACTACGATTTGGCTCGGGCCGGTTCCGGTGCACGTGTGGGGTGTTTTCGTAGCGGCGGGCATGATGGTGGCTTTGGCGATTGCCGTACGGCGAGCGCCTCGGGTGGGTATTCCGGCAGAGCGAGTACTAGATATTTCGATCGGTATCCTCATCGCGGGGTTTGTGGGTGCGCGATTGGGGCATGTGACGTTCTACGAACCGTCCTATTATCTGGCTGCTCCGATCGAAATATTGAAAATTTGGAACGGCGGCCTCTCCTCGTTTGGGGCATTTTTGATTGCCACCATTGTTGGGGCGCTGCTCGTTCGGAGGAGCGGAATTTCACTGCGCCGCTTCAGCGATCTCATATTTCGGGCGCTTCCCTTTGGATTTATCATTGGCCGTTTGGGGTGTCATATCACCCGGATGCACCCGGGTCCGATCGGCTCGGGGTGGGGCTACTTCCCGTTTCCGGATGGATTCACGCGACTCGACCTCGGACTCCTGGAGGCGGTGCTCTGGGCGGTCATTGCTATTCCCGCGCTATTCGTGGATCGTGCAGATGCACATCCCGGGCGTGTGACGGCAGTGGTGATTGGTATGTACGCATTGGGTCGATTTGGCCTCGATTTTCTTCGTGCGATGGACACACGATATTTCGGACTCACGCCGGCACAGTATGGATGCATGGTGCTCCTCGTCATCGCTGTCGCATGGGGGCGGGGCGCCTGGGTGGCGGGTGCTCGATCAGGGAAGAGTGTGTGATCGTATGTGGAATTACCGCATCACCACCTTCCTGACCGGCGCTGCCGTCATGATTGCGGAGATTGGAGCGGCGCGTGCGTTGGCGCCGTATTTTGGAACGTCCATTGTGGTGTGGACGAATATTATTGGGAGCATTCTCGTGGCGTTGAGCGTGGGGTACTGGATCGGTGGTCGATGGGCGGAACGTTGTCCCGATCGGCGGTGTTTAGGCGGAATCATCATGAGTGCGGGTGCCTTGCTCCTCCTCCCGGGTTTCGCCACTCCCCTGATTGCGCGCGGCATGATCGGGGATACGCCATGGTTGGGTAGTGGATTTACTGCGTTGCTTTTCGGATCACTCTTGGTCATCGTGTTGCTGTTCGTGGTGCCGATCGCGCTCCTGGGTATGGTGAGTCCGTTCGTGCTCAAGCTAGCGGCGCGGGAACGGAGTGACATTGGCGCAATCGCGGGGCAACTGTATGCCATTTCCACGATTGGTAGTCTGGTGGGCACATTTCTCCCGACACTCGTCCTTCTGCCCACTCTGGGAACGCGACGCACGGTGCTCGCTGCGGCAACGTTGTTGTTGGTGCTTGGCGCGGCACAGTTTGTCCGTCGGCGCGTCTCGGTCGTGGCTGTGGGTGTGGTCGGTTTGTTGCTCATCGCGCTTCCGGAACATCCTCCGGCATGGTGGGGGGGAGGAACGGTGATTGCGGCGGTGGATTCGCCTTACCAATTCATTCGCGTGGTGGATCATCCGCGCATTGCGTACGGATCTCCTGGTCGTGCACTCGTGTTCAATGAAGGGTTGAGCACGCAATCGCTCGCGGTACGTTCCGGGGATGCGCTCCAAGGATATTTTGCGGTCGCGGCTGCGTTGCCGGGCGCATTCGCGGAGCAGCCCGTATCAGTACTCATTCTCGGGAATGCAGGTGGGACGGTCGGCGCAGCGATGCAGCAGTGGTTTCCGAAGGGCGCGGTGGAGATTACCGGTGTGGAGATTGACCCCGCCGTCACCGCGCTGGCGCGCGCGACGTTTGCTCATTTTCCGGAGTATCCGATTGCGCATACGGACAGCCGTGTGTTTTTGGAACGGAACCAGCGGCAGTACGACCTCATTCTGGTGGATGCGTACACGAATCAGTTGACGATTCCGTCGCACCTGGTGACGCGGGAGTTCTTCCAGCTCCTTCAACGCCGTCTGACGCCGCGTGGGTTTATTGCGATGAATATCAATGCGCCGCGCGCGGATTCTCCGTTACTGCAAATCCTTCTGGCGACGGTTGCCGATGTTTTTCCGCGGGTGACGGTAGGACATGCGGGGACGGCGTGGAATTATCTCGTGACGGGAAGCGATGCGCCGATTGCGTGGGAGCGACTCCCGACGGTGGCGATGCCGGAACCGTCACGCGCCAGCGTGCATGCGTATCTCGCACAGCAGGCGGTCGTGCATCGCAATGATGTCGCACGAAAGCTCACAGATGATTGGGCACCGATTGAACTCATGACGGACGCGGAAGTGTTCACGGCTCTGCGAATGCACCGCGAGTAATATTTTTATGGGAGCATGCGTGGAATTCAATGCGAGCATGGCATTGCGGGATATCGCGGAATATCATGCCGGTCGTCGGAAGCTGGCCGAGTGCGTTCCGGAGACGCTCGCGGTGGGCGCGGTGCACGAGTTTTGGAAATCCGGGCATCGCATCTACCGTCTCGATCTCGAGACCCCACTTCGGAAGACCACCGGCAACTGTAACGTAACGCGGCCGTTCGCCAGCGTCCGGATCCTTGAGGTGACGCATGTGTTGGTCGACGGGGCGCCGGTCACCCGTGGCCGATATTGTCTGTTGGAGGTGTTCGATCCGCAGGATCCGACCGTGCATTTTGAAGGCGTCCTCCGCGTATCGAAGGGTGGACCGATCGAGTAGTGTCTGTTTTTTGTTTTTTGTATGGCGCGTGTCATTACGATTTTGGGTGCGGGAAACATGGGTACTGCGCTCGCGACGGTGCTCGCCGCGAATCGGTACGAGGTGGTGCTGTGGTCGATTGAGCCGGAGGTGGTTGCGGAGATTACGACGCAGCACCGTACGGAAAAGTACCTTCCCGGCATGGTACTGCCGCCGCAGGTGACGGCTACGGGCGACCTGTCACAAGCGATGGCCAGTGCGCGCGGAGTCATTTTTGCGGTTCCTTCCTCGGTGATTGTACGGGTCGCTGCAGACGTTGCATCACACTGCGGGGTGCGCATGCCGGTGTTGAGTGTGGCCAAGGGGATTGATGCGGATACGCTGCAACCGTTGTCGGAGTGTATCGCGGGTGCATTGGGTCGTCGGCGCGGCACCGTGGCTGGACTAGCGGGTCCTGCGGTGGCCATGGAATTCGCCCGCGGCACCCCGACCGCCGTCGTGGTTGCCGGCACTCCTCTGGTGACGCGATTTTGGCAACGCGCATTCCGGCGGCCAGCATTTCACGTGGAGGAATCTCGGGATCTCCGTGGGGTTTCTTGGGCGGCATGTCTCAAGAATGTGTATGCCGTGGCATTGGGCATGGGTGATGGGCTGGGTTTTACCATGAATACGAAGGCACTCCTCGTCACGCAGGCATTACGGGAAATGGCCACCTGTCTGGATCGGGTCTCGGCGCATCGTGCTACGGTGTATGGTCTCGCGGGGTTGGGTGATCTCGTGACCACGGGGTTTTCTCCACATGGGCGAAATCGTCAGTTCGGTGCGCGCATCTGTGCTGGTACGCAATGCGATATCCCTGCAGTGCTGCGCACCATGACGGTGGAGGGTGTCGCCGCGGCGCAGGTGGCGCATCGGTGGGCGCGCGCGCAGCGTCTCCGGCTGCCGTTATTGGAACTCGTGTGGCGGGTGTGCCATCGAAATGCAGATCCCACGCAGGCGATGCGCGCCTATCTCCAAGCGATATGATCCGCACCGTAGCTCGTGCGACGCAGTGGTGGTACGAGCGGGCAGTGAAGCCAGTGCTCTTTCGGTGGGACCCCGAAACCGTGCATGATCATGCACTGCAGTTTGGCGCGTGGATTGGTGCGCATCCTCGGTTACGGGAGATGGTCGCCCACGGATATGCATACCACCATCCTGCGCTGACGCAGGAGTTGGCGGGCATCACCTTTCCGGCACCGATTGGTCTCGCGGCAGGATTCGATAAGAATGCGCGACTCCTGGAGATCCTTCCGGCAGTGGGATTTGGTTTTGCGGAGATTGGTTCGGTGACGGCGGTGCCGTGTGCGGGGAATCCGAAACCGCGGCTCTGGCGTTTGCCGGAGAGTGGCGCGTTGCAGGTATATTACGGGCTCGCGAATGATGGCGCCGCGATCATCGCGGAGCGATTACGACGGCGAGCGCTGTGCATCCCCATTGGCGTGAGCGTTGCGAAGACGAATGCGCCGAGTACGGCGGCCCGTGCCGCGGGAATCGCGGATATGGTCGCGGGTATGCGCGCCGTCCAGGGTGTCGGATCGTATTGCACGCTCAATGTGAGCTGCCCGAACGCGTTTGGCGGTACGCCATTCTCCGACGACTCCGATGCGCTCGACGAGTTGCTCCAGGAAACAGATGCACTGCGGAGTGCGGTGCCCGTGTTCCTGAAGTTGCCGTGTGATAGTACTGCGGAGGAGTTTGACGCGCTGTTGGCGGTTGCGGATCGGCATGCAGTTGCCGGAGTCATTATCAGCAATCTGACGAAGGATCCACAGTATCCAGGAATTGCCGTTGCGGATCGGGCGCGTTTGCAGCGCGGGGGGATCAGCGGGAAACCAGTGGCGCAGCGCGCGAATGCGCACATTGCACGGACGTATGCGCGATATCGCGATCGTTTCGTGATCGTGGGATGTGGCGGAGTGTTCACGGTGGATGATGCGTACGAGAAAATACGGTGCGGTGCATCACTGGTGCAGCTCATCACGGGTATGATCTATCAGGGGCCTTCGCTCATCGGGCAACTGCATCGGGGACTCGTTGAGCGATTGCATCGTGAGGGATTTGCTTCCATACGCGATGCGGTAGGCAGTGGTGTTGCCGGAATTCATTCTTCATCATGAGGTATTGTGTATGCCGCGAAGCACACGATGGTTGGTGGTACTCCTTCGGGTGGCAATGGGGTGGATGTTGCTCTATGCGGGGATAACCAAAGTACTGGATCCGGCATGGACCGCAGCAGGATACTTGCGTAATGCGCACACTTTTTCGGCGTTCTATCAATGGTTTGCGCAACCGGGCAACATCGAATGGGTGAATGCGCTGAATGCATGGGGATTGACGCTCATCGGCATCGCGCTCTTCGTGGGGTTGGGCGTTCGTGTTGCTGCGCCTCTTGGCGCGGCGCTCATGTTGCTCTATTATTTCCCTGTATTGCAATTTCCCCATCCGAACGCGCACAGCTACCTCGTGGATGAGCACATCGTGTACGCATTGGCGCTCCTCGTGCTCGCGGCCATGGGTGCAGGACGGATGATGGGACTGGATGCGTGGTGCGCACGACTGCCCCTGTGTCGCCGCTATCCGCGACTTCGATCAATCTTCGGATAACATCTTGGCGTATGCGAACATGGACCGGCGTGGGAATCGTGGCGGGTATCATGTTATTGGGAGGTGCTGTGGTGTATTACCAGTTTCGAGCGCCCGCCCCCTTGGATGCATTTGCGTCCTGCCTCAAAGAAAAGGGCGCGGTGATGTACGGGACATCGTGGTGTCCGCATTGTACGCGTCAGAAGCAAATGTTCGGACGTTCGTTCCGGCGCGCGGCGTACGTGGAGTGCTCGATGCCGGGGAATCCGAATGCGCAGGCTCCGGTGTGTCAGGAGCAGAAGATCACGGGATATCCCACATGGATTTTTGCGGATGCGTCGCGCGTCTCCGGCGTACAGGAGCTTACCGCACTCGCGGAGAAGACGGGCTGTGCGCTGCCGGTACGTAAATGAGCAACCCTGTTTTTCTGTATGCGCACCGTCCGTGTGGGGCGGCGCGCGTGCGGGAGAGGGATCGAGGGACAGGGTGATGGTGTGTTCCTATGCGTCGTTTATTGTTCGCGGTCGCGGTATTCGCATTGGCGGGCACGTTGGTTTCCGGGTATGCGCTGCGACAGCATTATGCACCAGCGGGGAGTTCGTTTTGCAATGTCACCACCACGTTCTCCTGTGATCTCGTGAATCAGAGTACGTACTCGGAAATCATGGGAATTCCGGTCGCCGCGATTGGTGTGGTGGGATATGTTGCAATGTTGGTGCTCGCGATGATCGCGCGGGGGAATGCGCGACGCGCGGCGTGGTGCATCCCCTGGTTGCGTGCGGGTGCGATCGGGGGGATCGTGTTTTCGTTGATTCTCACCGGTATTGAGTTGTTCATCATCGGCGCAATTTGTGTGCTATGCGTTGCGTCGCAAGTATTGATGTTCGCGATTGGGGGATGCGTGGCCATGCTTCCGCGGTCTTCTCGGTCTCCTGGCCCTGAATCGTAATTGCTGCCCTCTGTTCCTCGTGTGCGGGTTCGGCGCGCGTCAGGAGGATCGGACAGCGTGGATACGTGTCGATAGACAATCAAATATACGCGGCATACGGGAGCCAATGCGTAGGCGATTGTTCATGGAGCAGCATGGAGCGAAAGCTGAACAGGATTGACGTCGCTCGAGACGGTTGCGTACGCTGCTCCTAACGCAGAACGAATCCCTCCGCGACAAACGAACCACGCGCACGGCGCGTGGTTCGCGTATGGGGGATCGTGCCTGCCGCCGTTCCCATGGAGGGCCGGTGCACATCACATTTCATGCCCAGCGTATCGACATCGTCCCTCGGAGTGCAACATCCCAAAGGAGTGCTGCTGCCGTTCCGCATCATGCGTCGTGCGCTGCGTGGCGGATTTCGGTGGTTACCGTGGAGCGCGTTCGTTGGTATCGCGGTGATTGGCGGCATGCTTGCGGTGCGTGCCCGCCTACAGGCGGCGCGCCCTCGCGCGCAGATGCGCGTCCTCGCTCCGCCTGCGGTACCGATCGTTTCGTCGGCCGCTCTCGAGCAGCCGGTATCAGTTGCCACTGTTGCTGCTGCGCTGCGTCGTGGAGCGTTGGCCGGGACATTGCCGATCGCGGACGTGACGCTCGATGCGTCGGCATCAGATTGGGGGGCAGTGGTCTTGCTTCCGCAGTTGCATCGATATCCGGGGAGCGTCTCGGCCGATGCGGTGAATGATCGGGCAGTGCGTGCGCAGCGGCAGACATATGACATTCTCCGTGGTCTCCTGCGACAGTGGCCGATTGAGTTGATGATGGTCGAAGGGGAATTGGCGGGACCGGTATCGAGAGAAAAACGGGATCGTACGGCACAGCGCATCGCCGCGCGTGCGGAGATGGTGCGTGTGCAAGACGCGTTGCGTATCGTCATCACGCAGACGGAGGACGAGGAAGCGCGATCGCGATTGGAACAATTTGCGCGTACGATTCCTGCGGCACTGGTGCGCGCGGATCGTGCTATTGCGTTGGATGGTGCGCCCTATCAATTGTGGGCGGAGGGGCAGTCGCTCACGATGGTTGGTGCGGAACGCGCGGCCACGCGCGCAACGAGTGCAGATCTCGTGCGGACGCAAGTCTACCTCCAGGACCGTCTGGCGGCGTTGACGGGATCCGATCGTATCGTTCCGACTACTCCAATGACGACCCTCCTTGCGGATACATCCGCACGGACGAATCTCCTGCGCGCGTACCTCCAGGCGCGTACGCAGCGTGCGCCAGGGTCAGGAAAAGCAGGGTCGATATCGGCTTCGAGTATGCGCGATCCGGCGCTCGCTCCGTATGCGCAACAGCTGCAGCGTGCATTGGTGATGCTTGAGGATGCGGAATCCGCGTCTTCGGATGGTCAGGTCCGCGCGCCGTCGCGTGCAGCGAATCCGTATCTGCGCATTCAGGATCCCCGGACGATTCGTCGGATGCTTGAAGAAAACGAATCCGCAATAACGCAGACGGTGCTCGAGCAGCGGAATGGCGAAACGGCGGAATATATGGCACAAGCGCTTCGCGTACAGGGCGGTGGCGTGGGCATGTTGCAGTATGGTGCTGCACATGCGCCCGGGTTGGCGCGCGCGTTGCGGGCGCAGGGATTAACGGTGCTGACGGTGACGCCGGACGAGGTGGCGCAACGTATGCAGGAGCCCGATGCATCCACACGCCGTCCATGAGGGTTGGTGCGTGATGGTGATCGCATCCGGCATCGACCCCTCCCGATCGGGAAGGGTCGATGCGAAATGGGATGAATCGCGCGGCGTCGCATGGGACATTACCTGCGATCACCGAAGAGCGCATCGAGAATGAGGAGTTCGCCCAATCGGGAACTGCCCGATGTTTGATCACCATTCAGGATGGAGTCGTCGGAATTACCGAACAGCGATTCGAGGACCAGGAGTTCCCCCAACGATGATCCTCCAAGGCCGTTGCCGAAGAGATCTGTGCCATTTCCAAAGAGTGATTCCAGGACCATGAGTTCTCCCAGTTGCGATCGGCCGTTTCGGTTGCTGCCGTTGGAGATGCGGTCCAGGGTAAGGAGATCCTGGAGATTGGAAGATCCGGTCATGGTGCCGTTCGTATCAGAGAATAGCCCCTCGAGGATGATGAGTTCTCCCAATGAAGATCCACCGAGATCCCCATTCCCGAACAGTGATTCCAGGATGAGGAGACGGCTGAGATCGCTGCCCGTTCGGGTGGGTGCAGTGGTTGTATTTTGGCGTTGATTCGGCGTGGAGTTCTCGGATGAGGGGCTGGTGGTGTCGATTTCCCAATTTTGATCGGAATTCGGATCGTTGGTGTTCGGATTTTCGGTTTCTTCCCAGGTTGCTGCAGTGGCGGTCGCCGTGTTACGAATCGCGCCCCACATGGTACCGAGGGCGAGGACGAGCGTGAGCGCGATGGTCACAATGCGTTTTCCGGGAGCGGTGAGTGCAATCATACGCAATACACAGTAGTGTCGGATGGTGAGCATTCGTCAGTGGGTGGACGAGTTCGACCTTTAGGTGCGTGGCAGCGTGTGCGATCACAGATCGCGAGTGTGCACGCATGGAGCTTATACGCGGGATGCAGAGACGGTGTTTCATTACGACACACCTACCCCGCAATTTGGGGTAGGTGTGTTCGATGCAGGCACTGCTTATGGCGTCGCTACGGATATGACACGCAGATGTGTGTCACCGCGATGGGTGTACATCGCATGATGCCGATGGCTGTTCCAGATGCGGCATAAGACGATCCCCAGCACCGCTGCCCCCACTTCTCTCCATGCCGATGCGGGAAACGCGGATGCCGATGATTCGGTGGCGATGCGATACATGGCGCTCGTCACGCGGAGAGCCACCACAAGCGCGGCTGCGATTTGGAGTACCGTGATCGCTCGGGCACGACGACGTTCGGCATACACACGAGACATGGTTTGTGTGTGGAGCAGGGGAGGGAACTCGGGCTCGGTGATCACGGGAGGCGTGTCCGTAAGGAGCGGAGTTTCGTGCATACGATGGGCAATAGAGGTGCTATGGGCTATCGACGTGGTGATTGCGAATGGCAATTTTTGCGCGTCGTACGAATGTTTTCACGGTAT
The DNA here is from genome assembly GCA_016188355.1 of Candidatus Uhrbacteria bacterium. GTDB lineage: Bacteria > Patescibacteriota > Patescibacteriia > JACPHY01 > JACPHY01 > JACPHY01. Next base: position 127,510 of record JACPHY010000001.1, read on the forward strand.
TCGTGGGCACAGAAATGATACCCGCGATTTCGTCGTATGTATATCCCTGCCAGTAGTGGAGGAGGAGCACCTCGCGATAGATGGGTCGCAAACCAGCGAGGGCGCGCTCGATATCGAGTTGTGCAGCGAGTTGCAGCGGCGATCGGAAGGCATCGGCATGGGTGTCGGGAGGGTCCTCATTGCTGTCGGGATCATCGAACGCTAAATACACGCGGTGGCGAGCGGATTTTCGAAACCAGTCGTAGACTACGTGCCTGGCGATCGTGAACATCCACGCGCCAAATGGACGTCCTGGTTCGTATGTGTGGATGTGCTGATAGAGTTTCAGGAATGTTTCCTGTGTGAGCTCCGCGGCATCATCGCGATTATTCACCATGCGAATAATGAATCCGTAGATGCGATGTTCATAATGCGACACGATATGCGTAAACGCATGCATATCTCCGCGTTTTGCGGCGATGAGGATTTCTGTGGGAGGGGGAGGGAGTGGTGCCATAGCGGCGTCGCGTGCGAGCGCCGGCCGTAGATGCCACAGAGTGGTGCGTCACATGAATTGTCGGTGGGTTGGGGCAGTCCTGCGGTGCGTTCGTGATGCGTGGCGAGATGTTCCGCAATGCAGACTCAGAGCGTTGCGTGGCATTCTGAAACCGTGACCGGATGCCGCGCGTATGACCTTCTGAGACTCGTCGAGGATAGCACAAGGCGAGTACTCGGTAAAGGTCGACGCGTACGGCATGAGTGACGCAGGCGCCGTGCTTCCGGAGTATGTGCGCATGATTCGTCGATGCATGGATCGCGAGTGAAGCACGCATATGGCGGAGCGCATGCACGCACTGCTTTTGTGATATGGCATTCGTCACTTCCGAACGATACCCCGCAACGACGGGATGGCATTGGGTTGCCATGAGTACGGGTGTACTCCTCGCGGTATTGGCAGTTACGGTATTCCGCGTGCCGCAGGCCGCAGCAGCGCAGACCGTGGACGGAGGAGTGGGAAATGGCATGCTCGGTACTTCGAATCTCGGAGAGCTGATCGTGCTGGATGGTTTATTCAATGGAGGAGGCGATGGGATTTTGGGAGGCGGCAATGGGAGGTCGCGACTGGGAGAGCTGATTGTTCTGGGCGGACTCTTTGATGGCGGTGGTCGCGCCGTTATCGTGGAATCCGGAGATACGCTGTCCGGTATTGCGCAGCGATTCTTGGGTACTGCGTCTCGGTTCCCGGAGATTGCTGCGCTCAATGGTATCGCAAATCCCAACCTCATCTTCCCGGGCCAGCGGTTGCAGCTTCCGGCGAATGGTGGGGTGGTGGGCACTTCCGGCGGACTCGGTGAGTTGCTGGTGCTCGACAGTCTGTTCGATGGCGGATCTGGGGGGAGGAACGGCACCTCAAATCTCGGCGAGCTCATCATCCTGGATCGGCTGTTTGGCGGCGGAGGCATATTCTGAGAGGCAGACTCCATGCGTCTCTCTTGAGGATACATGTCGCACAGAGCGTCTCGCGGTATGCATCGCGGGACGTTCTGTTGCGTGATTAAGATGGGAATTTCGATTACCATGGAAGTGATGTATGATGCTCTCACCGAATTACTGGGAATACGGCGGCTGGTGGATTGGTATCGGTATGGTGCTTTGGTGGGTACTTCTGGTACTGGTCATTGTGGCATTGGTCCGTTGGATGGTTGGTGACTGGGATCGACGACATCGGGGGAAGTCGGCGCGGGATATTCTTGAGGAGCGTTATGTGCGGGGAGAAATTTCGAAAGCGGAGTTCGAAGAAAAGCGTCACGATCTTGGAGCGTGATTGGGAAGGTGGCCGTGTACCGCGCACCACGACATGCTATCATGGCGCATGATATGCGCCGTAGCGTATTTCGTGGTCTTACGACAGCGATACTCGCCATCCTGTTCCTGGTGCTCATGTTGCATGTGGGCGGCATGGGCTTGTTGCCGTCCGCTGCGGCGTGTCACGCCATGAGCAGTACGTCGTCCTGGTGCATCGTGACGGAAATGCTCGCGCAATCGTTGGTGTCGACCATCGCGTCCCTGGTGGCTGCTTTGGTGGTGGTTGGTGGGGTCAGTGGGGCAGCGGTCGTGGGTGACGGACGTACGATGCGCATGCGCGCACCGCCGCTCGCGTCCGCATTAGTGGTGCCTACGCTTCGTGCGTTGTGGCGTGGGAGAGCGCGTTGTCGCGATGCGATGATTGGGTGGCGCTCGTTCCGCATGAACGAACGTCATGGGTAATGGATACGGGAGGAGGACGCTTCGTCGTTGCGGACGCATCAGGGGACCGTCCGTCTTTTATTTTATTCATGCATTGCGCTTCGGAATGGTGTTTTGACGTATGCGTACGATCTACCAGGTTCAGGGCATTCACTGCGCGTCGTGTGTGGCGAAAATCGAAAAAGCGTTGCAGGGGGTGGCAGGTGTGACGAAGGTGTCGGTGAATTTCGCCACGGAGACCGCGACCGTCGATGGGGACGTATCACTGGAGGCACTTGCACCTGCGGTGGCGCGGGTGGGTGCGTACACATTGGAACCCATGGAGTGACGCGTGCACCCCTCTATGTCGTCATCGATATCTACGACCCATCACGATCATGGTGCGATGGTGCAGTCGCATCATGCCAATACTCGGAAAGCGGCCGAGCTGCAGAAGCTCCGGCAGAAACTCGTAGCCGGCTCCGTGCTCGCGGGCGTGGTGCTCATTGGTGCGTTCCCGCAGCCGTTGCGCGCGATGGGGCTGGACGGCATCGTGACGGTGTTGGCGCATCCATTCATGCTCTTCGCGCTCACCGTGCCGGTGCAGTTTTGGGCGGGATCACAGTTCTACCAAGGGCTGTGGCTTTTGTTCCGGTATCGCACCGCGGACATGAATACGCTCATCGCGATAGGGACGCTCGCGGCATTCGGGTATTCGGTGGTCGCCACGTTCGCGCCACAACTCTTCACGCGTGGTGGACTGCAGCCCGATCTCTACTACGACACCGCGGCGGTCATCATTGTGCTCATTCTCCTTGGGCGCTATTTGGAGGCGCGTGCGAAGGCGGGCACGGGAGAGGCGATTCGGAAGCTTATGGGGCTTCAGGCGCGTACCGCGCGTGTGCTTCGGAACGGTGTCGCGCAGGATATCCCGATTGCGGACGTGTTGGTGGATGATCTCCTCGTCGTACGAACGGGCGAAAAAATTCCGGTGGATGGAGTCATCGTGGAAGGCTCCGGGAGCATTGATGAATCTATGGTGACAGGGGAGTCCATGCCGGTGGAAAAGGGGGTACATGCTGCGGTCGTGGGTGCGACCGTCAATCGGTCGGGACTCTTTACGATGCGCGCGACGAAGGTGGGGAGGGACACGGTGCTGCAGCAAATCATCCGCATGGTGCAGGAGGCGCAAGGATCGAAAGCACCTATTCAGCGGCTCGCCGATCGTGTTTCGAGTGTGTTCGTGCCGATTGTGTTCGCGGTCGCCATAATGACGTTTGGCGTGTGGTGGGCATTCGGTCCAGCTCCGGCACTCACCTACGCGCTCCTGAACACCGTTGCCGTGCTCATCATTGCGTGTCCGTGCGCGTTGGGATTGGCGACGCCCACTGCGGTCATGGTGGGTGTGGGGCGCGGTGCAGAGCGTGGCGTGCTCATTAAAGATGCGGAGGCACTGGAATTGCTCCAGAAGATCCAGATCATCGTACTCGATAAGACGGGCACCCTGACGCAGGGTCGGCCGGTAGTGACCGATGTGCAGGGCGTACATGATGCGCAGCTGCCCGCGATTGCTGCGCTCGCGCAGCGCTCGACACACCCCCTCGCACAGGCGGTGGCCGCGCATGGTGCCCCGATTCCTACTGCTGCACCCGTGGTGCAGGAGTTCATGGAAATTGCCGGTAAGGGTATCCGGGGACGAGTGGATGCTCGCATGCTCCGTCTCGGGAATGCGGCGCTGTTCATGGCCGATGGGATTGCGGTGGGCGATTGGGAGGAGCGAGCGCGTGCATTTGCCGAATACGGGAAAACGCCACTCTATGTCGGCGTGGACGATGGAGTCGTGGGGATTATTGCGGTCGCGGACACCTTGAAGCCGACCTCACGTGATGCCATTGTGGCATTACGAAAGTTGGGACTGTCCGTGATTATGGTTACCGGTGATCACGCGGTCACCGCGCAAGCGATTGCGCGCGAGCTCAGTATTGATCGGGTGCTCGCGGAAGTAAAACCCGAGGAGAAGGCGGCAAAGATAGCAGAGCTTAAAGCGACGGGCGCACGCGTGGCGATGGTGGGGGATGGCATCAATGATGCGCCGGCCCTCGCGGCCGCGGATGTCGGGATTGCCATGGGCACCGGGACCGACGTAGCGATGGAATCGGCGGGCATCACCCTCATGCGTGGTGACCTCATGGCCATCGTGGAGGCCATTCAACTCTCCCGCGCCACGCTCCGGCATATTGTCCAAAATTTGTTCTGGGCGTTCGGGTATAATGTGATCCTCATCCCGGTGGCGGCGGGCGTACTCTTTCCGTTCACCGGTACGCTCCTCAATCCCATGCTCGCCGCTGGCGCCATGGCGTTCTCTTCGGTGTCCGTCGTGGTGAATTCGCTGCGATTGAAACGTGTTCGTCTGACTTGATGATTGTTGCTATGGCCAACCATTCCCATCAATGTGCACGTTGTCTCGAGATCCCAGACTATGGGACATTTCTCTCCGTGTGTTGGCGTGATGGTGAGCACTTTCCGGCGGAACGCCGTGCATTCGGATTCGCATTGGCCGCCGCCGCATTGCTCGGCATCTTGGTCTACGTGGCGTATTGGGCATTCCTCATCGACATTCCGGGATTCGCGGGTCGCATTGGTCCGCATCTCCCCTATGTGGTGTTGAGTGCCGTGGCGGTGACGTCGGCAACGTGGCATCTCAAAGCAGTGCGTCGTGAGTTGAGTGCCATGATGGCCATGATGGTAGGTATGACCTTTGGTATGATCGCGGGGTTTCTCGCGGGGTACCTGGTGGGCGCGACGAATGGCATGTTTACGGGATCGGTGTTTGGCGTTCTCGTGGGATGCGCGTTGGGGTGGTATGTGAGTGATTGTTGCGCCATGATGTCGCGCATGGAAGGCATGATGGCTGGACTCATGTCGGGTACGATGGGTGCAATGACCGCAGTGATGCTGCTCAATGATCGACTCGCGTGGTTCACGCCGTTCTTGCTTGCGGTGTGCCTGGTGGTACTCTCGGGTTGTTCGTACCTCACCCACCGAGAGTACCGGGAGCGGCAGGGGGTACAGGTCACGTTCCGGGGAACGGGATTTCTCCCGGTGCTGGTGATGAGTTTTCTGAGCGTCACGGTAACCCTGCTGATTATGGTTGGCGGTCCGAAGTCCGTGCTGTTCCTCGGATTTTAATGTATGTCTACAGCACCATCATATCGTTGGTGGACTCGCGTGGGCATCCTCCTCATGGCAGGAGTTACGGTGTTCTCTTTTGTGCGTGCGGGTCAGAAGATGTGGGGCGGGGGAATGGTATCGCGTGCTGCTCCGGCATCGATCACCGCAACCAATGCGGTGATCGGCGCAGATGGCATCCAGCGGGTGACGCTTGGCTTTGGGCGATTGAACTACAACCCAGCCGCCATCCGCGTTCGTCGGGGAATTCCGGTGGCGCTCACCGCCGATCGGACCGTCGGTGGCTGCTTTTCCTCGTTTGTGATTCCGGAGCTGAATGTGTGGAAGCAGTTTTCCGAAACGGATCGCACCATCACCTTTACCCCGAATCGTTCGGGAACATTCCGATTCACATGCGCGATGGGGATGGGCGATGGACGATTGATTGTCGAAGAAAGTTAGTATGGCGCGGTCCGCATCATTCCTCGCGGCGATGGGCGGGTGTCTCGGGGTGTTCTGTCCTGCATGCATCCCTGCGCTCGCGGTGTTCCTTCCAACGATCGGATTGGGATTCCTTGCATCGCTCACCGCGAGCTGGCTGCTCTTGCTCGTTGCCGTGGGCGGGGCGCTTCTCGGGCTTCACCTGTCCGCGTTGGTGCATCGGCGACATGCACCGTTCTTCATTGGACTGTTCGCTAGCCTCCTGCTCATTGCTGGTCGGGGATTTTTCTTGGACCGTGTGATGATTTGGACGGCGAGCGCGGGACTACTGATCGCCGCGGTGTGGGATTACCGCTGCCGGAGGAAATCGACTGCTGCGGTATGTGTCCCCGCAACGACGGTGCGGTAATGAAGAGGCGCCTCCGACAGTAGATCGGTGGCGCCTCGGAGCATCAGTGGGGGAGCATCGAACCGAGTTGACGTTGTTCGATCTCGGCAGCGGCGTTTTGGTAGGCTTCCGGATAGCGTTCGGCGACGAGGGGAGCGATGCGCGACGTGGTCATGGCATTCGTATGCGTGACGACGTCGGCGACATCTTGGTATGCGCGCGTGAGCGCGTGGCGGCGGATCCATCGTCCCATCTGCGGACTTGGTCGGCGCACCAGGTAGTCGAGTGTGGCGTATACGACACCGCAGCCAATGATCCCCATGATGACCTCGTCCCGGGAGAGCGATGTCGAGAGAGGGTCGTTTGCATGGAGGATGCCTATATGGACGCCGACCAAGATGCCGATGCCGATGGTCACTACGAAGAGGAGGTGATGCGTGATCGCTCCTATGATTCCTCCCATGAGTTCCGCACGTCGTCGCACGACTTGCGCACGATTGCAGGCGATAACGAGTTGATCGAATGCGTGTTGCGCATCAGGAGGGAGTTCTGCTATTTCCGGGATGACGCTCAGGGGCTCCATGTGCCTCCTCCAAGGGACTGCGATGGACAAGAAAGGTACGTATCGATACGGCAGGGAACGCCGCTGGCATCGTCAAGGATTTCCGGATAGCATGATGAGGGTACGTGATGCATGGTGGGGTCGCATAGTGGTCGAGTGCGCTCGCTTGGAAAGCGAGTAGACCGCAAGGTCTCGCGGGTTCGAATCCCGCCCCCACCGCCAGAGCGTCCAAGTGAGCAGCTGAGATACGGCAAGAGTTTTTGGCCCTTGTCCGCGACTCTTGGGGGGTGAGCTTGGACATAGGTACGTCCATCAAAACATCAAAAACTGACGCCGATGTGGGCGTCAGTTTTTGATTTCTGACCGTGAATCCCTCCGTGCCAAGTTTTAATGCCGTTCGCTGCTTTCTCAGCTTGAATCGCATCGTGCACTTTGAAATGCAGGCGTGCGCGATGATCGCACACATCTCGGTACGCCGCTCGTCCTCAGGGACGGGCGGCGGTTGTGTGGATATAATGCAGTATGAGAACGTGGTTGGATTTTCTTGAGCAGACAACTATGCGATGGCGTATCTTCGCTTCGGGTGCATGCGGGGCGCTCCTCCTGCCGTCATTTTTTGTTCCGTCACTGTTCTCGCACCTCCTCGCATTGCTCGCGATTGCGCCTGCGCTCGCGCTGATTGCGCCGCTTACCTGGTGGCCGCGCTATCTCGCGGGCCTTTGTTTTTTTGGTGCTTGGATTCTGCCGACGACGACGTGGTATTACCGTATTTTCCCGTGGTGGCTTGCGCTGCTGGCGTCCGTGGGGTACGTGACGCTCATTGCGCTCGCATTTGCGCTCCCGGCGTTGTTCCGGCGCCGTCTCGTGATTCGGGATCTCGCGTTTACCGTAATTCCCTGGGCGCTCCTCGAGAGCGTGCGTCTCTACGCGCCCGTGACGCAGGATTGGTGGATTCCGCATCTCGCGAATACGCAGTGGCTCAACCCGTTGATCGTGCGCGCGGCAACATGGGGAGGGATCCCGACCGTGATCGTGGTGGTGTTGCTGGTGAGCGCGACGCTCGCGTGGCTCGCGATGCGTCCGCGGCGGCATATGGCGATCATGGGGGTGGGTTTCGTGCTGGGTGCGTGCGCGCTCTATGCGGCAGCGATGCGTACGTGGGATTTTGATACCCCATATCGTGTCCTCGTGGTGGGAGTCCAGGCACCGCCGCATGGGGGTATCCGCGCCAACGCGGACGCATCGGATGTCCAGGAGCTCATGCGCATGACGGCGGATGCGGTGCAGTCACTGAAGTACACGGGTCAAGTATTGTTCGTCGTTTGGCCGGAAAACATGATTGCGGAATCCGAGAGCGTGCGTATTGGGGAGTTTGCACGCGCGCAGGGAATCTTCTTGGTATGGAATCGGGCAGAATCCGTCCCCGGCGCTCCCGATCGTCCTGCGAACACTGCGGTGTATTCCGGGGCGGATGCACCGAATGCGGCGGTGCAGGTGCTCGCATGGAAACGGCATGCGGCGCCCAGCGAGCAGATCACGACCGGGGCATTTTCTTCTCCGCTCCAGATCGTGGGGCATCGGGTCGTGGGCGCAATTTGTTATGATCTCCATTATCCGGATATCGGAGAGCGGCTCCGTGGTCACCATTTGGTTCTCGGAATGATCGATGATGATCGGTATGGGACGCTGTTGCCGTACCTCCATGCATCCGATGTCGTCTACCGTGCGGCGCAGCATCGGATTCCGATTGCGACCGGGTCGACGAGCGGTCCTACGATGGCGGTCGATCGATTTGGCGTCGTTCGGGCAGGACCATTACCGATCGGCGTGCGTGGCGTGATGGCGAGCGAATTGGCGTGGTAGGTGCTGCGGACGTCCATACGGAGGCCTGCCGTATGTGGGGATTTTGGACGATCCGGAAGGATCGCTTTGTTTGGCGTTGGGCTGATGGGGAGACCGAGGGCAAAAAGACGCGGCACTGGTTGTTGACAGTTCCGCTCCTGCAAGCTGCGCTCGTCTGAATGTGCCGCGGTTGCTTTATGCGGGGATTTCCGGTAGCCTAGAAAAGTGTTCGTTCCAAATCTCGGTGTTGCATGGGAGGGTCGGATGCACCAAGAGATCGTCGATGCGGCGACCGCCTGTGGGCAGCTGCTCCGTTCGCAGTGGCTTCAGGGGCCGCTCCCTTACCGTCGCAAGGCAGATGACAGCATGCAGACGGAGTGGGATGTGCTGGTGGAGGAGCGCTTGAGTGAGGTGATTGCGCGCGTGGATCCTGCCGCGGTGATCATTGGGGAAGAGGCGAGCGGAGGGAGGTTCCGATCGTCCTGGACCCCGGGAACGTCGATGTACTTCATCGACCCCATCGATGGCACGGGTACGTTTGTCGCACGGGAGTTCGCCTATTGCGTGAGCGTGACGCGTATCGCGCGCGACGGCGCACTGTCCGCAGTGATTGTGCGTCCTGCCTATGAGGAAGTCTGCGTGATTGATGGGTCGGGCATTCACTGCGTGCAATTCGGATTTTCTGTGCCGCTCCTGCCTGCTGCGCTGCCTCGTTTTTCGCCGTTACAGGCGCTCACGTCGTTTGCGCCGGGAGATCTCCTCCTCACGCACTCGCAGATGCATCGCAGCGTCATATCGAAATTTCCCGGGAAAACGCGTTCCTTTGGCTCGCTCATCTATCATGCGCTGAGCGTGGCGCGTGGAGGTGCGGTCGCTGCGCTGCTGCCGGTGGGTGAGCCGTGGGATCGTCTGCCGATCCTTGCGATCATGGGTGCACTGGGCGGAGAGCTGAGCGTCTTGCATGGAGCACCGCTGACGGTACCGCAGCTGCTCGCGCAGGAATTCCATGGATCCTGTAGCTGTACGCCGATGCTCATTGCGGCGCACCCGGGTACTCGTGCGCTCCTCGAGCCGATGCTGGAGTCGGTGTGCTGTGCGGCACGGATGATGAGCCGATTTCGCGAGATGCGGGGGGAGCTTGACGAACAGGCGCAGGGGTGATAGCCTCCGCGTGGAGGCAGTACATGCGAAGTGCTAGTTTCCGAGCGTATCGGATTGGCGCTGCGATCGCGATCACGGCGTACTCCGTTCCCGCGGTCGCGAAGTTCACCGCAGCAGATGCTGCGCGCATCCATGGGGCCACGATCCTCCGCATCGCCGATGCGACCGTGACGCTGGACGAGTTCGCTCAGTATCCGTTGCCGTCCGCAGAGTGCGTGGTTTGGGTGCAGGTAGCACTGCCGGATGCGCGTTTGCCGCGCTTGCTGCTCCAGCATGATCGGCGCGCAGATGGGGCAATGGATGTGGTCGCGGTCGCGCCAGCACAATACCGCGCCGCATTCCGTGATCTCGCGACGGACTTCCTTGCATCGCTGCCCTATCACATCACCACATCGTCCGTGACGCACGATCGTGGTTGTGATGTGCGCGTGTCCGGTGTGCTGGTCGGAAAAGGAGCGAAGCCATGGGCGCACGAGGATTTCATCCGGCTCATTGCGACCGAGTACGCGCGATCGGGTCCTCCGGAGATTCAGTACATCTGTACGGATATCCCTACCTGGATCGCACGTGCCTACCCCGTGGTTTTCCGGCGCGTGGTTCCCTCCGAATTTCGGGGGAAGCAGGTGCTCGCCGAATTGGATACGGATACATCTCGACTGCGATTGGATCGCGCACAGCCGCGGACGTCTCCGCGCGTGCCATAGATGGTTCATACGCCGCCCACCTCCGTGGGCGGCGGTTGCATGTTTGTATGGCGCTCCGGTTGCCTGCGCCCGCGGCGCGGCATACGATATCTTCGGTATGCGGATGCACCTCTCCCTTGTTCGGGCGCTCAGTATCGGCAGTTTTCTTGGTATTGCGGTGGCGCTCCTCTGGATGCGCGTGGAGGCATCGACGAGCAGCGTGCCGAGTCCGGAGAGCGATGTGGTGGTCGCTCCGGAGCCATTGGCATTGTCGGGACTCGGGGGGGGTGACGATGAGCTCCTCGTGGAGCCTGTTCCATTGCCCGCCGCTCGCCCAGTGGTCATCACCAATACTCCTCCTGCTCCTCCGGATGCTCGGGTGGTTCGTTTGCGAGTGCCATTTGTTTCGCAGGCACCATTTCGGATTTGGAACCTTCCCTATAAAGAATTTTGTGAGGAGGCGTCGCTCCTGACGTTGCATCTCTGGAAACAGGGGAAGCCCACTCCGCCTGCGGATGCGCTCGATCGCGCACTCAAAGAACTGCAAGCGTGGGAAACGGAGCAACTCGGTACCTGGGAGGACACCACGGCAGTGCAGGGGGTGCGCCTCCTTCGCGAGTATTTTGGATATGCCGATGCGCGGGTGGTGGAGTCGGTGTCGATTGATCGGATCAAGCGGGAACTCGACGCGGGCCGTCCGGTCGTGGTTCCTGCGGCGGGTCGTGCACTGCCGAACCCGTATTTCCAGCGACCGGGTCCGTTGTACCACATGCTCGTGATTATTGGGTACGACGATCGCGCGGGGGAATTCATCACAAATGATGTGGGGACGAACACGAAAGGCGCGGGGTTGCGGTATCGATACGATGATCTCTATCGAGCGATGGGAGACTGGTCTGAAGATCGCCACGCTCCGGATACCACGCGAAAGGTGATGATCGTGTTGAGCTGATGACGGTTCATTATGTGTAGGAGTGTTTTCGGAACGTGTTTTTCGCAGCAGGGAATGTCCTGCATGCGACGTGGCAGCGTCGTGCGCATGAACTGCGGGAGTGGGTGATTGCGGCGAGAACTGCGGATCAGTTGCGATCGACATTGCCGGAGACATCGTATTTTGCTGGGGTCTCTTGATATGGTGCTTGGAGCACCGGAGGAGCTATGCGTTGCATGCTGTCGACCACAGAACCAGCGGTGCAGTTTTTTCGGCGTGCGGGATACGCGTATCAGAAAGAGGAAGGCGGAGAGCTGGCATTCACCCGACGCGTCGGCGGGGCGTCGTTCCCGCGGTATCACGTGTACGTAACGGATGCGAATGGTGCGCGAGCGCAGCTGACGATCAATGTGCACATTGATCAAAAACAGCCGACGTACACCGCGGGGAAAGTGCATAGCGGAGAATACGACGGACCGCTCGTGGAGCAGGAGCTCGCGCGACTACGACAGTTGGTACAGGGGCAGGAGGAACGGAATCGTGCGAGCACGGACGAACGAGCGCATCCGGACACGGCACCACCCAAGAAGGGGTGGTTTGGTCGATTGTTTTCGTGAGTATCATGCGATCGGTTTGTTGGTTACTCCCTTTTTCTGTCTACCGTTGATGAAATCAAAGCGAAGATCGATCTTGCGGATTACCTGCGTGAGCAAGGTATTCCGGTGAAGCCTGCGGGCACCAGCCTGAAGGCGTGTTGCCCGTTCCATGCAGAAAAATCGCCGTCGTTCATGGTGAATCGCGCGAAGCAGGTGTGGTACTGCTTCGGGTGTGGGAAGGGTGGCGATCTTTTGACCTTCGTGCAAGAGCGTGAGGGGTTAGAATTTGCGGAGGCGCTGAAACTGCTCGCGGAGCGTGCGGGCATTCGTTTGGAAGCGGCGGATCCGCGACTTGAGGGCAAGAAAACACGATTACTTGCGGTGCTGGAGGAGGCGGCTCGTTTTTTCGCGCGGCAACTGCAGGAGGGAGCCTCGGGCGCGGGAGCGCGCGCGTACGTGGCACAGCGACGCATTGCGGAGGCGATGATGGAGCGATTTGTGCTCGGATATGCGCCCGATGCTTGGGATGCGCTCGCAACGTTTTTGATGCAGCGTGGTTTCCATGCGCAGGAGATCGTGGATGCTGGCCTCGGCATTCCGAGTCGTCGCGATGGTCAGTCGGTAGGAGAGGAGCGCATCCTCTCGGGAACTCGACTTTATGATCGTTTCCGGCATCGGCTCATGTTCCCGATCCACGATGTACACGGACGCATCGTGGGGTTTACCGGCCGCATCCTGGAGGGCGGGACGACCGTGGGTCGCGGTGATCCGCCGGCAAAGTACGTGAACACGCCGGAGACGGCGCTCTATAAAAAAGGGGCACTGTGCTACGGACTCGCGTTTGCGAAAGAGGCGATGCGGAAGAAGGGTGCCGTCATTGTAGTCGAAGGCAATGTGGATGTGATCACCTCGCACGGTGCAGGATGGCCGCAGACCGTCGCGGTATCGGGGACCGCATTGACGCCGGAGCAGTTACGGCTCTTGAAGCGATATGCAAGCACCATCCTCCTCGCGTTTGATGCTGACCCCGCAGGGGCGGGCGCGGCGGAGCGTGGTATCGACGCAGCATTGGATGCGGGATTTGATGTGCGCATGATTCGGATGCCCACCGATGCAACGGGGCAGGCAATTGCGAAAGACCCGGATGAGTGCATTCAGCGGGATCGTGCGGCATGGGAGCGTGCGGTCGCGAATCCGGTGCCGGTGTTGGATGAATATCTCGCGCGCATCCGATCGCGATTTAACCTCCGAGTGCCCACCGAACAGCGGACGGCGGGGCAGATTATTGTGGGACACCTGGTGCATGTGGTGGATCCGATTGAGCGCGCGGCGTGGGTGCGTCGATCGGCGGAGCTGTTGGGGGTGGGGGAATCGGCTATTCAGGAGGCGCTGCGGAAGCAGGTGCAGGGAATCACTGCCCCGGCAGCAGCTCCATCGCGTGCACCGGCGGCCGTGCTTTCCCAAGCAGACCCATTCGAGCGGCTCGGGAACCGACTCCTCGCGCTCCTCCTTCGTGCTCCAGGGGTATTTGCCCAGATTCGTTCGGTGCTCCAGGCGGAGGCATTCCCGACGTTGCCGCAGCGGGAGTTGTACAACCGGTTGGGAATCGAGTACACTCCACAGGAGAACGGAACGGCGAATGTTTCGGCATCCGAATTATCCACCGATGCCTACGTTGAGCGATTACAGCTCTTCGCCGACCGAGAGTTTGGGGATTTGGATGATGCGGAATTAATGCGCGAGGGGGAGCGCTGTGCTCGGACCCTGCAGCGGGAGCACGTGACGCGAGAACTTCGCGCGATTGCGGATGAATTGCGTTTGCTCGAGGGCGCGCGAGATCCTGCCGCTGCGGCACGTCTCGCAGATCTTGAGCGTCGGTTTCAGGTTCTGACGCACATACTTGCAACGTTTTCGTAGGGATCTGCTCCTCATCAGCGCCAACGCTGACGGGGATTGCTTGCTTTCTTCTGTGTGACCGCGTACCAGTGAAGCGCTTGTGCTATGGCGAACAAAAAACATGCAGCAGGGAAGCGGGGGCAGGTGCATCGGGCGCGGCCACCCGTTCGGGCGGCGGCACCGAAGAAATCTCCGCAAAAGCACAAGAAGGTGAAGGTGGCCGCAAAGCCGAAGACGGTGATGCGTGCGTCGCCCCCGCGGCCCGTACCGCAGCGAGCGGGTCATGCCGGGCAGCTGAGCACCGCCCCACGGGTGCCGGTGGAGCCGCCGATCGCGGCGCGAGAACTCCTGTACCAAAAAGGACAGGTACGGGGTTTCGTGACCGAAATGGAGATCCTCTACGCCTTTGCGGAATTTGAGGAGTATTTAGAATTTTTGGAAGACGTCCTCGACACGCTCCAGGATCGCGGAGTGCAAATCGTGGAGACGGGCGGGGAGATGCTGGGGAAGCGCGAGGAGCATCAGGTGCTCCTCGGAAAACCAAAGGATGCGAAATCACGCGAGAAATCCTACGAAATCCCGGAACTTACCGCGGATTCGATTCAGATGTATCTCCGCGAGATTGGTCGCGTCCCGCTCCTCACGCCGAAGGAGGAAATTCTCCTTGCGAAACGGAAGGATCGACAGGACCGGGAAGCCGTGAAGAAGCTCATCGAGGCGAACCTCCGTCTCGTGGTTTCCATTGCGAAGAAATTCGTCGGGAAGCAGCTCTCGCTCCTCGACCTCATTCAGGAGGGGAACATCGGTCTCTTCCGCGCCGTGGAAAAGTTCGATTACAAGAAGGGATACAAATTCTCCACGTACGCGACCTGGTGGATTCGCCAGGCGATCACCCGAGCGCTCGCCGATCAGTCTCGCACCATCCGTATTCCGGTGCACATGGTGGAGACGATCAATAAGTTTCAGCAGATCGAGCGTCGCCTGATCCAAGACCTTGGTCGTGAACCACTCCCCGAAGAAATCGCCGCGGAAATGGGAGAGCAGGTCGACAAGATCAATCACATCATCAAGATTTCGCAGGACACGGTGTCCCTCGAAACCTCGGTCGGTGAGAGCGATGAAGATTCCACGCTCCAGGATTTCATCGAGGACGTCCGTTCCGTCACCCCAGATCGCGCCGCGGCGCTCCAGTTGCTCCGCGATTACGTGAAGGACATCATCAAGGACCTCTCACCCCGCGAGCAGAAAATTCTCGACATGCGGTTCGGCCTCACGGACGGCGTCCCGCACACGCTCGAGGAAGTGGGTCGCGAGTTCGATGTCACCCGTGAGCGTATCCGCCAGATCGAGGCCAAAGCCCTCGAGCGCATCCAGGGATCCCATGCGGTCGAGAAGCTGCGGGATTACTAGCTCCTGATCGTCGCATTGCTGTAGTTCCGGGAATGTGCTCCGTTAGGTATTCGGGGTTGCATATCTCGTCCTCTGATGGTTCCCGGAACTTGCACAGCATGGTTTCCTATGTGCACACTGTCATCGTGAGCGAGCAGCGGCTGTCGCCCACTTGGAGTGTAGCCAATGATGAGCGCTGCTCGCCAGCAATACAAGCAAATGGAAGGCAATGATCCGGGGTAGCTCAACGGTAGAGCATCTCGCTGTTAACGAGATGGTTCTGGGTTCGAATCCCAGCCCCGGAGCCATGAGTGGCAGTGTCTGACAACCCAGATGCTGCCAGTCAAAAGACCGCCACGCGAGTGGTGGTCTTTTGACTTTCCAATGATCCCTTTTCCGTTTGGATGGGACATTGTCATTGCCCGTCCAGTTCGTTCATCAGCGATTCATTATTACTGCCAAATCCCATCTCCCAGAGATCGTGACCCCTTCTCCACACTTTCCAGCCGCCGAGCCATTTTGTATTCCATACCTGATCGGCAGTAAGTTGCCCTACAAAGGGGACTCCATCGGGCATCGAAGGGTCGAGCCGATACCATACATCGCCCAGCCGCACTTCGACGATGGTATGTGTTTTCGCGTGATCCAGTGAGCGTAGCTTGACCAGGTATCCATCGATTCCCATCGATTTGCAAAGAGCGAGATAAACGAGTGCCAAGTCCGAGCAGGACCTACCCGCGTAGACGTAGCCGTCTCCGATGATTTCTGAAGCCGTTCTCTTCCACTGGACGCTGTCGGCGTGCGCTTTCGTCTCGCCATTGTACGGGCGGAATTCGAGCTTTCCTCGGATTTTTTTCCTCAGCAATACGAGATCATCTGCGGTTTCGATGCGCATGCCGTGCAGGAAATTAGTAATCCGTTGGTCTACTTCTGTTTGGGATTTCTTCTCCTCCATATTAAATCCATTTTACATCGCAGCTCGAGCATTCACGAAACACGAAACGAATAACGAATGGTCGAATGGTGGGGTCGGCCACACTTTCATCTACCTGCGGTCAAAGAAAAACGAGCATTCCCCGCGGGGGAGTGCTCGTTTCGTGGTCGAAGGTGCGATGGGATTCCGAGGTCTATTGACTTACGCGTTAGTGTGGTGCGGCCGGTGCGACGCGGTTCGGTCCTGTGAGGTCCGCCGTGAGTGCTCGCGCCTGCTCCGCGAGGAACGTGAGTGCTGCATCGCCGAGCACCGTTGCTTCCGTCGAGCGCCACGCCTGCGCCGTTCTATGGGGATCGGTGATGATACCTGCCTCCACGAGGGGATTGAGGACGTGCTCCGTGAGGGCATCCATGGGGTCGTGGATGTTCCAGCAGAAGATGAAGCATCGTTCCTCTATGGGAGGAAGTCCGTGGTCGGTGCCGGGGCGTTCCCACACACCATCCTTGGTCGCCTCGACGAGGTGGGCGCGGTTACCGCGGATGCGGATGAGGAGTTGCGTCGCATGCGCCAGGACCTCCATGCCGAGTTCCGGGCGTTTTCTCGTCCAGGCGCGAATTCCGGAGCGGAGCGCGATGAACTGCCAGCGAATGTTGCCAGGATCTGTTGCCGCAACCGCTGCGACCTCGCGGTAGTTTCGGAGGTTCACGTCGAAGGCATCCTCGTCCTCGCGCCGCTCGGAACGCTCGCGGAGTCGGTGTTCCTCCCATGCCATGATGACGCGGGGATCCTTCGCGTGGAGTTGTGTCGCCTTCTGGAGGCAGATACGTGCGAGGGAGGTCGCTTGTGCTTCGCGCCCCGCCAATCCATCCATAGAGTACATAGAGTAGGACTCGCTTGCGTGCGCGCCGAAGTACGTACTGAGCGCGAGCAGTGTGGTGAGATCCGGCATGGCATGGGCCGCCTGCACACGGCGGTAGAGTGCGAGTGCGCGGTCGGCGGTGAGCTGCTCCCCGTCGGCGAGGGACTCGTGGTTCGCGATACGCTGACGAATGTGATCCGAGAGGAAGGGAACCTGGGCGGCGATGTGGTCGCTTGGTCGAAGGCCCTTCCGTTCGATTTCCGCAACGAAGCGCATGCCCGTTGCATCGAAGAAGTCCCAGTTGCGGAGATCGGTGGTGAGGAGTTGGTCGATCATGTGATCGTTCTCATCATGATCTTTGATTCCGTACGTGCGGAGCGCGCCGTGGAGGACGGTGCGGAGATCCGTGGTCTTGAGGTGGCCGGTGTGCCACGAGAGGAGGTCGCGCTCACCTCCGGCGCTCGCGAGGAGCGTGACCACCTCGACGATGGGCGGATATCCGAGCAGGCCGGCATCGTCGGACGTGCGCTGATGCCGCTCTTCGTTGTGATGGGCGGCGAGAATGGTGCGCGCGCGTTGCGTCGCGAATTCCGTGATGCCCTCGAGAAGGAGCTCGCGGAGTGCCGTCCGGGTGACGATGGTCTCGTGGTGCGAGTCGCCGAACGTGGGCCATGCCGGTCGCTCGATGCGTTCGATGGCCGCGCGATCCGCCTGCAGCATCGCGTGGTCGATTTCGTGTGCGATGGTTTCCGCGAAATCGCCGTACGCGAGCGTATCGTCGATGTCGATACGGACGATCGGTCGGCCGGTAACGGTGATCGTTCCCGCGGCCGTGTCGATTGCCGCTTCGCGTTCCGTTTCCCCGAGGCGGTTCGCGTCGCCTCCGCGTTCGAGTTTGTAGGCCATGACGAATTGGGGGACTCGCGCGCGGAGGAGTCGCTCGGCGACGCCCGGGGTCTCGGTGCCGTAGTATGCGGCGATCGTTGCCACAAGGTAGTCGTCGAGTCGCTCTTGGAAGCGCCGTGCGTTCGCGAGGTACGCATCGCGTCGTTCGTGGAAGTCGCGATCCGGGAACCGTACGGTGCGGGGTGCGAGGATGGAGAAGTGGTCGGTGCCGTCCTCGCGGCTGAACGTCGTGAGCCGCGTCGCGGACGTCGCTTTTGCGATGACCGCGTCGAGTTCGGTCCGCGTTCCAGCGAGGTACGTGGGGTACCACGCGCGGAGTTTGGAGTCCTCGGCGATCTGCGCACGTGTGCGGTCGAGGATTGCTGTGGCCTGGGCTCGATCGACGACGACGCGCGTTCGCGTGCTCTGGACGTGGAGGCGCACCGTGGGGTTCGCCGTGAGCCAGGCGTTGAAACTCTGTCGTGTGGCGGTGAGTACCCGTGTCTCCGCGGGTTTCCCCTGATGCTTCCGCAGCGTCGTCGTGAGGGCGGCGAGGTACGCATCGTTCGCCTGCTTCGCCGCGATCTCGAGGAGGTCGAGGACGTCGACTGTCGTTGATGCTTCGGGAATCTGATCCGGAACCGGGCAATGGGCGATCGCCTCCGTGAGGAGGCCCACGATCATTGTGTGCGTCTCGGTCTCGCCGGGCTTTCCGTCGCACGTCGCGAGCAGCGCTGCCTCATCTCCGAACTGGATGCCCGCCTCGCAGTGTTCGGCGCGCTCGAGGAGTCGTTGGACGTCCGTATGGGAGGGGGTGGTGGTTGCGGTCGATGCTGCGTTCACTGCAGCCGGGACGAGCGTGAGCGTCGCTCCAACGAGGAATGCGATGTGCATGATTCGGCGACCTCCGTGATGGCGCCAGGGAATGGTGTACGTTGTGAAGGTCCGGTGTCTGATCAATGCTATCGGGAGTGTAGAGGAAATTTCTCATAATGTCAATCATCACGGAGGGAATCCGGAAGTAATGGGTCAAGTCTAATTTTCATTTGCTGACCCTGCTGCGAAACTCCTTCGGGATTGGCATTCGCTGTGGGTAGTTCGAAATATGCTATACGAGGAAATCCAAAAACTCATCGATCCGTCCATTTGCGACAGTGAACAGACGCGAGTGCATTTTCTCAACAGGTTAGAAGAAGGAAATTTTACCAGAGACGAAAATCCGCAAACGCATTATTGCGCCTATTTTCTTCCCTATCATCAGGCAAAGAAAAAAGTTTTTATCGTCCATCATAAAAAATCCGGCCTATGGATTTCTCCGGGTGGCCATATTGATAAAGGCGAGGGACTTCTCGAGACCCTCAACAGAGAAATTGATGAGGAACTCGGAGTGCAAAATTTTTTTCGGGAGGCGCAATCTCCTTTTTTGCTCACCATCACCCCGATTGAAAATGCGGTTCAGCCCTGCAAAATGCACTACGATATTTGGTACGTCGCGCTTACGGATGGCGCCAATTTTGCCGTTGATCCAAAAGAATTTCATGAAACGAGGTGGCTGACCATCAATGAGGCAGAGCAGATAGTGACGGATCCACCGAACAGAAAAGCGTTAGCAGTAATAAGGAAAAAGTACGAATAAAAAACTGAAGCCGTGAACCAAATCCATTCGATGGCATGAAACGCCCGCCCAGGAAATCCTGGGCGGGCGATGGGTGACGATCGATGCGTGATGACTACGGCGTCTTCACGTCCGTCTGCAGTGCTGCGGGCGGAAGCTCCCATTCTCCGCGGATCCAGTCGAAGAGATGGCCAGCGTCGAAGGCGGCGAGGAGCTGATTCGCGTGCTCGAGGAGATCATTGCCCAGCTGTACGTTGTGGTACCAGAGCCGTTGCGTGCTCGGCACGCACCACGGAGGCATCCCATTTCCCGAATTGAAGTTGCGCAGCAGCTCCTTGTTGGTGCGCAGGAATTCGATCGTATCCCCGAGGAGCTCCGGGAAGAGCGGGAAAACGCCACTGTCCGAGAACCGACCGAGCACGAAGAAGTGCTTGCAGGACCCCTGGAATCCGAGGACGTACGGGTCCACCGAACGAATCCAACGGATCGTCCTCCAGTCGCGGCCTGCCTCGGCGAGGTACGGCGTTGCGATGACCAGATGGTCGAACTGCGGAAGCGCTTCCTGGATCAGGCGGAGGAGGTGGATGGGGATCATGTCGCCGCTGTACGCCTGGATGGGGCGATACCGACGATTGAACATCTGGAACGTGTGCGCCCACCGATCATTTTCCGGGAAGAGGTTGCAGAAGAATTGCGTCGCATTGCTGACACTCCCCGGATCCGAGGAATCCATGGCACCGATCGCGCGTTCCGCGTCCCTCGGATTCTTCATCGCGTGATACCACACGGGGCATGCCATGAAGAGATCCGGAAGGTAGCGGATCGGGATGAACGTGTTCGGCCGGACGAGCTGCTTGGTCCAGAGGTAGCCGAGTACGTTTCGGACTCCCGTGAACCTTCGGATTTCCTCCTCCGTTCGCTGCGCTTGCAGCCCCATGCCCATACCACGGAGATCCTCGACGACCGCTTTCGCTTTCGCGGTGAACGCCTCCTCGTCGACGCCCGCGATACCGTATCCAAGATCGAGGCCGGCGAGTTGAGGGAATTCCTCCCGAAGGTACTGCTCCAGGGCAGCGAGGACTTTGGGATCGTCCACGGAGAGGATGCTCGACTCGTCGCGCGGCTGCTGCGGGAGCGGATCGTTTTCCGTCACCTGCGCCACCGTTTCGTGTGGCACGTCCTTCATGCGGGATCGCCAGGGATGTCCGGTGATCGGCGGCGCGATCGCGCACTCTCCTTGGTTCGTGCGCATGAGGCTGTGCATGTGGCTGAGGAGCGGGTCTCCGGCGGGCAGTGCTTCGGGTTCCACGAGTTCCATGGCACCATTCGCACGCCAGCAGTTGCTGCGCTTCCGATCCTCGATCACCGAGAAGGACACGACGGTCCCGACCGTCAATGGAACCGCGCAGTCATCCGAGTGCAGGAAGACATCCTCTTTGCCGAGGTCCGTGACGGGTGCGCCTTCCTCCGTGAGGATGGACGCGCGGGAAATCCACGCGAATGCTCCACCATCGTTGCGATGGACCGATCCGATGCGTCCGGTGTACCGTTTCATGCCGTTGGCTGCCATGGGCAGCACCTCCAGTCAGTCAGCCGCGTCAGTCAGGTTGCGGCTCTTTGGAAAAGAACGCGGTCATCTTTCCGCAGAGCCTCCGCGCATCGATCGTGTCGACATGCGGAGGACTGCGGAAATAGGGGAATGGGGTACTCTAGCATCTCCGGTGCCCTTGTCAAACCCTAGACGACGCAATGCGATTCCCGTATCGTGTGCATGAT
Organism: Candidatus Uhrbacteria bacterium; assembly: GCA_016188355.1. GTDB lineage: Bacteria > Patescibacteriota > Patescibacteriia > JACPHY01 > JACPHY01 > JACPHY01. The sequence continues at coordinate 148,841 of JACPHY010000001.1, forward strand.
CGTGGGTGGGGGGGCTTGCACCTTTGATGTGCGTCGAGAAAGGAGTACTGCGATGACCTGGTGGCGGATGCAACCGTTTCGGCTTATCGGCACGGGTTCGTGGCTTGGCGGCGTTTGTACGGGATTCGCCTACGCGCTGGGCGTGCCGGTGTGGTCGGTTCGCCTCATCTGGGGAGCGTCATTGCTCTTTCTGGGGGTCGGAATGATTCCCTACGTTGCGCTCTGGATCCTCGCCCCGGATTGGGAGGTCGATCCGCCCGATTTTTACGAGCGAACGGGCGGGGTATCCACCGAGTAGATCGTGCGTCCGTGGTATTCTAGAGAGGCAAGCGATTTACTCGTGGTCGTATGTCCCATCGATTCTGGCGGCGACTTTGTATCGGTGCGTGTGTCGCACTGGTGTTGGGGTTTGTGGTGTGGGTTGGTGTGCGTGAGGAGCAGTCGCCACAGCGCCGGTTCGATGTGACCGTAGCGATCATTGCGTCGCCCGCGCAGATCATCGCGGAATCGCCCGTGTCGTGGACATGGGATGTACGCGCGCCGGTCGGGGCGATGGCATCGCGCAGTGGTATTCGTTGGGGAGCGATTGCACATCCAGGGGAGTGGACAGCGGAGGTGACCCCAGAGCGTTCCGGGTACCCCAAAGTGCTGGTGGAGGAATCGGCGGCCCCCGTGGCGTTGCCGATGCGGTGGACCAAGGTCGGGACGTTGCCCCTCCCCGGAACCTACTCTCTCCGGGCGTACGCGGTCGTTGATGGTGTCCCGTATTGGTCGCCGGAGTACGGGGTCACCGTGGAGTGAATGCGGTGCGCGCATGGGAATGCCCGTGCGCGTTTTGTTGTCGCGTGTTGACAGTGCAGCGTCGATACGATACGGTGCCCTCTGTTCTTTCCGGGAGGTGGGCGCATGTCCAAGATGAGCGGTCAGCAGCAGGAAGTGATCATTGCCATCGCGATTGCCTCGTTTGTGCTTCTGGGAGCGGCCGCATTTTCTGCGGAGGAGTCGGTGCCCGCGACGGGAGACTGCGCGTCCGGAGATCGTTCGGTGGCTGCGAACCATGCACGGTGTCGTGCGCATTCGGAACGAGCACGCGCGGCACCGAAATCCGAGTCGTCCACGCGCCGATCGCCTCTGCGGGCGACGAGCAAGCTCCTCTTGCCGTGTGCGCGCCCGATCGGCATCACCGGTTTTTTCCGGGGACGTGGCGGGAAACATGACGGCATCGATATTAATGCGGCTGCCGGTACGCCGGTACTCGCTTCCGAGGCGGGCATGGTACGATCGGCCGAATGGAACGGCGGGTACGGAAAAGATGTGGTCATCGATCACCCGAATGGCCTCCGGACTCGGTACGCCCATAACTCGGTCCTCCTCGTGACGCGCGGACAGCGGGTACGTCGTGGTCAGCGGATCGCGCTCGTGGGTGCAACCGGCCACGCAACCGGTCCACACATCCACTACGAGGTTTTTCTGCACGGCACGCGGGTCAATCCGTTCCTGTACCTCCAGTGAGTGGGGTGTGGGTGCGACGGTGGAACGCCTCGAGGTGATCGAGGCGTTCTTTTTTTTGTGTATCCATTGACAGCGCATGGGAGGCGCGGTACGGTCGCATTCCGTTCGTTCGTTCACAAGAAGGGAGTGGCCCACATGGAGCAGACGATCGGTCGCTGGGATCTGATCATCGGCGTATCCTTCATGATTTTCCTGGGCATTCTCGCATTAGCGATGGTATGGGGGGGATACCGATACCCCGTATGCCCGCAGTGCGGCACGAACACGCACGTACGACGCAACGGCGGACGACCCACCTGTACCATTCATGGCGACGTGCCCCGACCGCGGTCGTAGGGCAGGGAGGGCAAGCATGCCGAAATATCCAAGCAGCACGGGAGCGGTGCTCTGCGTGCTGGTGGCGACGGGGATGGTGATTGGCGAGTGGCCTGCGGAGGCGCGTCCGACCATGTCGCTTCTGGAGCGCATGCGTACGGCACGGTCCGCGGTGGCGACGGCGACGGTGCAACCCAAATGGTGCACGGCGCGCGTACGAGTCGGAAAACGATGGCGGATGCGCGGATCCAACTGCAGTATCGCGGCGGCTGCCGTAGGCATCCCGCAGCAAGGAACGTGGATGATCGTCGCATTCCCCTGGGGAATGGATACGTTCCATGTGGATCGATTTCGGTTCGTTCGTCTCGGCCAGCGCAAGGGGATCAATACCGAATACCTCGTGCTCCGACGCACCACGAATGACACGTACGTGTCCATGGGTGATGCGGTGCTGGCATGGAAGGTGCCCGTGCGGCAACAGAACGGCACTTGGATCAACGTCGTGTATACCCCGTATGCATCCGCGCTCCATCGTCCGGCGATGGTGGCGGAGGGCAGGCGCCTCTTGGGAAGCGTGATCCATGACGCGCGTTCCCAGCTCGATCGACGCAAGGTGTATTCTGTCGCCGGCGATGGTCGATGGGTGACCTCGGTCGTTCCTGCGGCAACCACGGAGACGATTGCTATCGTCGAGAAAATGGACCACTACGAATTCTCCTTGTGCCAGCAGCGTGCACGAGCGGAAGAACGCGCGCGTTGCCTTCGGCGACTCATGGAAGTCCCCTACGTGGTGCTTGCGGCGAATGGTCCCGATGCGTACCGATATGCGTTGAGCCGTTCTCGTGCACGGGGGTTCATGCAATTCATGCCTGGGACGTGGGCGATGGTGCAGCGCGCGTATCCCGAGGCGCGTCTCCCGCCGTTCATGGAGGGCGCGTCCGATCAGACGACGGCCGCCATGGCGGCCATACTCCTCAACGATTACAACACGCAGTATCTCCAGGATGCGCACCGGCGGACACTCGGTCCTACGCCGGAATCGTTCACCCTGTACGCGGCAGCCGCATACAACGGCAACCCAAAATGGGCGATCCAGGCGATTGGTCGGTGTGGCGCGCATTGGATGGACCGGCGACGCTGCGGTATCCTCCGTTCAGAAACCGCGGTGTACATGGAAAAGGTACGCGTCGTCTGGCCGAAGATTTCGACGATCTAATGCTCCACGAGCAGCCGCATGGCTGCTCGTTTTCCTTGTTGGTGTTGTGATACGCTACGGATATCTATGGGGTTCGATATCCTCCTGCTGATCACGATCATCATCATCGGAACGCTCGCGTGGGGTGGGATCCGCGGTGCGCCATGGGTTCCGACGCACCGCAAGGATGAGTCGCGCATCGTGGCGCTCGCCCGTCCACCGGCGGGTGCTCGTGTGGCGGATCTCGGGTGCGGTACCGGCGGCGTGCTCGCGGCATTCGCGCGTGCGGGATGTCGGGTCACCGGGTGGGAGCTCGCGTTGGTGCCGTGGTGCATTGCCTGGTTGCGGCTTCGTCGGTTCACCGGCAGTCACGTGCGGCTCGGAGATTTTTGGGGCAAATCATTGAGCGAATTCGATGTGGTGTACCTTTTTTTGTTCCCCCGAGCGTATGCGCGGTTAGCGGAGCAGCTCCGCAGGGAGCTGCGGCCGGGTGCGCGGGTGCTCGCGTCCGCATGGCCGCTCCCCGGATGGGATCCGGAATGCGTGGATCGGGCTCCAGGGCGCATCCCCATTTACGTGTATCGCGTGCCGCGCGTATGACGAACGCCGAAATTGCACTTGCGTTGCGTTCGATTGCCGAGCTCCTGGCGATTCGTGGGGAGAATCCGTTTCGCATTCGCGCGTATGAGCGTGCCGCCATGTTCCTCGAGGGATTCCCGCAGGATCTTGAGGATGTGTACCATGCCGGTGGCACGAACGCACTTGCGGAGCTTCCCGGGATCGGGAAAGATCTCGCTGAAAAAATTGGAGAGTTGGTGGACACCGGAAAGCTGCAGTTCCTCCGCGATCTCGAGCAGCGCGTCCCGAAGGGACTGCGGGCAGTTATGGCGGTGGAAGGGATGGGACCGAAGCGAACGCAGTTCGTTTGGGAGGAGTTTCAGGTGCGGAATCTCCGTGATCTCGAACGGCTTGTGCGTTCGGGAAGGCTCAGTCGGGTGCGCGGATGGGGCACGCAGAGCGTGCAGAATATTGCCCGCGCCATCGAGACGCACCGTGCGTTCGGGAAGCGCCTACCGATTGGGAAGGCGCGTCCGATCGCAGAGGCGCTTCTCCGTCATCTCGAGCGCTCGCAGCTCTGTGACACGGTGACTATTGCGGGGAGTCTCCGACGATGGAAGGAAACCATTGGAGATATCGATCTCCTCGCGACGAGTGCGCATCCGGAACGGGTCATGGAATTCTTCTGTGGGCTGCCGTTCGTCGCACGGGTCATCGCGCGGGGGCCGACGAAGGCGAACGTGCTCCTCCGTGTGGGTATCGAAGCGGATCTCCGCGTCGTGGATCCCGACGTGTTCGGTGCGGCGCTCCACTACTTCACCGGATCAAAGGCGCATAACATCCACGTGCGGACGATTGCTGTCGCGAAAGGGTTGACGATTTCGGAGTATGGAGTGTTCCGCGGGACGAAAGCGCACAAAGGAAAACGAATCGCCTGTCGCACGGAGGAGGACGTCTTTCGAACGGTCGGACTTCCGTACATTCCCCCCGAGCTGCGCGAGGACATCGGAGAAGTGGAATTGGCGGAGCAGCATCGACTGCCCGCGCTCCTTGAGGCTGCGGATCTCCACGGCGACCTCCACCTGCATTCCGATTTTTCCGATGGGAGTGGTTCCATGGAGGAAATGATCGCGGCCGCAAAACGCGCCGGACGATCATATATCGCACTCACGGACCATGCATCCGTGATGGGCATGGTGCGCGGCCTCAAAACGCGATCTCCGCAGCAGCGGGGGAATGTGGCAGCGTACGTGAGGCGCGTTCGCGCTGCCGCAGCAAAGGTGTCCGGTATTCAGGTGCTCGTCGGAGCGGAGGTAGATATTCTGCCCGATGGGAGGCTGTATTTGAGCGATGCGGAGCTCCGGCAGTTGGATTGGGTGATCGGGTCCGTGCATCAGTCGTTCAAACAGACGCCAGCGCAGGCAACGCAGCGTTTGCTGCGGGCAATGGACCACCCCGCACTGCGCTGTATCGGTCATCCATCCACACGGCTCATCGGCGGACGCGGCGAATTGGCGCTCGATTGGGATGCGGTATTTCGTCGAGCGGCAGAGCGGGATATTGCATTGGAGTTGAATGCGTCCTGGGTGCGACTCGACCTGGATGACGTGCGGTGTCGGCGGGCGCAATCAATGGGGGTGCGGGTGTGCGTGAATTCCGATGCGCATCATCCGCAAGAATTTGATGTGACGTACGGAGTGCATCAGGCGAGGCGCGGGTGGCTTACCCGTGCGGATGTATTGAATGCGCTGCCGTGGTCCAAATTGCAACAATGGCTTCGTCGTGGTCGCGCATGACGCATGCTCCACTCGTTCGGATCATGCGTTCCTCGTGGACCCCATCCGAACCCGAGCGCAGCCCCACTTCGCGCCCCACGCCATCAAACTCTGCGGGGTAGGCAGCGCTTCGCGGGGCAAGCGATCTGGTTGGAGGGAGGGGGGATGGGGTGGGAGAGAAACCGGCTTGCCCCGCGGAGCTTCGTTGAGGAGTGAAGTGGGGCCTGCCCCGCGAAGCCTTGGCGAAGTGGGGGAGGTTTCCCCACGATCCGATGAGTGCACGGCGGCCGCGAATGACGTACGCTGCAGATGACCCTTCTGTGCAATAATGCTTCATGAGCACTTCGTGCAACTTTTGATGCTGGTATGCCGTATGAACGTTCTGTAGGGGCGATTGTGTTCCGTCGCGGGGAGCCGCCGGAGCAGGAGTTGCATTTTTTGTTGTTGCGATACCCGGGTGGGTATTGGGAGTTCCCGCGTGGGCATGTGGAGGTGGGGGAGCGGGAACACACGACAGCGATTCGGGAGATTCAGGAAGAAACAGGCATTACGGATTTGAAATTCTTGCGCGGTTTTCGGGAGCGGTATCGGTTCCATTTTCGTCGTGAAGGTCAGTCGGTGACCAAGGACGCCATTATCTATCTTGCGGAATCTCCCACGTGGTCAGTGGTGACTTCGGAAGAGCATTTTGGATACGTCTGGGTCTCCTATGACGATGCCCTCACGCATCTCAAGTTCGATAACAGCAAGGCCATCATGCGCGCGGCGCACGCGTTTTTTGCGCGTCGTCGTCGCGGCGGTGGTCGCCCGCGTACCTCGGATGCTGCACGAAAGAGCGCGGCGTAGGATGCATGCGGCGTGGGGAGGCATCGTGCTCTGCATGGGCCTTCTGTGGTTGCCGTTTCCCGCGCACGCGGTGATCGGGTTACCAGATGACGATGATGATGGTATCCCGGATGCATGGGAAGAAATTTTGGGAACATCTCCACAGGTACGCGATACGGATGCGGATGGACAGCCGGATGGCGTGGAGCTGCGTCAGGGATATGATCCCACACAGCCAAAGCCCGCGCGTCTTTCCGACGCGCAGCGTGCGCGAGATTCGGATGGGGACGGCTTGGCCGATGTGCAAGAATTTGTCTGGGAATTGAGTCCGCTCGATGCGGATAGCGATGGCGACGGGTACTCCGACGGCGTGGAGATCCGCAATGCGCACGATCCGCGGAATCCCGTACCCGTGCCACTCGTGAAGCGGATTGAGGTGCATCGTCGTTCCCAGCAGCTCACGTACGCAGTGGGTCCGTACTTGTTGGGCACGATGCGGGTATCCACGGGGAAGCCACGAACGCCCACGCCCACAGGAACCTTTCGTATAGCGAGTAAGTCGCCGCGGGCGTGGTCGAGTCTCGCCCATCTTTGGATGCCCTGGTGGATGAACTTCACGGGATCCGGAGCCTCACCCGGACGTTTTGGCATCCATGAACTTCCGGAATGGCCCAATGGAAAAAAAGAAGGGGAGAATCACCTCGGCCGACCGGTATCGGGGGGTTGTGTACGTGTGGGGAGGGTGGAGGCAAAAAAGCTCTACGATTGGGCAGATATCGGAACGGAGATTGTGATTCGGTAGGCGCTGCTGGCGTGTCCAGGATTCGCTTCGCTGCGAGTGTCTCTATGTGCAACCCTATCGAGGGTTGACATTTTTTGTTTTTTGTGGCACAAATTTCGTTGTCGTCGCGTGGTGACCAAAAGCCGCGCGGAATGACCAAAGAACCGAACAACGAAGGAGATCGACCATGATCGACCAGAAGAAGACCGTTCGTGCTGCGTTCGCCAACGTGCAGCTCCGTGATATCCTCAACGCGCACTGCGAGGCCTGCTGGGCGGAGGGCTGGAAAAAGGGAAAGACCGCGGCGCTCGACAATCCCAACAACCCGTTCGTCGGCGGTCCGCAGGACCTGCTCGTGAAGGGCATCGCGGAGGTCACGAAGCCCGACGGCAGCATGGTCACGATCACGAAGCTCACGCGCCTCCGCCTGCGGGAGCTCGACGATGTGAGTCTCGCCATGATCGGCACCGCGATGGGCAAGAATCTCGTCGGCATCCGCAGGACCGCGGCGGACAACCCGGACGAGAACGCGCGGAACAAGATACTCGGCTCCGACGTCGTGCATCAAGAGTATGTGGACACGTTCGGTGAGAACGTGGACAACGACTACAAGCACTTTCTGAACAACGCCGTCGCCGCAGCCGCCGTGCTCGAGTGCGCGGTGAGCTTCGTCGGCAAGGACCTGACCATCGACGAGCTCGCGGACGCGATCGAGGCGACGCTCCGGGGTGAGCGTCCGGACCTCGCGCTCCTCTTCTCGCTCGCGTCCCGCTCCTCGTGGATCGGCCGCGCGGTGCAGGATCAGAGCTGGAAGAACTCCGGCGATTTCGCCTTCTACTTCGGTCTCACCAAGGACGTCGCCGCCATCGACGCGTACGTCGCCGGCCCGGTCCTCGAGCGATTCGCGCAGGAATTGCGCAGCGGAAAGTACAACAGCTAGCTCCCCATCGTCTCCGGACGGTGGTGGGCACGGGAACCTGACTGGACTCGCTTCCAGGAGGGAACCCACGGGATATGGATGAGCGCATCGCGCTCGATCTGTATGCCCACCGCCGTTCGGGACCACCGAACGGCGCGAGGGAGCCGCCCATACGTGGGCGGCTCTTTCATATTGGCGTGGCGATGGGATGCTGTTTCGTGAGATATTCGTCTAGCTCCTGCGCGAGGGTGGCGGTGGTCGTGATACGGACACGCGCGCGACGGTCGCGCAGCGTTCGGAGGAATAGTCGGACGAGGCGACGGTATTCCTCGTAATCTGCGGTTTCTCCAGGTATGGAGCAACCGAAGTCCTTCTTCTGGAACTCTGCGAGGACATCGGGAGTAACGACGGCAGACATGCAATCAAGAAGGTATCGCGTGCAGGTATTCGGATCATCCTCCAGGGGCACCTGATCCAACGACTCGACGATCGGTGCAATACACTCGGCGAAGCGGCCGGTATTGCGAACGAGCATGCAGTCGAATCCGTGTTCGAGCGATGCGATGGCTTCCGCGACGGTCCAAAAACCTCCGTTGCCGATGACCATGACCCGCGGTTGATCCACGCTCAGCCGTGCGTAGAGCGCTTCCATGTATCGAATGTGATGGACGTACGATGCGTTCCATCGATCGCGGCCGCGATATTCCCAATTCGCCTCAAATGGAGTGAGGATTGCATCTACGGGGGTGATCGCGAACACCTCGTCTTGGTTTTTTGCCGCGTTGGTCCATGATTCATTGCCGGGAACATAGGTACTCATGCCCGGGGAGATGGCAAACAGGTGCGCACGTTCGCGTTTGGGGAGGTGACCACACGTACGTTGGTATTCGACGTTCGCGTGCCCAAAGGTGACTCCCATGCCCGATTGAGTGCCGGGGACGCTCACATTCGCGCGGTGGGCATGGGCGACGGTGAGGACGGCGTCGGCAAATTGGGAGAGCGGATTTGTGGTGGAGTGGGACATATCTCCAACTGCGCGACAGCCCCCCATGATATTGATGAGTGGGCGGGTGCGATCGAGGCGCAGGCGTTCCAGGATGGATTCTTCCATGTGGAAAGGAATCGTGCCGGAGGGATCTTCGGTTCGGTGCGTGAGCGCGACCGTACGGATAGTGGCTGGTTTCTGGGCGAGCGCAGCGGCATAGCCCCATGCCGCATTGCAGTGCTGCGCTGCGGCCTCGAGAAAGGAAGGGCCGAAGATGACTTCATGTGGACGAACTTCCGGCAGAAAGCGCTGCTCAAAATCCATGGCGGTGGTGATGTTTCCGTAGAGGAAGCGCGCGTAGTGCTGTTGCGCCGTGCGGAGGAGCGTCAGGAGTGCTGCGGTTGCGGTGGTGCTCCATGCGTCGGCGCTGCCGGTTGTCAGTGCGTCAAATGCGCGCCGCGCGGATGCATGGTAGGAGGTGGCATTCGTCAGGAGAAAGTGGAGCGCAGTTTCGGCGTAGCTGTGGAAACGTTCTTGCCAGCGGCCGCGTCGCTGCGTATCGATCTGCTCGAGTGTGGTGACGGTATGGGTGAAGTAGCGAAAGGTGCGGAGCGCGTCCTCTAAATGTTCGTATTGATCCTGCGCAAAGAGGGGGAGCGTTTCGAGGGTGCGCCGGTGTCCCGCATCCAGATGACGATCTTCGTTGACGAGAATGCGCGCGAGCTGCCCGTCGGCGATCGCTTCTACGAATCCGTGCTGCCCATGCTGCTCGCTGGTCGTATATCGTCCCCGGAAGGCAACGAACGTCATGGTGGGTTCTGGGGGAGGAGCGCTGAGGAACGCGCGCGCTGCCTTCGCGGCGTTGTAGTAGTTCGGATCATAGAGGAGCCGAACGCGCGAACGGTATTCCGTGTTTTGTTCGTGGAGGAGATCATGACTGGAGAATCGGTATGCTTCCCGACGCACGCGTTCTCCAGCAAGTGCGGCGCCAACGGCATCTCCGATGCGGAGTACGGCAAATGCGCCAGAGGGTCCTTGTTGGAGGAGCGCATGGAACAGGAGATCGGGAATGATGGCGTTCGTACGGACGCAGCGGGCACTGAACGCATCGGGATTTCGGAGTGCTTCGGTGGTGAGCTGGGTGAGGGTGGGTGGTTGGTGTTCCTGCAGAGACCAGGCCGCGGCGAACGCATCGAATTGTGCAGCGGCAACGTGCACGTATGCGGCACGATTATTCTGTTGTTCATGCATGCGGACGCGAGCTTCGTGGTATGCGGCATCCGTCGGCAACCATTGATTGTGTTGAAGGGTCGCGAGGAGTTCTGCGCTCAGGAGTCCGTACGGAAGATGCGTGTGTAGATATTCCCCATCAATACGAATACCGCTCGCATCGATGGTCAAGGGAGTGTGACCCCGCCGGGTACGCAGTCCGGTGGCATCTCCGTTGCGTAGAAAATAGGCGGTGAGATGTGCGCGCTCCGTTCGTGCGTGTAGGAGGGCGGGCTCCTCCTCGAGTGCTCGGAGTGCGGCGATGGATTCGGTGATGGGTGCGGCGCCGATGGTGCGGAATCGTTTTTTGGTGAGGAGTTCCGTGGGGAGAAATCCTACGTTCGTGAGCATGCGACGGAGGAGTGTCTCGCGATCGGATGTGCCAAAGAGCGCATCGACCATATCGATCCAGCGTGCATCAGGGGGGAGGTCGATCGCCTGTGCGCACGCGCGGGCGAGTGCGGCGGGGTATGTGGCGGCGGTGACCTCCGGATGTTGGGCGGCGAATTGCAGTCGCTCATAGCAGTCGCGTGCGTCTCGTGCGGTTTCGAGGAGCTCGGGAATGGGGATGTCGGGAAATTGCTCGAGGGTGACGGGCGATGTCGTGACCGCGTGTTGCGACCAGAGGAACAGCGCGCGCACATACGAAATCGTCTCATGGCGTGCGGTGGGGTCGATCAGGAGCGCGCGTAGCGCGCTCCCCTGGTGCCCATTGCAAAATCCAAGAATACGCACGGCGGTCGGGAATCGTGCGCAGGTTTCTGGTGATGGGAATAGCGTGCTGTCGGGGGCGATGGGAACGCGCGGTGCGGCATCCTGCACGCGGAGTCGAAGACGATCCGCGAAGATATCCTCAAGGCGCGCGCGCAGATCATCCTCGGGCGCGTGTATTTCCGGAGTCACGGGCGCGGCGGGTGGTGATTCTGGCGGGCGTGATCCCATGTGCGTCCTGCGTATTACGTTGCACTGCGCGCCGTGGCTCGGTCACGGCCAATCTGGTATTCTCCAGCATACCATGCCATTTTTATGGATCGGTAGCGCATAGTCATTGACTGTTGTGCAGATACCTGGTACAGTGCGGTTGTTCATTTTCTTGAGAAAAAACGATACCAGTGCGTGGTGACCGTGCGGTGGCAGGCGATGCGCACTGAGGAGGAGACCGATAATGGAACCGAGTAATCATGATGCTCCGGTGGTGCGGAGCGGCCGGCCGAAACCGGTTCTGCTCGCGGCGTTGACGCTCATCGGATTGGTGGTCGGCATCATCGTGTACGCGAAGGGATGTGGCGGCAGCAGCGACACGAAAGACGCGGGGTCGGATCGTGCACCGCCCGCAGCGCGCACCGTGCTCATGGATGCGTGTCTCGGTCTCTGGGGAAGTACCCAGGAGAACGCGCATGCGCGTTGGGACGCGGTGCGGACGGCGATGGCGCAGTACGCCGAACGTGACGATGCGTTGCCGGGGCTTGCGCAGATGACGGCGGGTCGACCGCTGGAAAGTGGGCTGGCTGTGTGTCAGACGCTCCTCATGCAGGCACCGAGTGGCGATGCGCGGGCCGGGGCGTCGGGACCGATCGAACCGAGTGAGGTGCAGCGGGTTGCGTGGTTGCTCCTGCAGGATGCGGATCTCCGCGCATTGCTCGATGATGAGTATCGTCATGCGTGTGATGGGGAGCTCATGTACGCCGAGGCGAAAGTGACGGAACCGTCGCAGCCATGGTCGGGCGATCAGCGCGAAGCGTGGACGGAAGAGTGCGTACAGTGGCATCGTGGGAGTCGTTCGGGACAGGTGCCCGCATTGGTTCCTCCGCCTGCAGATGCGTCTCCCTCGATTCCGGTCGCGCCGCCTCCTGCGGAGCCTGCGATTCCCGCATGCGCAACGGAGGTGCTCCGGACGCACCACGATGCGATCGTCGATGCTAATGGCGACCACGAGCGTGTATTGAAGTACGCGCGCGCGCTCGCCGGGTGCACGGCCGCAGCGAAACCGTGGGCGACGCTCGGATTGAGCGACGCGGATGCATTCTTCGACCAGTTCGTGGCACCCATCAACCGCAAGCATCACTGGCTGCAGGAAGAGCAGCCCGACCTCTACGACGCTATCCTATCGCGGTGGTCGGCCGACGGTTGAAGACGCAGAGGGGCAATCTCCGGATTGCCCCTCTTTCATTTGTTATTGATGCTTGACATGCGACCCCGCATTGTGTACCGTTTCGGCAGTTCGTTTCATGTGGAACAGGTGCCTAACGGATCTCGTTGGGCATCAGAAAGGAGGCGCGTATGTGGCAGATGGTGCGACGCATCTGCGCGTGGGGCATGTGGGCGTTGGTGGTGGTGTCCCTCGGAGCGAGTGGTGCGGTGATTGCGCTCTTCGCGTATGCGTGGCGGCAGCTCCCCGATTTGGATTCCATTCGTATCGATCGGCTCGCGCAGGATGTCGTGGTGCTAGATCAGCGCCATCAACGGATTGATGTGCTGAAGCAGGAAGAGGATGGAGTGCATCGGGTGGTTGTCCCATACGGGGCCATTCACCCGCATCTCATCGATGCGGTCATTGCCACGGAGGATTCGCGGTTCTGGGAGCATGAGGGCATGGATTTCTACGGTGCGGTTCGTGCGGGCATGGCGACGCTGCGGGATCCCGATCACGTGCAGGGGGGGTCTACGATTTCGCAGCAGATCCTGAAGCTCTCGGTGCTCCGCGGGGAACACCGCGTGATTCGAAAAGCGGAAGAAGCGCTCCTTGCGGGTGCGCTGGAAGCACGATTCACCAAGAAGCAACTTCTTGAGCTCTATCTGAACACCGTGGATCTGGGCGAGGGGAATGCCGGAGTCGAAGCGGCGGCGCGTGAGCTCTTCGGGAAATCGGCATCAACCTTGACCCTTGCGGAAGCCGCGTTGCTCGTCGGGAAGATACAGGCACCGGAACGATTTTCGCCATTCTGTGCGTACCAACGCACGCGAGATCGACAGGCGCACGTGTTGCGCCGGTTATCCGCGGTGGGGAAAATACCGTCGGCGACCGAGCAGGCCGCATTGCGTGCACCCATCTCCTTCGCGCTGGCGGACGCGGTGCCCGATGCCATGGATGTGGCGGGCGCAGTGGACGTGGTGCTGCGCGAGCAGGCACTGGTGCCCGGCGATCGCGTGGTGACGACCATTGATCTCGCCCTGCAGACGCACGCCGCACGTGCGCTCCGCGCATCACTGCAGGAGTATGCGATGCGGAGTGGGGAACATCGTGGTCCGCGGGCAGTGCTCCCGGAACGTGGGCGCGTGTGGCGGCAGTCCCTCGCGGCGTTTCGGGCCACGCTTCGATCGTGGGGAACCGCGCCAAAGGCGTTGCTCGTGCATGATTTCCGTGCGCTGTCCTGGCCGACCGCGGCTACGCATCCGGCGTGTGCATTTGGGACGACCATCATTCGGCGTGCCGCGGCGAACGCGGTCGTTACGGGTGTGGTGACTGCCGTGGATCGCAACCGTGCGGTGCTGGATTTGGGCGATCTCCGGGGAACGATCGCGGCGAAGTCGATTGCATGGACCGGAAAGCCGCTTTCCGGGGTTGCTCCCTTGGGCGCCGTGGTGGACGTGCAGTTGCCTGCGACGCTCCCGGTGACCTCGGGGGCGACCGTCGCGGTGACCTTGGTGCCGCGTCCATTCGTCGAGGGTGCCGTAGTGGCACTGGTTCCGGAAACCGGAGCATTGCGCGCGGTCGTGGGTGGCGCGGAGATGCGTCGTGGCGATCAGAACCGGGCCCTCGATGCGCGACGTCCCATCGGGTCGACGGTGAAACCGTTTGTGATCGCATCAGGATTCGCATTGGGCCTCTTCCGCGGCAACGACGTGGTGGAAGATGTGCCGATCGAATATGTGAATCCGGAGGATACCCGTCAACGGTGGACACCGCGCAACTGGTATCGCACCTACAAGGGCTCCATGCTGCTCACCGATGCAATGGCACAGTCGGTGAATGCGGTTGCGCATGCGACGACGTTGATGGTGGGCATTGATCGTGTCGCGCTCCTCGTGGAGGAGTTGTGTCCGGGTGATCCGATGCAGCGACTGCCCGCCTCCGGACTCGGCACATTCGATCGGTCCCCCATGGAACTGGCAACGGCGTTTGCGGCATTCGCACACGAAGGCCGCGTGCCGACGTGGCGTGTAGTGCAGCAGGTGCAGCGATCGGACAGTGACCTGCATCCACCCGCTACGGCAACGGCCGTGCTCGATCCTCGCTTCGCGCGGACCATGGACGCGCTGCTTGCGCAGCCGGTGATGCATCCCGCGGGGACTGCGCATCGACTCGCACGACTGGGTCTCGGTATTCGAGGGAAGACCGGGACAACGAATGATGCGAAAGATGTGTGGTTCGTGGGATATCATCCGGAGCTGCTCGTCGCGGTATGGGTGGGATACGATGAGCCGAAATCACTGCAGCATCGACGTGGCGGGGAGAGTGGCGCATCGCTCGCGGTACCGGTTGCGGAGGCGGTGTTCACGGCAGCTGCCGCGTGGGGATGGATACGGCCGGTGCCCATTCCTGATCTGGTCGTGGCCGAGTCTCCGCCGTTTGGTGTGGACGCGAGCGCGCGGCTGCGAGCGGCATTTGTACTTCGAGAACAGCGGTACGCGTATGGTGCTGCCGCGGAGGGAGAATAAGATGCGCATGCGATACGGAAACGTGGTGGGGATCATCGGTCTCGTCGTCGGGAGCCTCGGCGGCGGTGCGATCATCGTGCAGCCGTGGTTATGGAAGGTCACCGGAAGGCCAGCGGCGGTGCCGAATGCCACCATGGAGTCTCCTGCGCCAGCTGAAGGCTGCGCGATTCCCGCGGTGGTCATCGAGCGATTCCCGGAATTTCTCCGCGAATATCGACGCACGGGACGCGGCGACCCGAAGAGATTCGGGCGGCGTATGTACGCGTGCGCGGTCGAGCGGAGTCGCGAGACGCCGTACGTGACGATGCTGCGAGACGCCGCGAAGACGAACGACAGCATCGCGCGCCTGGCGCTCGATGGCATCGCGCGGGCTACGTGCGATGCGCACGCGGCACTCGGCGGCGTGACGACCGCACATGCATCAGACGCATGCGTGCACGTCGTGAGCTTCATTGGTTCGGGGCAGGTGACGGATGTACAGGAACGAGAACGTGCGGTTCGCGTGGCGAGTCGTGCATCGGTGCTGCGCGCGGGGCTATCGCTGCCACAGTTCATCGTGGGGGAGTTCTGTTCCGATCTCGCCGCACTCGCGCCGCGCACGCGCGATCGGTTGCTCGCCAGATATCCGGACTTGGACGTACTCCGTACGGACTACTGCGGCACCTCGACGGCAGTGTTGCTCCCCCATTCGGGAGAATAAGAGCAGCGCACGCGGCATGGCACAACGCCATGCCGCGTATTCATTCGCAAAAAAACGTGATACAACATTTTTATCCTTCTGCGTACCGATGCCTTTTCCTACGATTTGCCACCTGGGGTGATCGCGGAGCCTCCCGCGCGCCGGGATCGTTCGCGGTTACTCGTGCTGGATCGCGATTCGGGTCGTATGTCCGATCGCGGTATTCGTGATCTCCCGGAGCTTTTGCGGCCGGGTGATGGTGTCGTGCTCAATGATACGAAAGTGTTCCGCGCGCGCCTCGCGGCAACCGTGGACGGCAAAGCGGTGGAGCTCCTCCTCATTCGACCGGATGGGGATGCATGGATCGTGCTCGCACGTCCCGGCCGTCGGCTTCGTCCTGGGTGCGTGGTGCTGGTGGGTGCGTTGCGCGGCACGGTGTGCGCCGTGGTTGCGGATGGATCGTATCGCATCGCATTTGATCGGCCGCCGGAACGGGTGATCGCCTACGCGAATCGGGTGGGGAGCATTCCGACCCCGCCGTATATTCAGGGATCGGTGCACCGGATCGCGGAATATCAAACGGCCTATGCGCGCCACGTGGGTTCTGTTGCGGCGCCCACGGCCGGATTCCATCTGACCCCGCGCCTGCTCCGTGCGTTGCGCGCGCGCGGCATCCATGTGGTTCGGGTGACGCTGCATGTGGGTATTGGCACCTTCCAGCCCATCCGCGCGGAACGCCTCGAAGCGCACACGATGCACGCGGAGTGGGTCGCCATCACGCCGCGAGCGGCGGCTCGCATTCGCGCCATTCAACATGCGGGTGGTCGGGTGGTGGCCATCGGCACGACGACGCTCCGCGCGCTCGAGGGCGTCGCGCAACAACAGGATGCGCCACTCCAGCCATATACCGGTTTGGTGCGCCTCTTCATCACCCCGGGATTTCGTTTCCGGATCGTCGATGTGCTGCTCACGAATTTTCATCTTCCCCGCTCTACGTTGCTCGTTCTCGTTTCCGCATTTGCTGCGCCGGGCCGTCGCGGATATCGCGGCCGCGATTTCGTGCTCCGCGCGTACCGTGCCGCGATCCGGAAGGGATATCGATTTTATTCATTCGGAGACGCGATGTTGCTGCGGTAGCGTCCGATCGTGCTCGATGCGCCGTGGTATAGTGGATCTCTTGCGTCCACGATATGCGATCCGCATCTCGGACCTTGTTTCGATTCCTGCCGCTGTGGGTGTTCGTTTTCATATTCAAAATTGGTGCGGGCATGCACTACGCGCTATTCACGCCACTCGCGGAGCGTGTGCTCCCGTTGCCGATCGTGGGCGTGCTCGTCGCAGGTGCTGCGTTGGGCCAGCTCCTGCTCGATGTTCCTGCCGGATTGTTGTTGGATCGATACGGATACGTCCGCTTGCTGCGGTATACGACCATCTGTTTTTTGCTGGCCGGCATAGTTTTCGGTTTCGGCCTCTCCCCATGGGTGCTCGTGGTGTCCTTGGTGATTTCTATCGGGGGTTGGTTATTTTTTGACCCCGGGATTGCCGCATACCTGCTCACGCATACCCCGGCCGGTATTGCTGGTCGGGTCATGTCCTTCCGCGATGTGGTGGAGGCGGGGGGTTTGCTCTGTTCTGTAGTGGCGCTGGCCTGGCTGCTGGCACTGCCGCTTCCTATCCTTGGCGCGCTGCTCGCGTTGCTCTTTTCCATTGCGCTGGTGGCGCTCGGTTTTTTGCCAAAAGAAACACGTCCCGTACCTGCGGGGAGTGCCCTATCTACACGGCATTACTTCATCCGTCGGCGTTTCGTGGTGGCACATCTCCGCTCGGTGCTCCGTCGATTCAATCCCGCGAGTACCATGCTCCTGGTGAGTGGATTTAGTTCGACCGTTTTTTACGGCATATTGTGGTTCGTGGTGCCGCTCATGGTCGCGCGCGGTACCCAATCGGGTATTCCCAGTGCGGGGTTGGCGGTATTTGATATTGCCGTGATCGTTTCCGGATTTTTCTTGGGTCGTCTCGCGGATCGATGGAATCGGGGGCTGCTCGTTCTGGTGGGTTTGTTCATCTTCGCGGTCGCGGGGACGATGTTGGGTTTTTCGTTAGGCGTTTGGTTCCTCCTGCTTGGGTTTTTGACGACCGCGGGAGAGGAGATGGCGAGTGTGGCGCTCTGGGCGTGGCTCCATCAACTCGATCGCGATCATACGGAAGATGCGTTCGTTGCGGGGACGGTCATCATGATTCGGGACATGGGATGGATGGTGGGTCCGTTGCTTGCCGGATTTCTCTTTGGGGCGGTGGGGCCCGAATGGACGATTGCAGTGGGTGCCTGCTTTGTTTTTGTTGCGTGGGGTGTCGCGGTGGGGAAATTGGGTACGCATCATTTCCGCGCATTGTTGCGCCAGCCGCTCGCCGCGATACCCACATATCCGCATCGACGACGACATAAGGGATAAGCGGGTGCGTAACGGGACCACCCCCCTGCCGAGATGGCGGAGGGGGTGGTGTTTTGGATATCCACAGCGTTGTCCTTGACCTGCTGCTGGAATGTTCGGTTTTTGTTCGGTACTCTGGAAGAGGGATCAATGCAGCGGCGGGATGATTGTTATGGCACTGACCAAACGACAGCATCAGGTACTCGCATTTATCATCAATTACGTTCGCGAGCACGAGTACGCGCCTTCCATTCGAGAAATTGCGCAGGGATTGGGCGTGGCGTCGCCGGCGACCGTTCATGAGCACTTGGAATCATTGCGGCAGAGCGGATATCTCGCAGGATCGGGATCGCGTGCGTGTCTGCCCACTCGAGCGACATTGGGCATCGGCAAGGCATTCGAGTTGCCGCTCCTGGGGACCATTGCTGCGGGCGCACCCATCGAAGCCGTCGAAACCCGCGAAGCGATCGCGGTACCCGCAGACTTCGTGGTGGACGGTATGAATTCCTATGTGCTCCGCGTCCGCGGCGATTCCATGATTGAGGAGGGTATTTTTGATGGTGATTACGTGGTGGTAGAACGGAACCCATCACCGAAGAACGGGGAGGTGGTGGTTGCGCTCCTCGACAACGCATTTGCCACATTGAAAAAGTTTTACCGCGAGCGCGGTCGCATCCGTCTCCAACCCGCGAATGCCACGATGCGTCCTATCTTTGTTCGTGACTGCATTGTGCAGGGAGTCGTACGCGCCGTGATCCGAAAATACGCAGCCGCATAGGGGGTACGATGCCCCCACTCCCCTGTATGCCTCCTCGATATGATGAACCCGTAGAAGTGCTCGCGCTCTTCACGCATGCCGGTATTCGTCCCTATCGCATGAAATGGGGAAGTCGCGAGTATGGCCCCTTGCAGGTCCATCTCTCGCACACGGTGCGCAATGGCCAGCGGCAATGGCATGTGTTCTCCGTCTCTGATCCCGCAAACGTTTTCACCATCGCCTTCGACCCCCTCGCGCTGCGTTGGCAGCTCTGGGATCAGCGATGAATATGCACACGCTCATCTTCGACATTGAAACGGTCGGCGAGGATTTTGATGCGATGGATGCGACCACACAGGAGGTGATGACGAAGTGGGTGCGGGAGAGTGTTCGGGATGAGGAGGAGTACACGCAAGAGTTGGCGCGACTGAAGGGACGCCTCGGATTCTCGCCGTTTACAGGTACGATTGTGGCCATCGGCACGCTCGATGCAGATTCTGGGAAGGGTGGGGTTTATTTTCAAGCACCGGAGAAAGAACCGGAGGTGTTCGAGGAGGATAGTGTGAAATTCGAGCCAATGGACGAACGTCGCATGCTGGAGAAATTTTGGGAGGTGGCACAGTACGCACGGGTGTTGGTGGGATTCAATAGTCGCGGATTTGATGCGCCATTTTTGATCATGCGTTCTGCGGTGCACCGTATCACGCCGACGGTTCCGCTTATGGCGGGGCGCTATCTCTACCAACAGCGTGGAGTGAAGCATGTGGACCTCATGGATCAACTGCAGTTTTATGGCTCCGTGTGGAAGCGTCCGAATCTCCATCTCGTCACCCGTGCCTTTGGCATCGAGAGCCCCAAAGCTGATGGGGTGACGGGTGATGATGTTGCGCCATTATTTCAGTCGGGTGACTACGAGACGATTGCACGATACAATCTCCGTGACCTCCGCGCGACGCGCGAGCTTTACCGTGTCTGGCAGTCGTGCATTCATCCGGCGACGGGGGAACCGTACTGATATGCAGGGATCGCGTGCATTGCGCGATGCGCGTGCAGTGCTCAAGGAGGTGTTTGGATACGCCAAGTTTCGTCCATATCAGGGCGAAGCCGTTGCTCGCGTGTGCGAGGGGAAGTCGGTGCTCGTGGTGCTCCCGACCGGGGGTGGAAAATCGCTCGTGTACCAGGTACCGGCACTCGTACGGGAGGGGTGCGCACTCGTGTTTTCTCCGCTCATTTCCCTCATGCGTGATCAGGTGGATCAGCTGCGCGCGGCTGGCGTTCGTGCGGCGTACTACAATTCCACGCTGACGAGTGCGGAACGAGCAGCGGTGTATGCGCAGGCACTTCGGGGGGAGCTCGATCTCCTCTACATTGCACCGGAGGGATTTTTTACGGATCAATTTCAGGAAGTGTTGGGGCAGCTCCGCATCGCGCTCGTTGCCGTGGATGAAGCGCATTGCATTTCGGAATGGGGGCATGAGTTCCGTCCGGAGTATCGTCAGCTCCGTTCGCTCCGTGCGCGCTTCCCGGACGTGCCGATCGTTGCGTGTACTGCAACGGCAACGGCGCCCGTGCGTGCGGATATCGTGCAGCAGTTGGGCGTTCCCGACATGGAGGTGTTCGTGGGGAGCTTTGAGCGGGAAAATCTCACGCTCCAGATTGTGACGAAGCAAGACGTGGTGGCGCAGGTCGCCGAAATGCTCACCTGTCACCGTGACGAATCCGCGATTGTGTATGCGGCAACGCGGAAGGCAGTGGAACATCTTGCCGAAGCACTGCAGGAAAAAGGGTTTTCGGCATTGCCGTATCACGCCGGCATGGATGCGGTCACCCGCGACGCGCACCAGCGTGCGTTCGCGAACGATGAGGTGCTCTGCATGGTGGCGACGGTTGCGTTCGGTATGGGGATTGATAAGTCCAATGTGCGCACCGTGATCCATGCGAATTTGCCGAAATCAATCGAAGGGTACTACCAAGAGGTGGGACGCGCGGGGCGTGATGGACTGCCGTCGACTTGTATTGCATTTGTGTCCAATGGCGACATTGCGACGCAGCAGTATCTCATTGACCAGGCAGAGAGCGTAGATGAGCGCGCGCGGGCGCAGCAGCAGCTCGCACATGTAGTCCGGTTCGTGCGGAATCTCGAATGTCGTCACGCGGCGATTTTACGGTACTTCGGGGAGGAGCGGGGTGATTGGACGTGTGGCAATCGATGCGATGCGTGTTGCACGGACCAGATTACGGAACGCGACATGACGGAGGAGGTGCAGAAGGTGTTGTCTGCGGTTGCACGGATCGAGCGCACGGGATTTCCGGTGGGTGTGGGCAAGCTCACGCAGGTGCTCGCGGGTTCCGCCGCGCAGGAGGTGGAGCGATTTCAGCATCTCTCCACGTTTGGTGTGCTCCAGGGGAAAACGAAGTCTGCCATTCGCGAGATGATCGGCGTGAGTATTGATCGCGGTTTCCTGCAGCAGGAGACCGGAACGTACCCCGTCCTTCGCCTCGGCGCAGGAGCACCGGCGGTACTTCGCGGCGAAACGCGTGTGGTGGTCCGTGTGCGGCACACGCCGGAGGCGGCATCCGGAGCGGAGGCGGCGCAGGACGCGGCGCTTTTCGACCTCCTGCGCCATTGGCGCGCCGCGGAAGCGAAGCGGAGCAGTGTGCCGCCCTATGTGATTTGCTCGGATGCGGTGCTTCGTGCGCTCGCGACGTACCTGCCGCTCACCCGAGAGGATCTCCTCCGCATTCCTGGAATTGGTGCCGTGCGTGCGGAGCGATTCGGATCCGCCGTACTCGACGTGCTCCAACAGTACGTGCGTGAGCATGGCCTCTCCTCGCGGATGCCGCCCACTGCATCGGTGATGACGAGTTCCAAGACGCGATCGCATGTGTCCCGTAGCGCCGCGCGTGGCAGCGATACCGTCGCCGCGACCATCGCGCTCCACCAGGAAGGGAAGTCCGTCGCCGAGATTGCATCGCATCGCGCATTGAATCCGCGCACCATCGTGACCCACCTCGCCGAGGGATTCCGTGATGGCCGTATTGCGAGCGATGATCTGCGTCGGTTCGTTCCCCAAGATCGCGAGCACGTCATTCGCGACGCCTTCGATCGCGTCGGCTCTTCCGTGGCACTGAATCCCGTGAAGCAGCTCCTCCCGATCGATTATTCGTACGACGATCTCCACTTCGTGCGGGCAGTCATGGAACGAGAACGGGATGGGGGCGGTCACCAATGAAATCACCGTCCCGCGGTGAGCGGGACGGTGTGAGATCTACGGGCGGCGCTGTGCACGGACCGGCAGCTCCATGACGCGCTGTGGCGCAATAAGCCTCCGGACGAACGTGAATGTGTGAGTATCTTCGGAACGTTCTTCCTCGAACGAGGTGCCGATGAGGTGTGCGAATAGGGTCACCAGCTGTCGGCGCTCGCGACGAGATAGGTGTCCCAGAAATCGCATGACCGGTTCTGGTGTGCCGCACCAGGGAGTGGCACAGGTGAAGGAGACGGTTGTGTCGTCGTCCGTATCGAGTCGGAGAATCGTGCACGGATTCCGCGTCCCGCAGGTGCTGTCCGCGACGGCATCAAGATGGAATGTGATGCGCTTGACGTTGTAGATGTAACCGATGTCAGGGAGCGGAGAATCTCCTGCGTGCGTGTGTGTGGTTTTTGGTGCCACGGGCGCTCCTTTCCCAAATGCGAGACCCAGTGTCCCGCATGGACTGCGCCCACCCTGTCATGGATGCAGCGGCACGTCAAGGACCATCGCCGGCGGATGTGGTAACGGAAACGAAATGCCGCCCGCGGGAGCGAGCGGCTTGGACATCTGGTTACGAGGAGCGCGATGGCAATGTGGGATCCGCGGCTCCGGTCTCAGGGATTTTTGGTGCGTCCTGATAGAAACCCTTCCAGACGAGTCTGCGTGGCTCTTGGAAGAACACGCCCTCTGGTTGATTGCTCGGAGCTGCGGTGGACGTGTGCGGGATGCGTTCTGGTCCGGGGTACGACCCGAGTTTCGGCATCCATGATCCCAAAATTTCGTCCGCGCGTTCTCGGTCGTTTGCGTACACTGTTGCCGTAATGGCGTAGCGCTCGATGAAGTACCCGTCGGTGTCCGTGGTGTACTCCACGAGAAATGTGGTGTCCCATCGTCGCATGGGTGATCCTCCGTATGGGGTGGCAATGGACGAGATACGTGTATGTTGACACAGGATATGACGAACGTCCAGCGCATCATCATGCATGTCGACATGGACAGTTTCTTTGCATCCGTCGAGCAACAGGCGAACCCGCGATTGCGGGGAAAGCCGATCGCCGTGAGCGGTGACCCAAAATCACGGACCGTCGTTGCGGCGGCATCGAAAGAGGCAAAGCGATTCGGGGTGAAATCCGCAATGACCATTGGAGAGGCGCGACGATTATGCCCGAAGATCCAGTTTGTGCTCGGAGATCCAGATAAATATGTCTCGGTGGCGCAGCGGATCGTTCGTGTGTTTCAGGAGTACACGCCGGACGTCGAGGTTGCCTCGATTGATGAGGCATTTCTTGAGATGACGGGATGGTCAACGCATTTTGCTTGCGGGGATTGCGTGCGGACGGGAGCGGCACGTGGTGATGGGGAGGAGTCGCGTGCGTGGTGTGGTGCGGTTCGGATGATCGCAGAGCTCCGCCGATGCCTGTACCGGGAAGTGGGGGAGTGGATCACCTGTTCGGTGGGTGTTGCGCAAAATAAGCGTCTTGCGAAATTGGCTTCTGATTTTCGTAAGCCGAACGGACTCGTGCTCGTGTATCCGCATGCGGGAGTAGGAGCGCATCCGATGCCGGATGTCGTGTGTGCGGTGACACGCGAAACGCTCCTGGCCTCCCTGCAGCTTCGCGATTTGGGTGGCATAGGACCGCGTATTGAGGAGCGGCTTCGGCGCATGGGCATTGCTACGATCGCGCAACTTGCGGGAACCCCGATTACCGTCCTCCGCGATGCGTTTGGCGTGTATGGCAACGAACTCCATGACATGGCCATGGGGCATGATGTCCGTCCGGTGAGCGCGAACGATGCAGATCCGAAGTCGATGGGACATTCGGTGACGTTGCCTCGGGATCTCCGGACGGTGGAGGAGATACGCCCGGTCGTGGAAGAGCTCGCAGAGCGGGTAACAGCGCGGTTGCGGCGCGATGGATTTCGGGGATCGCTCATTCGATTGACCATGCGGTATGGCGACTTCACTGACGCGCACGAACAGAGGACGATTTCCGAGGCAACCAACGATGGGCGCCGTGTCGCGCGTGCGGTCATGGATATGCTTGCGGCAAGACTGATGCGATTGCCGGTGCGTCTCGTGGGGATCAGCGTGGGTCATCTTGTTCGGGTAACCGCAACCCAGGTTTCGTTATTCGCAGAAGATGTGCGCTGGCAGTCCGCGATCGCCGCTATGGATGCGGCCAATCATCGTCACGGTGCGTGGACCGTCCTCCGCGCGTCACTCCTGGGGCATCCCCGGGTCCTTCGCAGGGTTGCCGCAGCATTTCAATCGACCGCCCATCTCCGTGATGCAGTGGATGCGGATGGAATTGTAGGTGAGGATCGCGACGATCCCTCTGTAGGGACAGATGGACAAAAATAGCATTTTGCGCTATATTGCCATAGCCATGGAAATTTGCATGAAGAAGAGGAGGAGAATCCCATGCGACGTGTCCCCGTGATTGGTGATGGCGCGCATCCGGAGGTGCTGCGCGTGCAGGAAGAATTGCGAGAAAGGGGTTTCGAGTGCTACCCATGGGAGCCGACAACACCTCCGCTGCCGCCAGCGATCATTGCCTTTCTCACGTCAGCGGAACCGCCGTTGTACTTCTGGAGCGCGTTCGCGCACCGCTCGATGCGCATACTTCCGGCGCAGTTTTCTGGAGGTACGCTCCCGGCGATCATGGCGGATATTGCTTCCGCGAATTTCGGCCGTGACTGGCAGCGTGCGCTGGACGCGCTCGTCCGAGCGCTCGAACAGCATTTCCCTGCATGACGACCGAGTCGTCGAGGTCTCCGCGGGCACCCATCCCGCGGAGACTTTTATTGTTATACTGCATCAATATGCGGCGTGCGCGTTCGGACTTCGAGTCCTGTGTCGTTGATGCGATTGCGGCAATCCCGGAGCATCTTCGGGTACGTTTTCGCAATGTGGCCATTACCATTGCGGACGCTCCCACCGCAGCGCAGCGCGCAGCGTTCGACTGTACGTCGGAGGAAACCATGTACGGATGTTACGAAGGGACTCCGTTAACGGAGCGAGACGGAGATGGGGAGCCATTGCTTCCGGATCGCATCGTGCTCTTTCGTCGTCCACTCGAAGCAGATTTTGGTGATGATGCGAACCGGCTGCGACGAGAAATTGCACTCACGATACTCCATGAGTTTGCCCATCATGTTGGCATTACAGATGAGCAATTGGAACGCCTCGAACAGCAATGGGTGGACCGTGGCGTGGTACGCTGATCGTGTGGACCTCATTGCGGGGCAACGAGTTCCGTCGCAGCGCGCGTCGCGGACATCGATGCGTCCCGCATGCGTGGGTGCGTTCCTGCTCCTACCCTGCGTACTCGGGACGGATATCATGACGTCACCGGTCGTATGCTTGCCGCAGTAGTGATTGCTGCTGCTCTTGCGGTTACCGGAGAGGTTCCGATGCCGGTTCGTATTCCGGGCGGCATCGCATCTCCGGTGATCGTGGATCATGTCCGCGCGGTGTACCTGACGTCTGGTGCCGCGGGGAGTGATCAATTCCCGCGATATCTTGCATTGCTCAGAACCACCACGATCAATGCGCTGGTGGTCGATGTGAAAGATGCGAATGGTCGACTCGCGTTTCGTCCCGAATCTCCGTCGTTATCCGCACTGGCGCCCGCGCATCCGACAATCAGCAATCTTCGGGATCGGGTAGCGGATATCCATGCGAACGGCGGTCTCGCGATCGCGCGGATTCCGGTATTTCAGGATTCGTGGTTTGCGGAACAGACTCCGACAGAAGCGATTCGGAGCACATCAGGAGCGTTGTGGCGCGATCATATCGGACAGGCATGGCTCGACCCCGCATCGGAACGCGTATGGAACTACGCCATCGATCTCGCGCGCGAAGCTGCTGCGTTTGGGTTTGATGAGGTAAATTTTGACTACATCCGCTTCCCGTCAGATGGGACATTGGCACGCGCCACGTATCCTCGATGGAATCGGAAGACTCCTCGTCGTGCGGTGATTGCTGCATTCGCCCGTGCGGTGGATCAGGGCGTTCGTGCGCAGGGGATTCGGACGTCTGCGGACCTGTTCGGCTTAGTGTTCTGGGCGAAAAATGATTTGGGCATTGGTCAATATCTCGAGGATCTCGCCCCACATTTCGACGTGCTCGCGCCCATGGTATACCCCTCGCACTATGGGAAAGGATTTTTGGGATTCGCGAATCCTGCAGTGGAGCCGTTTGCAGTCATTTCGGAAACCCTCCAGAAAGGTCGGCAGCGACTCCAGCGACTTCCCAAGAACGATCAGCCCGCAGTCCGTCCCTGGCTGCAGGATTTTCGGATGGGAGCTCCCTATGATGCGGCGATGATTCGCGAGGAAATGCGCGCCGCTGCGGATCAGGGATCGGTCGGATGGATGCTGTGGAATCCATTGAGTCGGTACACGGACGGTGCGATTGCATTGCCTTCGGTAGCGGAAACGATATTTCGCTCCTTTAAAAAATGACCACAGGAGACACACAGATTCTCCACTTGTTTTCCGCAATAGGACTACATGTAGCGAAACCAGGGAGCCCTTGACGAGGGTTTGGATGATTTTTATACTGCGCGTGCCACGTCATCCAGCGTAGTCCCTCGGCCATAACGCGTAGCCCAAATACCACTGGTAGTGGCTACTGCAACCCTTACTAAAATTAGGGTCCGAGGGCACACATGACGCGGTACTACCCCCGCACCTCTCCCCGACAAAGAACGGGGAGTGGGGTGCGGCTTTTTTGATTTTTTAGACCCCGCCTATCCGATGGCGGGGGATTTTTATGCGATAGCAACTCCGAGGAGCATGTGTGGGCCGCCGTTGTGGTTTCGACTGCTGGCTTTCTTTGTCGAGATGTGTTGCTGGGTGGAATGGAGTGGTGTAAAATGGAGGAAAGTGGGTGAGATTGGGGATAACTCTCAGCAAATGCGCTGTGTGTTCATCGGAGAATATCACCACGCAATTGATGAGAAGGGTCGAGTAGCGGTTCCGACGAAGTACCGCGAGATTTTTGCTCATGGGGTCGTGATCACAAGGGGATTGGATCGGTGCCTCTTCCTGTATCCGCGGGACGCATGGGAAGTGTTGGCGGGTAAGCTCGCAGAACTTCCGCTGAGTAAGGCCAATACGCGATCATTCGCCCGTTTCCTGCTCGCAGGTGCGATGGATGGCGAGTTGGATCGTCAGGGACGCATGGTGATTCCGGAATATCTCCGCTCCTTTGCGGGACTACAAAAAACGATTGTGCTGACCGGCCTCTACAATCGCATGGAGATTTGGGATGCAACGGAATGGGATCGCTATCGCATGGGGGCCGAACAGGGGAGCACGGCAATTGCAGAGGCGCTTGGCCCGGAACTCGGCGTGTGAGCGGACATATTCCCGTTCTTTGTGCGGAAGTGCTCGCACACATCGCATTGCATCCTGGAGATGCGGCGGTGGATTGCACGTTCGGTGGTGGCGGATACACACGAGCAATGCTCGCGGCGGTTTTGCCGGAAGGACGGGTGCTCGCCTTGGATCAGGACCCGGAAGCGATTGCACATGGGCGAGCGATGGATTGGGTGCGTGCAGCCGGGGAACACTGCGAGCTCGTGCATGCGAATTTTGTTCAGGTCAGAGAGGTTGCTCGGATGCAGGGATTGGCGGAGGTGCGAGCAGTGGTGGCCGACCTCGGCTTCTCCTCGTTGCAGCTTGATGCGCCGGATCGCGGATTCAGCTTCACCCATACGGGTCCGCTGGATATGCGATTCGATCCATCGAGTGGCGGTCCCTCTGCCGCCGATGTGGTCGCAGCAACGTCCCCGAAGGAGCTCGTCCGTATCCTGCGCATGTACGGAGAAGAACCGTACGCGGAGCGCATCGTCGATGCGCTGGTACGGGAGCGACGCGTCCGGCCCATTCGGACAACCGAAGCACTGGCGGAGCTCATTCGTCGAACGGTGCGACGGCAGGGACGCATTGATCCTGCGACGCGCACGTTCCAAGCGCTTCGCATCGCAGTCAATGACGAGCTTGCCGTATTGACCACGGCTATTCCCCAGATGGCGGAACTCGTTGCTCCGGGAGGATCGATAGCAATCGTGTCGTTCCACTCGCTGGAGGATCGCATCGTGAAGCGTGCGCTGCAGCGATTGGCGGCGAGCGGATGGGGAACGGTGTGCACGCGGAAGCCGGTTCGTCCGAGTCCGCGTGAGTGTCAGGAGAACCCAAGGAGTCGCAGCGCAAAGCTGCGGGTGATGACGCGAGGTATATCACCGTAACCACATGTCGCAGCATCGTACGCCACATCGCTATCCGCGACGCACCGCTGCCGCACCCCGAGCGGATACGGTGCGCTGTGGAGGTTGGCAGCGGCGCGCCAGTATCTTGGTGGTGATGCTCCTCGTGGCATCGGTGCTCGGGTATTTGGGATTGGCGAACGATAATGCGACGGCAGGATACGAACTCCGGAGCATTGAGCGCAAGGGAGATGTTTTGCGGGAGGAGACGCGGCGATTGGATCGACAAGTGCTTGCCGCACGAACCATGGATGTGTTGGCATCGCAGGTGACTGCGGCGGGGTTTGTGCCGGTTGCGCATGTGGAGTACCTGGTGCCAGGCGAGCGCGCGGTTGCGCGAGTGCCATAGTGAGCAGCGGTTGGTGTTTCCCCACGACTTCGCTCCTTCTCCTCACCCATTCGTCACATTCGTCGTGGGGGAACACGAGCTGCGGTGCAGCTCAGGTTTGCGGGGGTACGACTGCGGGCCGCTCCGGAATACCGGAGCGGTTGCAGTTTATATGCGCTGGCGATGCGCCAGAATGGCATTCGATTGCATTCGTGGTAGGATGTGGTCCGTTCGGATCAGATACACATACATCCGAGTATGACGCCCTCGCCATTCTCCATCATCGCCCAACATGGCGCAGCGCGCGCCGGATTGCTGACGACTGCGCATGGCATCGTGCCGACGCCCTGCTTCATGCCGATCGCTACGATCGGCGCTGTGCATCATGTGGCGCCGGAGGAGTTGCGAGCCGCAGGAGCGGTCATGGTGCTCGCGAATACCTACCACCTCGCCCTTCGTCCGGGGACGCCCTACCTCGCGGAGCGTGGCGGGCTCCAGGAATTCATGGGATGGCATGGGCCGCTCCTCACGGATAGCGGAGGATTTCAGGTGTTTTCATTGGGCGCTCGGACTGCGTCACGTCGTGGCGCGAGTTTGGTGACGCTCACGGAGGAGGGAGTGCAGTTTCGTTCTCACCTTGATGGCAGCGTGCAGCTCCTGACCCCGGAGCGTGCGGTTGAGCATCAGCGGAACATTGGAAGCGATATTGCCATGGTCCTGGATGTGTGTCCGCCGCAGCCCTGTAGTGACCTCGTGCTCGCGGAAGCAATGCGCCTCACGACTGCGTGGGCATCGCGTGCGGTGCTCCACGCGAATCACATTGGTGCGCGCCCGCGGATGCAGTTGTTCGGCATTGTCCAGGGAGGTTCCAATGGTGATGCGCGTCGCGCGCACGCGGCAGCGATCACCGCGTTGCCGTTTGATGGGTACGCGATCGGCGGTGTTGCCGTGGGGGAGCCAACGGCAGCGATGCGAGCAACGGTGGAGTGCACGGCGCCGCTCCTGCCGACTGATCGCCCGCGATATCTCATGGGCGTCGGCACGCCTGCAGATATTGTGCATGCCGTTTCCTGTGGGGTTGATTTATTCGATTGCGTACTGCCGACCCGAGATGCACGGCATGGGCGCGTGTATCGATGGACGGATCGTACTGCATTCCCGCATGGCGCGTGGTACGAGACCATCAACATACATAATGCAGCATTCCGTCATCTCGATGCCCCCATTGATGCGCACTGCGCATGCCTCGCGTGTCGCACGACGACGTTGGCGTACTTGAGACATCTCATGGCCATTCGGGAGCCGCTCGGCG
Source organism: Candidatus Uhrbacteria bacterium (assembly GCA_016188355.1). Taxonomy (GTDB): domain Bacteria; phylum Patescibacteriota; class Patescibacteriia; order JACPHY01; family JACPHY01; genus JACPHY01. The sequence goes on from JACPHY010000001.1 coordinate 178,671, forward strand.
GGCGTTTGCTCACGCTCCATAATCTCACGTTTTATCTGGGGGTGTTGCGGTTACTTCGAGATCGGATTACTCAAGTATCCGGCACCGTGAGCAGCTAATTGGTACGGGGCAGCAGTGTGTGGTACGTCGAAATTTGCATGCTCTCATGAGGGAACGCGCAAAGTAAAGTATCGATTGCATTTTTTTGGGGGCTGTTGACCGATCTCATATTCGTACGAATAAGCGAACAGTAATCGTGGGAATGGGATGCCGTGAGGGATGGCTGTCCAATGATGGTCAATCGATGTTGCGTGTTTTGGTGTTGATCGCAGGCGTGCGCCTCCTCATTTTTTGCGTCGGGCGTCTTGATGAAGGAATCACCCCGTCCATAAAGGCGGGGTGATGATGTTGCGGTTTCGGTGGTGGGCTACGCGTCGGGCGTCACGTCGGGTGGGATTTGCGCGAGCAGTTGTTCGGCGGTCGTGTCGTGCACAATAACCGCAAACAGGGTGGCGAGTGCGGCGCGGCGTTCCGGCGGGGAGGCGGCGATGATGCGTATCGCAAACGCGCTGCCTGACTTTTTGTTTCGAAGTGCGGCGAGGTACGCGCGGAGCTGCCGTGGGGAGAGCTGTCGTGCCCCGTACTCCTCCTGCAGGTCCGCACACTCGCGGGCGAGTGCAGCTTCGCCTGCACGGAGGGCTTCCGCGAGGCGCAAGCGTAGCGCATCTTTTCGTTCCTCGGTGAGTCGCTTCTTTCGGCCAGCGGTACGCGGAGGGGGAGATGACGCGGATGCTCGTGTTCTCGTCTTTCTACGCCGTCGCTTTGGGGTTGACGCATCGGACGTAGGAACAGGTGATTCGGAGGGTGCGATGGTAGGAGCGAATGCGTCGGCGATTTGAGCTACTTCCTTATCGAGATCGGAGAGTGCGGCTTCCACGAGTACTTCGACGCGCTGTAGTTGGTTGATGTGCGCAATCGCGTTTTTCCCCATGCTGGCGATGGCTGCGGCGGAAGTGGGCATGAGCGTTGCGAGACGCTCCGTGGTTCTTTGGATCCATGTGATGACTGCGTCTGCCGTGTATGTGGCAGGGGTGATGACGGGTGGATGGCGTTTGGGCATTGTGAATGTTCCTTTCTCCGCGTGGAATCGCTATGGGGACCAGGTCGCGCGAGTGTCCCGACGGTACCGGTGCATGCGAGCAATGTCAAGCACAAAAGGAACACCTCCCTGCGAATGAGGGAGGCGTCGGGTGACTCAGATTAGGATAGCGTATCATGGTGGCGATTGGCCGTCTGCTGCAGGAGATCGCGTTCCGTGGCGCCGTGTACGCATTTCGCGAGCAATTTGGCGAGCGCCGGGCGATGATCCTCTGGGGTGCGGAGGAGCTCCCGAATCGCGAACTGCGGTCCGGATGTGGCATTGCGCGCGGACGCAAGAAATCCATTGAGCATGCATTTCGTAACGGCAGGATAATCGTGCATGATGGCACGGCGCTCCGCTTGATATGCGGCATCGCCATGATCGCGCGCGAGGAGGAGTCGCCGTCGGATGGTATCCTTCTGTTCCTCGTTCAGCGCGTCGGAGGGCGCATCAGGCGCGGATTCGTTGTGACGGGTTGCTGCCGGACGCGATGCGGTCTCGGGGGGTGTGGTTCCTGTCTCCTGGGCGAGCGCATGGATGCTCTCGTGAAGCGATCGGAGACTGGTATCGATCTTCTCGAGCTGCAGGAGATCGGTAATGATGCGTCTCCCCTGATGCTCGATGAATTGCGCGATGCGACCGTCTTCGATGGACTTGGTATCTGCAGCGAGTACGCGAATACGATACGCGACGGCCTCACGGATTTGTGTGAACGTGAGGTTGGGAGCGAGCGTCGCGGGTGGTGTGGTAGCGGCTGATGTCATGGGAAGGTACCTCGGCAGCACTCGTTTTCGCGTCATGCGAATGCACCGTGCTTGGCGAGACGGTAGCTCTTGGAGGTGCCGCAGTCAAGCGCAGGCGCGTCGAGCTCCGGTTGTCCGTGATAGGATGCATATATATGGAGGGTATTGCTGCGCAATTCGTCCTCGCGTTGGGTTCCGTCCTCCGCGATACCTGCACCGCGCCGATATGGTGGTATACCGATGGCATGCGTCGCATGGTGGCATGGGCACGGCGTGCGTTTTTGGTGTTGGGGCAATGGGTGGGCTTACGTTTTTGGGCGTCCCATCTCTTTTCCCCCATGTTCGGGCAAACGGATTGGCAGGGGCGTGGTATTAGTTTCGGAGTCCGCGTGGTGGTGCTCCTGGGCCGCACGCTGCAATGGAGTGTCGGCGCGTTGGGTATCGCATTTCTGTTTGCAGGTTACGTGAGTTGGCCGGCAGTAGCAGTGGGACTGCTCCTGTTCGCATTCGGGAAATAGGTATGGCCGTTGCAACGCCATGCACGCGATGCGGTGGTTCGGGGTTCGTTTCTGGCGCGCGATGCAGTCGCTGTCGGGGTGCTGCGCTGGGGCTGCAATGGGGGAATCGGGTGCTCACGTGGTCGTGGGCAGTCGATCGTGCGAGCGTGCGCGAACGTCGTTTGCGGGAGCGGGTGCACGCGGTGGTCACCGTGCTCTACGGGATGCTTGCGGTTATCGCCATTGCCGTAGCAGTGCAGCAGATGGATGGATTCACGGTGTGGGGGGATGGTCTCCTTGCCGCCGCGTCTTCGCTCGGTGGGGCACTCCTCTTGGGCATGATCGTCGTCGCCAATGTCGTACGTGCGGCTGCGCGTGGAGTACCGCGGCCGATCGCTCGTGTGGATGCGGATTCGGATATCCGTGCATTGGGTGACGAACCGCCCCCACCGGTATCGCAGTGCATTGTGTTGGCTGAGCATCTGGATGCTGAGGTGCGTACCGCACTGGAGCGGGCGGGCGCACTTGCGGAACGACTGCACCATTCAACGGTGCTGCCGATCCATTGCTTTGCGGCGCTTGCGGGAACGGAGCGCGGTGCTGCAGTACTGGGGCGGTTGGGTGTTGCGCCGGATGCGCTTCGCGATCGCGTGCAACGTATGTTGGCGGGCATTGCGCCGTTCGCGCAAATCGTCCGCGTCGCTCCCGAAACGGTGGACGTCATTGCATCCGCGTATGTGCGTGCGGTGCGGGAGCGTCGACCAACGATGGGTGTGCTCGATGTGTTCCTCGCGCTCGCCCAAGATCCCAATGGTCCCATTCGCCTGCTGTGGGAGGATTTGGGTGTTTCCCCGGCACAGGTGGAAAATGTGGTGGTGTGGATTCGCATCCGCGATGCGTTACGGGAGCAGTATCGACGATACCGACGCATCGGTGCGTTGCGTCCCCGGGGCGACATGAATCGTGCGATGACCGCGGTGGCCACGCCGGTGCTCGATGCGTTCGCCGAGGACATTACCGCGCGGGCGGTGCACGGCGGCATGATGCCGATGGTGGGGCGTTCGGGTGTGGTGCAGGAGTGCTTCCGAATCATTGCCACCGGACGACGCGGCGTGCTGTTCGTAGGTCCTCCGGGTATTGGGAAGACCGCCGTCATCGAAGGCATCGCGGATCGCATGGCGGGAGAGGACGTGCCGCCGCAGCTCCGCGATAAGCGCTGCATGCGGCTGTCCATTGCTCGTCTGACGAGTGGCGCGGATCCCATGGAGGCGCAGGCACGTCTCCTGGCAACACTCGCGGAAGTGGTGCGATCGCAGAATATTGTGCTCGTGTTGGAGCAGTTGGAGCAGTGGACGGCAACGGGTGTAGGGGTGTCGCTCGCGGATGTCCTCGTCCAGGAGATGGAGCGTACGGGCATGATTTGTCTCGCGACGACCACATCGGATGCATATCACCGAGCGATTGCGCCGACGGCGCTTGCGGCGCTCTTCGAGCGCATCCCTCTGGAAGAGCCGGTGGGGGATGAGGCGATTCAGATGCTCGAGGCGCGCTCCATGGTTATTGAGGAGCAGCATCAGGTGTTCTTTTCCTACGGCGCTCTCGATGCATGCGTGCGGTTGAGTCAGCGGTATCTCCACGATCGGGTACTCCCCGAGAAGGCGGTGGCGCTCATGGAAGAGGCAGCTGCGCTCGTGCGGGCGCGTCATGGCACGGGCGCGGTAATCACCGCGGAGCACATCGGGGAGCTCATTACGGAGAAAACCGGCGTCCCGACGCAGGCGGTCACTACGGATGAAGCGGAGCGGCTCCTCCATCTCGAGGATCGCCTTCACGAACGTATCATCGGTCAGGATGCGGCTATACGTGCGGTGGCCGCGGCGTTGCGGCGGGCGCGCGTGGATCTCCGTGAGGGGAAGCGACCAATTGCGGCGTTCCTATTTCTTGGACCAACCGGCGTGGGAAAAACCGCACTCGCGAAAGCGGTGGCGGCGGAATATTTCGGACAGGAGGATGCGATGATTCGATTGGACATGTCCGAATATCAAGATGCGTCGAGTGTCCACCGGCTCATCGGCGCGCCTCCGGGGTATGCGGGATCCGATGCGGGCGGGCAACTGACGGAAGCGGTGCGGCGCTCACCGTACGCGCTCGTGCTCTTGGATGAACTCGAGAAGGCGCATCCGGATATCCTCCATCTCTTTTTGCAGGTGTTCGATGATGGGCGACTGACCGATAGTTCCGGCACGACGATTGATTTTACGAACACGATTATTATTGCCACGTCGAATGCGGGCACGGCGTATATACAGGATGCCATTGCCGCGGGTGTATCGCCTGCTGCCATCACGAAAGCGCTTCTCGCATCAGAGTTACGTGCCACCTTCCGACCGGAATTCTTGAATCGATTTGATGGAGTCATGGTTTTCGCGCCGTTGTCGCAGGACGATATTCACGCAATCGCGGTGCTCCTACTCGATACCGTGCGTGCACAGCTCGCCGCCAAGGGGATCCAATTGCGCGTTACCGATGCCGCAGTGCGCGAGCTTGCGGCGGCAGGGTATGATCCGCAGTACGGTGCGCGTCCATTGCGTTGGGTGATCCAGGAGCGGGTACAGGATGCGCTCGTTACTTTTCTCCTCACGAATCAGCTGCATCGTCGTGATGCTGCCGTGCTCGATGTGGGTGGGCGGCTCACGATTCAGAAAGCTCCCGCGCTCACATGACCTGCGACCGGCCAAAAGAAATCGCACCCCGGGATTCCGGGGTGCGTCGTGGTCAGACGAGCAGCTGCGGCGGTCGTGACCTGCGAATGGTGCGGACCACAACACTCAGGAGTGCGACCATGGGTCCGACGGTGAAGAGTCCGGCGATGCATGCTCCGATGATGCCCATGGCGCCGTAGAAGCAGAACGTGCCGATCTCCAGTACCAGGATGGATCCGCTCGCGTATGCGACGAGCGCGACAAAGGGAATGAGGAAGCCACACGCGCCCAATCCCACGGCCATCATGAGGGTACTCAGGCCCGCCTCCTTCCATTGTCGCTTTGTGCAATCGCGACCGATGATGCAGAGGTGTCCGAGGACGATGATCGGCACGGCGGTGAGGTAGGCGTACCCTGCGATTCCTCCGGCGATGTCCTGGTACCCGTTGGTGATGGGCAGCAATGTCATCCGACGCGCGTCGTCGGCTCCTCCGGGAAACAATTGTGCAATCCCCGCGAAGAATGCGATGCTCATGCTCACGGCGAGCAGGATCCAGCCAGTCGCGAACGCACGGAGGAAATACCTCTCGAGCTGCGAGGGTGCGGAAACGGGTCGGTGCATGGGATGTTCCTCTCTTACTCGAAGTCTTCTCGGCGCCAGTGGTCCCCCGCGAGTTCGAGGCGGCCCTGGCGTATGCCGTGGAGTCCAAAGGCAATGACGGCAATGCTGACGCCGCATCCGATTGCAAACGTGACGAGCATGGTCAGGAGCTCAGACTGTCGGAACGCGGCAACCGTGGTTCCTGCGGCACTCGCCACCCCGGAGCAGATGAGCAGGGGAGCGAGGAGATAGGTACCCACCCAGGTCCATTGGTATCGATTCATGGTTCCTCCCGGAGATTGCGATTGGGAATGCGCTGCGTCGATAGTTGCAGAAATGGAGCAAAAAGTCAAGTCAAAAAGAATCCCCCGCACTGCTGCGAGGGGATCATGCTATGCTTGTGCGCGCGCGCCAACGAAGACGTTGATTCCCGATGCGGATTGCCCAAACAGTCGTCGGGCGCGGACGGCCATCGCGAGATGGCGTGCACGCCGGATGACGTGCTCGGGAATTCGGAGCCGCACGAGGCGACGATGGAGCGTGCGACGGCGGAGTTCGCCCTCACCATCGAGGACCGCGGCGATATAGAGTCGAAGGAACAGGTGCTGCCGAAAATCGAGTCTGGCCATGATCTCTTCCCTCCACAGGAGCGGGAACAAGGCGTACGATACTGTGGTATGTGGCGTGTCGTCAAGTGGACGGTATCGTTCATGCTACTCGTAGTCGTGGCGTTTGCCGTAGTGCGTTTTTTTGAAGCACGTCATACGTCGGTCGCGCCGATTGCCGCGTTGCTCATGATGGGTACGGTGCACATTCCAGAATCCGGATACACGGCGCGCGTCGAGGTAGCGCGGACCCCGGCAGAACGAACCCAGGGGCTGAGTGGGCGACCGCGTCTCCGGCGTGACCAGGGCATGCTCTTCGTATTCGATCAGCCGGATTACCATGGCATTTGGATGCGCGACATGCGATTTTCGATTGATCTCGTCTGGGTGGCGGGCGGCGTTGTGATCGACACCACCGAGCGCCTGCCGATTCCGCGCCGCTGGTTTTCGCGTTCCTTGCCCGTATTCCGGCCCGCGTCGCCGGCGTTGCTTGTACTCGAGGTTCCGGTGGGAACGGTGCGCCAGCATCGTATCCAGAAGGGGCAGCGGTTCGTTGCAACATTTGACGATCGTCTCGGCGGATGATAGCGTGATCCCATTGTGGAGTGCATACGGAGACCTCAGAGGTAATATGTCATACGCAGTGATTGCAACGGGCGGGAAACAGTATTTGGTCGAACCGGGAAAATCGTATCGGTTCGAGAAGCTTGAAGGTGAGCCGGGAGCGGCGGTTACGTTTGATCAGGTGCTCCTGACGTTTGATGCGAACGGGGAGGCGGTGCGCGTTGGCGCGCCCGTGCTCATGGACACGCGCGTCGTTGGTACGGTCCTGCGTCAGGCCCGGACCCGGAAAGTGATGGTCGTGAAGTACAAGGCAAAGTCGCGGTATCGTCGCAAGCAGGGCCATCGACAGCATTTCACGGAAGTACGTATCGGTGAGATTGCGGTCGCGTAACTGTGGCACAACGGAACATCACCCAGCCCTACACGGGGCTGGGTGATTTGTGGTGTTGCATATTAGTTGAGGCGCAGTCGCGCAGCGGTGCGGGCGTGATCCTCGAAGAACCGGCGGAGTCGATAGCGGGTGTGCCACGCCTCGAGACCAATGATGCCAGCGAGGAGGATGATGCCAGGGACGAGCACGCCAGCGAGTACGGCTCGATGTTCTGGAATCGAGTACCAGGGACCCAGTGCAAACGCGATGAACATGATGCCCATCATGCCGCCCCATCGTGCGTTTTGCGCGACCCGGAGATTGAGCAGTCCTGCGGTCGTGCGTTGGATGCCTCGGAAATACCATCGGGGGATGCAGTTGTACGCCAGTTGTTCTGCCGCGAGAAAGACGCAGAGGAATCCCGGAAGGTGGAGTTTCCGTTCCCAATGACCATCGGCACCGCCATAGGAGAGCCCATGGAGGGTTGCGCCGATGATGAGGAGCGTCGTCCAGCACGCGGTGCGGAGGGTAAGGTGCAGATTCGTTTCGTGGGTTGTGGCCATGTACGCTCCTCCTTACTTGCGAGAGCTGCGCCAACGGTAGCAGGAAGGAGGGTGGGTGTCAGTAGGAAGAGACCCGCCGGAGGGGCGGATCTCTTGGTGTATTACGGGCGGACGGTGTACGTACCGGGGCTTATAAAACGAAGTTGGAACAGCGGTAAGGTGAAAGTGAAGATCAATCACTCACCGCTGTCCCTATGTCGATTGTAGGATCGGTCCCGTCTCCTGCGAAGCTCCGCATCCTCTTCCGTCGCTGCACCTTCGGTCCC
>JACPHY010000017.1 GCA_016188355.1 Candidatus Uhrbacteria bacterium
ACCACCATGCTCCCATCCCACTCACGCCGCCTTCTTCCGCTCTACCTTGCAGGCGATACACGCACTGGACGTGGGGCGAGCGAGCAATCGTTTCTCATCAATCGGCTGGTTGCAATACCGACAATTCCCGTAGGAACCCGCCGTGATACGCGAAAGCGCATTGAGCACATCGCGATATTCCTTCTCGAGCGCGTGTTCCAGGGAGAGATTATCGGAATACAGCGCAACCTCCGCAGCGTTTTCATCCTCGCTACGCCCAAAATCAACATATTTCGCTTCCCAGTGCCCACTCGCATGCGGGTTACGGGACGCAAAACTCTTCAGCTCGCGTTCGAGCTGCTCCTTCCTCGTGTTCAATTTTTCCTTCACGGTCATGAGGAACGTATTCGTCACACAATGAGAGATAAATCCATGAAACTCAGTGTATGCACGATTCCTATCCATGTCTAGGTCCACGAAATGCAGAAATGAGGCGCAGGAGAACTTCTAAACAAATGGAAAGGCGCGAGTCGTGCACCTCCGAGTTGATGGAGGAAAAAGATTTGGCACGTCTCGCGCCTTAAGGTTGATCCTCGGGCTCGTCTTCCGCCCGCTGGTCTGTGCATCTCAGTATGTTGGGATACACGGATCAGCGAACGAAAGAAATCGGGCCGTGGGATCTGCGCTCCGCTGAGAAGAGCGCGAATCCCCTCTACCATTCACTGGGTGGCCACAGGCGGATTATCCGCGAGGGACGGCACCCATTGTGCTTTTTGTTTTCCGTTCCAGGGCGATCCCGATCAGCAGTTGGGGATCGATAAGGAACAGTAGAGAGGAGGGAACTCTCTTCGCCGGCGAAAAGCATCCAGTTCGCTTATTACAGCGATCCGCCTAAGAGAAGTCCCTGATGTGTTCACCCATCCGACACATCTACTATACCGCGAAATCCGTGGTTCGTCAATCTTACGACAAAATGGGGTCGGTGGCACTGAATTCGTATTAGGTTGAGTCACTATTATTTAAAGCCAAATTTGCTCAGTTTTCCGATTCTTCGATATCCACACGGCATTTGGACGAAAAAAAACGTTTAGCCTGTGTAAATCTACCAACTTATCCACATATCTCATCCACATGGCCCCCTAATACGCAAAATTTCCGCACAACGACCACGATCCCACTGGGGACAACGCAAGTGTGAGACGACCATCCCCGCGCGGAACATCCCAGCGAGCCAAGATTGATTGCGCATTCGCCTGACCGCAGGAACGGGAAACGATCCATGTCTCGGGTTGGTAATTTCCCATCATGGAGCGGAGGAACAGTCGATCAGAGGATCCGTATACCCCGAAGCCGTCCTCCTGCAGGAACACCGCGTCTCGCGGGGGCTCCTCTCGCGATTGCACGGACCATGCACGATGGCCGGTTGGCCGCATCGCCCAGGCACTCGGATCAGAGACGAGAACCGTCGCAGGAATGCCATCCAGCGCGCGGCGTTGGGGGGTGGGGCGCACCACGGATGCGACCACTCGGAGGAAATGGCTCATCTGCTCATCCAAAGCGCCAAAAATCCGAATCCCCCAGCGCGAATCACGTATGATCACATCCACGCGTTCCGGGAATCGGTGCGTACGGAGCAGTGATCCCATCACGGGAATTAGCCGCAGTATATCCGGATGCAAGCGAGATATCTGTACATCACCACGCTGTGGAGGCAGGAGCATGGCGACGTGCTCTGATCCGCCCACCGGATGCCGCGCGTCGGATCGGAGACGAAAACCCCGTGCATGGATAACGCCGCCCGCAGTGAGGTCCCGATTAGTGGGCTGGCTCGTAAGCAGCGATGGTCGCACGAGTAGTTGTACGGGCTGACGACGCATGGGGGCAAGGGCCATCTCCATCGCATCCAGATCAGAGGCATACGATGCCGACGCTGGTTGCCCCAGACGGACGGAAAATTGCACGTCTTGAACGACCACATCCTCAGGCAGCGGATTCGGCAGCACCGCTCCTGCGCGGGGATCCACCACTACGGTGACCCCGTACCGCAATTCCTGCGTCCGCCAGGCAACCTCCACCGCGATCTCCCGCGCGAAGAGCGAGGTCACCGCGGGACGAATAGCCGCGAGCCACGGAGCCAGCGCGGGCTCCATTCCCGCAACCCGATCGATATGCGCGCGCACCCCATCGCGCACCGATGGCACAAAATTGACGTGCACATACGCGATCGCGTCCGGATCGACGCTGGCTAAAAGATGATCGGAAAAGGGAAACCATGCACGCCGCCACACCGCCACCGTGCCCATGGCCACGGCGACACCGAGCAGGACGAGGGCGGTACGGCGGGAGGATTGCATGCGGATTCATCCTATCCGATCCCACAGCAAAAAGAAAAACGCGGATCCCGACGAACGGGGACCCGCGTTGCACGAACAGCCGCCACCTGCTCGCTAGGACGAAAGCTCTACAGAGGCAGCAGCTCTCGGAAGATCCTGCGAGCAATCTGCCGCATCCGCGAGATAGACTCGCGTGGACGTCCCGGCGCAGGAGAACTCAAGAAAGGCTGCGCGTGGAAGTTTTTCGCCGCCTCTATCGTCAAATTGCTGTAGCGCCGAACACATCGCTATACCCACGGCCCGCTGCGGACGCCGCTCCATCTCTTCCGCGGAGGCGAGCGAATGCGCCCGCTCCGAGGGGAGTCGCACCATTTGCTCAGAACGCAGCGCTTTGCGTTCCTGGAACACGCCCGCCGGATACACCCCGAGCCATCCACAGCACCGAACGACTACCCAATCCGCGTGAATGATCCTCTTCCCATCCGCACTCACCGCAACCGCCGCATCGAAGTCCCACTCGGCGCTCGCGCGCTCCTTCGCAATCAGCTCGGCGAGGGAATCGCAGAGAAACTGACGCGCCGCCTGCCACTTTGGTCGCCCCTTCAGCCACTCCAGGAAGAGTACGTCCATGACGCGCTGTGACGTGCGTAGCGCGTTGTTCTGCGCCGGCTCGAGCACGAGACGCTCCCGCTGCTGATCACCCGCGTCCTCACAGTGCGCGACGTACAACCCCGGCGCACATTCCGGCGCACGCACTAAGAGCAACGCACCAGAATGACCGCAGTAAATCTCCGCGGCATGCCGAAGCGGCGACAAGAGCTTCACGAATCGATCCTGCTCCCCCGCGTTGATCAACGCGGAGAATTCCGGATCCGGCGATGCACACTCCGCGAGCAGGGCAAGTTCCCTGCCCACCGCGCGAAACATCATGTGGTCGCTGCACAGCGCACCGTTCCAGTGGCTGTAGGAATCCTCACTCCAATCTGGTTGGACCGCAACGCGCTCTTGGGCAAGCCATTGCTCGATTCCGGCGGTGTCGAACACGTCTTCCTGCGCGAACCGATTGCGTACGAAGGCTTCCCGGAGTTCCGTCATTGCTTTGTCGAAGAGCGGATTCCGTCCTGCCATCACTACCTCCTCCTCGTCTTACCGAGGGCACCGCGGGTTTCTTGGGCCCGCAATGCAATTGCGCCGCACACTGCATGCGACGCGGAAATTATAGCAGAACAAAGAGAAAGAGTCAATACCACTCCATAAAAGACACCCCGCATCTCCGAATTGCGGTAATACACCACCGACCCCGCGGGTGCGGGGTCGGTGGTACTCGTATCACTGCGCATCATCGTCGGAACGGTCGCCCACCATCACGCGGGGGACCGCGACGCGGTCCGCCGGGTCCGTGGCGCGGAGGGCCGCGGAATCCGCCGCGATCATCATGGTCCGTGTGCGCTGGTGCGGGTGGGTACTCGAACACTTCACCCGCCGCAACCGCAGCCTTCAGGGAGAGATTGATACGACCGAGGTCATCAATTTCTTTCACGAGCACCGGAATCTCATCGCCGATATTCACAATGTCCGTCACCTGTGCCACGCGATACGGCGCAAGCTCCGACACGTGCACGAGGCCTTCCTGCTTCGGGAGAATCTCGACGAATGCGCCGAAATCGAGGAGACGGGTCACCTTGCCGCGGAAGATCTCTCCGGCTTTCACTTCGCGGGTGAGCTGCGTGATCCACTCCACCGCACGCGCCATCCCCTCCTTCGTGACGGAGGTGATGAAAACCACGCCGGTTTGTTCGATATCGATTTCTGCGCCCGTCTTCGCGATGATCTCATTGATCATTTTTCCGCCCGGTCCAATGACATCGCGAATCCGCTCAGGGTTGATTTGCATCGTCTGCACGCGTGGCGCGTACACGGAAAGCTCCGCACGCGCCTGCGGAATGACCGCGAGCATCGCCTCGAGAATCCGCATACGGCCCACATGCGCCTGCTGCAGCGTGGTCTCCACCATTTCCATGGTGAGTCCCTTGGTCTTGGTGTCCATCTGCACCGCGGTGATCCCCTGCTTCGAACCCGCGATCTTAAAATCCATGCCCCCCTTACCGTCCTCCAAATCCTGGAGGTCGGTGAGCACCTTCCAGCGGCCGCTCGCATCGGACGCCAGGCCCATCGCTACGCCGGCGACCGGCGCGGTAATCGGCACGCCCGCGTCCATGAGGGCAAGGGTCGACCCGCAGGTGGATGCCATGGAACTGGAACCGTTCGAGGAGAGCACCTCCGAAACCACGCGAATGGTATACGGAAATTGCTCCTTCGGCGGAATCACCGCTTCGAGCGCGCGCTCTGCGAGTGCGCCGTGTCCAATCTCTCGTCGTCCCGGTCCACGCATCGGCGCCGCCTCTCCCACCGAGAATGGCGGGAAATTGTAGTGGTGCATGTACCGCTTCTTCACGTCGAATTCCATAGTGTCCACGATCTGCTCCGCGGACGGCGCACCGAGCGTCACCGTGGAAAGGACGCGCGTTTCCCCGCGACAGAAGTACCCCGATCCATGCGTACGCGGCAGCGCACTCACCTCGACTGCCAACGGACGGACCTCGGTGAGCGATCGGCCGTCCACACGGCGATCTTCATCGAGCACCAGTTCCACCGCACCTGCCTCGATCAGCGGCTTCACGAGATCAAACAGACGCTTTCGCTTGTCCTTCCCCACATTCTCCGCGGTGAGGAATGCATCCAATTCTCCCTTGAGCGTGGTCACAAATGCGCCGCGCTCGCGTTTCGTTTCCCGAATACCCGCGTGCAATGTGGCGCGAATTTTCGTGCGCAGGAATTCCCGTGCACGCTCTTCGATTGCCCGATCCTCGTCGGAAATCACGGGGGCGGTCGGAGTCCATTTCGCCACACCACATGCGCGCTGTACTTCCGCAATCAACTCCACGATGGGCCGCAGATGTTTCATCCCGAACGCCACCGCCTCGGCAAAAATCTCTTCCGGCACCTCGCGCGCACCTGCCTCGAGCATGACCACGCGCTCGCCCGTACCGGCGATGACGAGATCAAGCACGCTCTTCTCGCGCGCAGCGTACGTCGGGTTAATCGCCCACTCCTGACGCGTGCCGTCCTCTGATGGAATGCGGCCCACCCGCAGGCCCGCAATGGGTCCATCCCAAGGAATTTCCGATACCGAAAGCGCTGCGGACGCACCAATGATCCCGAGCACATCGGAGTCATTTTCCTGATCCCAGGAGAGCGTCGTCACCACGACCTGTACATCATTGCGAATACCATCCGGGAACAGCGGCCGAATGGCACGATCAATCAGACGACCCGAGAGAATCGCCTCATCCGGTGGTCGCCCTTCGCGCTTAATGAATCGCGATCCCTTAATTTTCCCCGCGGCGTACAAACGCTCCTCGAACTCCACCATGAGCGGAAAAAAGTCAATACTCTCCCGCGCCGTCGCGCTCAGTACGGCGGTCACCAGCACCACGGTGTCCCCGTATCGCACGAGACAGGAGCCGTTCGCTTGCTCCGCGTATTTGGATACGTCAATCGACAACGTACGCCCCGCCCACTCCGTTTCGAAGTGGCGCTGCATCGTCACTGCGTCAGCCATAAGTCATGGTATGGCTGATCCCAAGACTTGAATTCTCCAATGGAGAACTCCCTGTCTTGAGAGCAGCCGAATCAAGTAGCACGCCGCACGAGACGCTGGGAGTGCTTCCCGTGTCTCGTGATGCCTACCACCTATTCCAACAGCGGATTCGGTTCCGATCCCAGATCGGCCGTGTGTCCGCCACCCCGTCCCGTGCGACGGCCGCGTGCGCGGATGACGTAGCGCTTTGGATCGGCCGCAAGATCGATGAACGCGTCCGCGCCTTCCTGGAGTTTTCCGGATGTGGTCGGTCGAAATGCCGCAACCTCCACCCGACGACCCCGGTGCTGGAGATACGCAACCAATGGAACGAAATCGCCGTCACCCGACATGAGCACCACCACATCCACGAGCTCGACGATGCGCACCGCATCAATCGCGAGTCCGACATCCCAATCCGCTTTCTTTGCGCCCGAGGAAAACTCTTGGAGGTCCTTCTCTTTCGCCTCGATCCCCACCTTCACGAGGGCGTCGAAAAATGCCTGCTCCGTGCCGGTCTTGCCGCGGATGACGTACGCGATCGCTCGAATGAGCTTTCGACCCGCGACGACCGACTTCAGGATCTCCGAGAAATTCGGATTCCCACCAAACATGTGCTGCGCGGAATGGTAGAGATTCTGTGCATCGATGAAGACGGCGACGCGTTGATCCGCGTGCGCAATTGGCGCGCGAGCGGGGGTGAGAGATGTGCTCATGCGAGTTCTGCGGGTACCGGTTCCTCGGTTGCTTCCGTAGCCTTCACCGTTTTACGAACCTTCAATTTCAATTTCTTCGCAAGCTCCTCATGCGCCACCACATCTTCGCGCTCCAGGTACTGGAGGAGCCGTCGGCGCTCGTTCACCTTCTTCAGGAGTCCACGGCGCGAGGAAAAATCCTTCTTATGCATCTTGAGGTGCTCCACGAGGAACTTAACCTCCTCTGTGAGAATCGCGATCTGTACCTGCGGCGAACCCGTGTCGCCCTCGTGCGTCTGGAACTTCTTGATGAGCTTATCTTTGGTAGCCTTGTCCAACATATGTGGAGGTCGCGCGATGCCGAGCCGCCGCTGGACCCGCGGTCAGCCAAGCGATGCGCCTGAAGAATGATGAGCTGAGCGTAGCACGAAGAGCGGCTGTTGACAACCGTACGAAAGAGAGGGACCAAATATTGACCAATAAGCGGAAAACACTACATTCCGCCACAAATCCGTACCGGGCAACGGAAAACGCGCCTCCGGGGAGGCGCGCCAATGATACACGGTCATGAAGGCAGCACGGGGTACAAATTACCCAGTACGCTACGGTGTTCCGCTCCGAATCTCCGGAACCGCGGCGCGGAGATCCGCGAGCGTCACTCCATCCCGCAGTACCGCGAGGAACCGAACCAGGCAGTCGTGGTCACCAGTGCAGAGGGTGCCATCCTTTTTCGGAATCACCCCGTCAATTGCAGCGTCCTGCGCAGGCATGACGCTGTAGCTGAAGCAGAGCGCCTGCGGATGCGACCGCTTCACGGCGCGCGCAAGATAGATCCCATCATATGAACTGCTGCCATATCGGAGCACGCTTCCGGAAACCACGACGAGCGTGGCGCCCGTGGGAATCTCCTGAATCGCGAGCGCCACCTCCTGCGCAGAACGCAGGTATGCAATGGACGACGCATGCGCGATGCCCTGCGCTTCGACCGCCGAGCGGATCGCGTCGAGATTCCCCCGTAATCGCTGCACGACGAACACCCGCATCTTCGCCTCCTCTCAAAAAACTGCCCCACGCAATCACTCCTCCACGAAATGATGGCGCGCCCGCACCGTACCATGGCGCCGCCACCCTGTCAAGCATCCCTAAGAAGCCGCCCTTCCACCAAACCCGCGCCATTCCTGCAGAGCAGGTGGCCAGTTCATGATACGCTACATGCATATGCAGCTCGCGGAGGCGACGCGACAATTCCTCGAATACTGCGAGGTGGAGCGGGGACGAGTTCCGGGAACGATTCGCATGTACGCATTCGTGCTCGATCGTTTTCTTGATTTCGCGCAACACGCGCACGCCGTCACGACGCGCGATATCACCATCGAGCTCGTGCGAAAATTCCGACTCTGGCTCCATCGGCGTCCCGGCAGAGACACAGAAACGCTGGCGCGCGCTACCGAGAATCTCCACCTCGTGGTCCTCCGTGCGTTCCTGAAGTTCCTCACCAAACGCGACATTCCCTCGCTCGCACCCGAGAAGGTGGAGCTCGCCAACGTACCCGATCGCGATGTGGATTTTTTGGAACCCGACGAGGTGGAGCGTCTGCTCGCGGCACCAAACGTCCGCCGACTCCTCGGATTACGTGACCGCGCTATTCTAGAGGTGCTCTATTCGACTGGCGTACGCGTCGGCGAACTCGTTTCCCTCCTCCGAGAGGATGTACGCTTGGATCGCGAGGAGTTCGCCGTACGCGGAAAAGGAGGGAAGATTCGCGTCGTGTTCCTCTCGAGCAGTGCACAGACAGCGCTCCAGTCCTATCTCGACGCCCGCGGTGACGCGCTGCCCCATCTCTTCGTTCGCCATGATCGCGCCGCCCAAAAAACAGGCGCCGCAGCACCGCGAACACGCAGGAACGCCAAAACCGATGCACCGCCACTCACCCCGCGCTCCGTCGAGCGCCTCGTCCAGCGATACGCGCGCGCTGCGGGGATTGCGAAGCACGTCCACCCGCACACGCTCCGGCATAGCTTCGCCACCGATCTCCTCCGCGGTGGGGCGCAGCTGCGTGACGTCCAAGCGATGCTCGGGCACGCCTCCATCACGACCACGCAAATCTACACCCACGTCACCGAAGAGCACCTCAAGGAAGTGCACCAGCGGCATCATCGCCACCACCGTTGACGCGGAGTGGGCATATCGTATAGTGGGGACGTTCATCCCGTCACGCATGTTGCGCCCAATCATGCAGCCCCGTATCTTTTCGCTCGACGGGGCGAAACGGCAGAAGAAGTGCATCGCCCCCGTATCTTCGCTTCGCTCGATACCGGGGATCGTCGCTCGAAACCATGTCCGCGTGCGCGCTTCCGCCGTTGCGCTGCGGCGCCGTCATCCGAGCAGGATAGCTCGGCTGCCGACACTGCACACGAATGACTGCACACGCCCCCGTATCTTCGCTTCGCTCGATACCGGGAATCGTCGCTCGAAACCATGTCCGCGTGCGCGCTTCCGCCGTTGCGCTGTGGCGCCGTCATCCGAGCAGGATAGCTCGGCTGCCGCCCCCGCAGCGCAACGGCGCCGCGTACGAAGTACGCGGCGCTCGCTCCTCGCCCCGGTAGCTCAATGGATAGAGCAGCTCTCTTCTAAGGAGTTGATGGGAGTTCAATTCTCTCCCGGGGCAAACGTAAGCCGCAACGCATCACGATATGTTTATCGCCATCCTCTTCATCGGCATCGGTATCATATTCCTCTTGAGAAATCTCGGACTTATTTCCATGCAATGGGAATTGATTTGGCCAATCCTCCTCATCGGAGCAGGTATCTACATCGCAATCATCAGTCGACGCATGGAGAAATGGTGGGATCGGGTATGGAATCGCATTATCGGAAGATTCCGATAGCCCCACATTGGACACCATCTCCGTGACACGCGCGTCCTTGACGAATCTCGCGTACAGCTGATGTACTGGAGGCAGAGGCATTGCCTCGGAATGGAGCATCCATGCAGCGACTGCAGCACCTTCGATCCTGGATCCGATTCATCGGGTACGCCGTCTCCTTCGCATTTGCGCTCCGTCGCATCCGACGAAGTGCACGGTTGCGTACCGCGCTCCTCGCGCGCATCGGCATTGATACGGCACCGTAGTGCCGATCTCCGGTCGCGTGCCTCCACCAACCACTGGGTTGGGTGTTTTTATTTTAGGCACTTGATTTCCTTTTGCACGTCCGGCATGATGGACCCGTAATGGTGGGCGTAGCTCAGCGGTAGAGCATCGGCCTGTGGCGCCGAGGGTCGCGGGTTCGAACCCCGTCGCCCACCCGGATACAAAAACCTCACAGAATTGTGAGGTTTTTGTAATTCCTTCCCCGGCGTCGTCCCATGTTCATGGTCTAGATATGCAAGCGATTTTGACCAAACTCTCCCCCCGCGCGACGAACCATGAAGGCGACGTTCTCATTCGCATTGGTGGCAACAATCATGATCTCCGGGTGCCTCCCTTTCCATACACGGAATATCTGATCGGCAAAACCCTGCCCTATAGTTTCAACGCCGGTGAAATCGAGTTCGATCTCTTTGAAATTTTCGAGGTTCATGGTCACACGCTTCGCCTCAGAGCGCGATGGCAAATCGCGACCAAATTGAAACAGCTTGACCGTGATACGCGTCCTATCAAATGCGGCGCCATCATCAACACTACCGGTGAACACATCAAATACGCCCTTGGTCGTTCGCTCGGACTTCAGGTTGATGCTGAAACAAACGCGCGTCCCCTTCATTGACCTCCGATCGATAATGAAGATATCGGGAAGCAAGTTATTGATCGTTAAGCGCTTCTCAAAACTATCAATAATGAATACGTCGGCCATTTTTGAAGTGAAGAAGACACCCTCGCCGGTATGTTCTTCAGGAGCCGTGGTCGCCTTCCCCTTGAGAAGCTCTTGAATGGCATCAATCGTGCCGGGAAGACGAAATTTGTCACGAACATTATTGAAGATGCCAATCCCAAAGTCCCTCACCACAAATGTAATTGCGGTGCTCGTGCGCCGGACGTCAACCTCAATGCGTGAGGATTTTGAGTGCTCGATCGCATTGTTCAGCATTTCCGTAAACCCGTGATGCACAATGCTTTGCACATTCTCCGCAACATCAATGAAGATGCCGGTCTCTCGTTCGATCCTTTTGAATATCGCATCTTCATCGGGACCTCCGGGGGTGAGCCGCAGAAAGATGTGCTGGATTTTAGATTGCTCGTTACGGGCCGCACCCACATCGGAGGCGAGTACGTAACGGGCTTGGTTTGTCTTTCCGATAAGAAGCAGGACGCCATCTTCGCGTAGCTGGCGCAGGATAAGATTCGTATACGCCCTACTGATCTTCAACGAATCTGCGACCTGTTTTGCGGTAATGCTCCTATTTTTGGCTATCTTGCCTATGACCTTATCTTTGAATTCCATAAGTAGTGGGCAAGTACATAATACACTATTTCTATATACTTGTCTAGTAGTCGCATACCATCGTTCCGAGAATCATCCGAACAGCCGCAAAGCCACAGTCGGTAGTCCACCCCATTCCTGATAGATCGTCTCCCAATCCAAAGTTCTAAAGTCGTCAACCCACCCACAAAAACGCGAACCCGACAACGGTTCGCGTTTTTGTATGCGGTGGTACAGTTGCTCCATATGCATCGCCCAAAATCTACACTCTTCATGCTCATGTCCGTGGACGGAAAAATCTCAACGGGTGATGCGGATATCATGGACGTCGATAGAAACTTCCCACAGATCAACGGCCTCAAAGAAGGGCTGCAACAATACTACGATCTCGAACAAACAACCGATCTCTTCTCTCTGAATACGGGGTGCGTCTTTGCGAAGGTTGGCTGCAACGAAAAAACTGATGCGCCAGCTAAGCTCCCCGTCACGTTCGTGGTCATTGATAATCAACCTCACCTCACCAAGCAGGGCATTTCCTACTTGGCCAAGAAGGCGAAAGATCTCATCCTTGTCACCACAAACAAGGAGCACCCCGTCTTTTCCATGCAAGAAGAGCACGCAAACCTCCACCCCATGCTCTACGCGGAACGAGTTGATTTTGCAGACTTGTTCCGCAAACTCAAAATAGAATACAAGGCAGACGCACTCACCATTCAATCAGGCGGCACGCTCAATGCGACGTTGGTGCGAGCAGGTTTGATTGATCGAGTGTTACTCGTGGTCGCTCCCGCTCTGATTGGCGGCAACAAAACCGCAACGCTCATCGACGGTGATTCGCTTCATGCTCCCGATGAACTTTCCAAAATAAAAACGCTCGAACTGATCCAGGCGAAGCCGCTGGATAACTCCTATCTTTTGTTGGAATACCGGGTGAAAAATTGACTTATGCCGCACACAAACCCTGAACCGCCAGACGAGCTCCTTCGCCAGTTTGATAAAGAGGGGAACGAAATCGAACCACGAACTCGTCAATGGATGTGGGATCATCCAGAATATGAGCCATACCATGCCGTCGGCATGATCTGGCTCATCAATGGACTAGGACAAATCTGCTGCTCCAAACGCTCCGAGCACTTGCATGGAAGTCCTGGGAAATGGCAAACGATGTTTGGTGGCAAAGTCCCGGTCGGCTCCACGTACCGTGAAACAGCTATTCGAGAATTAGGGGAGGAAGCGGGTATCGTTCCTGATCCTGAGCGGTTATTCCTCGTTGAGGAAACGAAGCGAGCTGCCCGATACATCTATCCGTTTGACGGCAACCAGAACGACCTCCATTTTGATGATGGAGAGATCACCGAGGTGCGCTGGATGATGCTTGCTGAATACCATGCCGAAGAAAAAGCACATCCAGAAATGTGGTGCAATTTGATTAAGCCCCATCAAGAGGATATCATTTGCAAATGGATCAATGAGCACCGCGGTACCTTTTAAGAAATTTTGAAAATACCCCGTATGCAATCCTGCATCACCTGCGGCATGCCGTTTGTCGGTGACCACGTCAATGACATCGGGCTCACCATGGCAGAGGGTCCGGTGTGCAAATTTGATATCCAGGACGGCGCGCTGAAACGTCCAGAGGACATATTCATGGGTGGTACGGAGTTCTTCCTGCATGCAGTCGCCCAAGGCGATCGCGAACTCGCGGAACGCCTCACCCGGAAGAACATGAATCTCCTCCCCTACTGGAAACAACACCCCTTCCCCCAGCTCCACGGCGCGGAAGCAACGGACGAAGAATTCGCAGCGGCAGTGGAGAAGCTCTAGGCAGGACATGACCACCCACACCAACAAGAAAAGCCCCGACCGCATGGTCGGGGCTTTCGTCTACTTCGGTGGCAGGAGGAATCTTGGATCTGCGGTGGCGAGCAGCTGCCCTGCGGCGCTCCAGGCTTGTGGCCAGGTGCCGCCCGGTTTCCCAGTGTTCGCATCGAGAAACTCCGCGAAGGCGCACCCGTCGAGCCGATTGGCATCTGCGATCGCCGCGGCAATATCGTTCGCCTCGTCCTCCCGGCCAACCCATCGGAGGGCAAGAGCCCAAAAGCCGTTCACCATCGGCCAGAGCCCACCGTTGTGGTATCGGCCCGGCATGTTCCGGAGATCGCCCGAGGCCGCGGCGACGAGATCGGCGAATTCGGAATCCCGCGGCGTGATGATGGGATGAAACGCAGGAACGAGGCGGCGCCGGAGATGCGCTTGCCCGTAGTCGAGCGCCGTCATGAGACCGCCACCAGCAAGGCAGGCGATTGCATTACCGAGCGCATCAAATTGGGTCGACTGTCCCCCGGGACGAAATGCGGCCAGCCGATACGCACTCGGGCCACCAATCGGCGCGAAGCTCCGCTCAATCGCACGCTGCACGCGGTCCGTATCCTGCTCCTCCACGACTTTCCCGCTCTTGGTGTGAACCACAGTGCGGAGGAGGTGATCATTTCCGAACAGCCGTTCCGACCAATACGCCACCCACCGTAACGCGAGGAGGCGGAGCGCCTGATCATACAGTACGTATCCCGAGAGCACGTACTCATCCGCCCAGTCGCCCGCCTGCGGCACATAGAGCAAACCGCCGGCGTTGAATTCCCACGCACGGAGCAGCTCCACCGCCTTCGTGACTCCACCCCACCACCCCCGCACAAATGCATCATCGTGCATGGCATGCCCATACACCCCGAGACCGACGAGCCACCAGAGCGTTGCGTCCACACGCCCGGCATTCCCTCCGTAGCTCACCCCATCATTGCCGGTCGCGTACGGCGTCACATTGCTTGGGATCTGTCCCACAGGACCCGCATTCCTCCCAAGCATGATGAGCGTGACGCCGAGCGCATCGAGGCAGTGCGCATCGCCGCTTGCGACTCCCGCGAGCCCACAGATGACCCCATCACGCGCCCAGACATTGTAGTAGTTCGGTGCCCGCGCCTCGGGGACTCGGCCGCCGAACGTCGTTTTGGAAATAGCCATGAATCCGCCGTGCGTCCCGATGCTCCCCTGGAGCACCTCGAGCGCCTGCGCTCCTGCAGTCTGCTGTTCGCTCATGCTGTTCTCCTGCGCAACTCAGCTCATGATCGCGCGTTCCTGTCGTATCACGTGCTGCGAATACGAGTCAATGGAAATGGCCGCGATCCGAAAATCGCGGCCGTACTCGCCCCACCGCTACACGATCGCCGACGCAGCGGTTGCTACGGATGCATCGGGGTGCACGCGTGCATGATCGCGTCGAAACGCCTCTGCATCGAACGTGTATCCGAGATATGCGACAAGCAACTTCGCATCGTCCTCCACGGCGCGGAGACAGACGGAAGCGCCCGGCGATGGGGTCACGCTGAAGATGATGCCATCGTGGACGTATTTCCCTTCCCCCATGACCATCGCGCCCGTACGGGTGTCCACGAGCTGCGGACGAATGCCGCCCACCCCGCGCGCTCGTGTGAGATCGCGATAACGCATCAGCGGCACAATCTTCCGCACATCCCGAAGGAACATCCACTTCCCGAGCACAGGGAGATCGAGCAGGATATTCCGGAGTGCGAACCAGAAGAGGTGCCGTGTGAACAGGATGCGGAAGAACGTGAGCATCCCTATCGGATTCCAAACAATCGATCGGAGGAAATCGATTACCGTGTCATACCGATGCCGCTCGAGCAACGGAAGCATCTTCGCAGTCGGCCCGAAGCGCGTCTCGTTCGGATTCGTCACTTCGGGATCGCCGTGCGTCGCTGCAAACGGAATGCCCTCCATCTGCATCGTGTAGACCTTGCCCGCGAGGCAGTCGCGGATGGTTGTTCGATAAAAGCTGCCCGCGACCGGCAATAGCTCGTAGTGCATCTCATGCCCCATCGCCTTTGCGAAGAGAAGGCTGTGCCCACCCGCAGTGACCACCACCGCCCGCGCGCGAAACGTCTCGCGATCCGTTTGGATGGTGAACCCTCCCCGCTCGCGCATGATCGATTCCACCTTCGTACGGAAATACGTATCGAACGTGACGCCGGACGCCTGACGCGCATCATCGATGAACGACGCGGCGAGCGCACCGTAATTCACGATGAACCCGTCCGGTGAGTAGAGCGCAGCGATCGGCTCGTCGGGGTCTCTCCCCTCCATGACTCGCGGTTCGATTTCCGCAATCTCCTGTCTCCCGAGAAAACGGATGTCGGGGTACTGCTCCCGGAACTCCGCGAAGCGCCTCGCGAGGCGCACGTACTCATCCTTTCCCACCGCAATAACCATCTTGTGCCGACGCACGAAGATCCCGCGATCTGGATGGTGTTCGAGATATCCCGCCACGAGATTCGCCGCGTACTGCACCTGGAGCGCCTTCGCCAACGGATAGTTCGTCTCGATCTCCCCAAAATGCAACGTCTGACTGTTCGCCTCGTGCCTGGAGTTCACCTGCGCTGGGCCACCCTCCTTCTCGATCAGCGCCACCCGACCGATGCCGCGGAGATACCGGCAGATCGTGTATGCATCCGCCGGGCCCGAGATGCCGCCGCCCACAATGATCAAGTCGTACGTAATGGGCGTTGCCATGGCTCTGCCTCCTACTCTCGCACACATGCCCGCTCCTTTGCGGGAATGTGTCGCTAACCTACCACCAACTTCCTGCACTGTCAACAGAAATTGACATGCAAGGAACTCCATGATATCGTTTGCCCAGCATCATTCAAAATACCTCTCATCCCAACCAAAACACGGGGAGCGACCATGGTATTCGATCGCGAGAAATACGACACAAAGGAAGGCATCGCCGCGCACGCGGGCACGATCGCCGGACTCCACGAACTCATGGCGGCGCGACTCCAGTTCAAGCTCGATGGTATTCGGGCCGACGACGCGCACCCGGACCGGTCCGCACGCCGTGATCGCGAACCCGATCTCCATACGTTCATCGTGCATGGACGATTCGTCTGCAACAGCGACGGTCACACCACCCACCTCCGACACCATCTCCTCACCGATCTGGAACGCAACACCGCGCCCACAGTGATGACATCCGATGAATTCCGAGCATTTGCCACGGCGGCGGTGGCCCGCAATCACCTCGACTCGCCCCATGCGCTCTTCGCGGGCATCGAGGGGCTTCCTCCCGCAATACCCGTTCCGCCACCACAAGTGCGCTGCCCGCGATGCGCACAAGCGGACTGGTCAATCACGGAGAGCCACGCCATTGTGGGCGAAGTGCAGTTCGAACAAATTCCTGGTGACGAGTTCGTCGGCAAGACGCTCCACGAGGTGCAGCAGGCACTCGCGCAACGCACGGACGGCGTCTGGGAGCTCCAACTCCAAGTCCGGAACGATCGGTGGGCCAATCTCCGCATTCCAAAGGAGATGCGCTATGGCGCGGAGGCGGAAGGCTGGCGCACGGAGCGAGACGACGAAACGCCGATCACCTGGACACACATCGTCCAGGTCGGCGACACGCTCATGGCACACGTCGATCGCTACTTCCACGCGGCCTGCGCCGCGGTGCGCGAACGCGAGCAGCAACGCGCACAACATGAGGCGGAAGATGCGGAGTACGCGAAGCTCCTCGAGCAAGCCGGATTCGAGGACGTACGCATCACGCACATCCCGACACCGGAACACTTCGTGAACGGCTTCCTGCGCCCCATGCTCCAACAGATGGATCCGGAAGCGCCGATCGACGCGGTCCTCGCGGAGGTCACCGCATCCAAACCGTATCGTCGCGTGTACACCGCGCAGGGCACATTCGGCATCGCCACGCTCGAGTACCCCATGATCGACCTTCGAGGCACCGGCATCACGGCAGCCGACCTCAGCCCCCAGTGGTTCGCAGGGTTCGCAGACGATCAAAAAACGGCTGAGATCTTCCGCGAGATCGCGCCCATCGATGATGGCGTCCTCCCGAAACTCTTCCGCCTCCTGCGCCAGCAGCAGAAGCGCCGCACGATCGCCGGACCGACGTCCGCATGACACGATAACGGAACGACCCATCGACCGCCCCAGCATTTCTGGGGCGGTTGTTCATTGGAAAATCGCCAGAAACCGAAGAACCCGGTACCGTGGGGATGCATATGACCGATATTGAAACGCCGTACGATTCCTTCCGAAAAGTGCTTACCCATCCCATTTTGCAAGGCATGGTCCTCGTCGCACTCGCCCTGGGCCTCGCGACCTGGATGGAACTCCCGAATCATTTCCCGGATCCCGATTCCTTCTACCATGCAGGCATGGCAGAATTGGCCGCAACGGGCACGTTCCCGCAACAATTCCCGTGGCTCCAGCTCACGACGCTCCGAACCGCGTACGCTGATCTCCATTTTCTCTACCACCTCCTCCTCGTTCCGTTCGTGCGCCTCTTTGGGGCGATGCCCGGCGTGCGCATTGCAACCATCCTCAGCGTCGGATTGCTCACGCTCACCATGTTCGGCCTCCTGCGCACGCTGCGCGTCCGCGGAGCATTTGGTTGTATCGCGCTCCTCCTCGGCAGCGCGCCGTTTTTCTTTCGGATGAATCTCGCAAAGGCACAGGGATTCGCGGTCGCGCTCCTCGCGCTCGGTCTCATTGCGGTCGTGCGTCGCTCACGGACCGGCACATTTCTCGCCGCCGTGTTCGCCGTTTGGCTCTCGAGTCATTGGCCCGTCCTCGCCATGACGGCAATCGCGATTTGCGGCATCGATATCGTGCTTGCGCTCCTCATCCATCGTGATCGCGCGCATCTCGTCCCTGCACTTCGTACGAACGCCAGCCTCATCGGCAGTACCATCTTCGGCGTCATGGCCGCCGCCATCGTGCACCCGTATTTCCCACAAAACCTTAACGTCGCTCGCCAGCAAATGATGGACATTGCATTCATTGCAGGACCAACGACCGCGAATGTGGGCGCGGAATGGCAACCGCTCACGGGAGTGCAATTGGTTGATCACACCGGATTCCTCCTCCTACTCGGCGGAATCGCGAGTATCGGGATCGTCCTCCTCGTCCTCCGGGCAATGACGACCGCAGATCCGGAACGGCGACATGCGGCTGCCATAGCGCTCGGATGTGGGTCCATGGCCATTGCCTTTGGGGTGTTCGCCATGCGCCAACAACGGCAACTCGAATTTTTCGTCCCGCTCCTCATACTGACCATCGCCACCGGACTCCAGCCCATCATCGCGTGGCTATGGCCCGCACGTGTGGTCATTGGTTGGCGCAGCCCAGGCACCATCCGTCGGCCACTCGCCACGGCCGCACTGCTTACCATCATGGTCGCCTATAGCATCGGCAGCATTCCTGCGCTCCGCATGCACCGCACGTATTTCACCAATGGATACCCGGGTAATCATTTACGGTCCGCAGCGCAATGGATGCGTGCGAACATTCCTGCGGGCGCCATCGTGTTTCACGGCAACTGGAGCGACTTCCCGTTCCTCTTCCTTTGGAACCGGGAGCATCGGTATCTCATCGGCCTCGATCCCCGCTTCGCAGAATTTGCCGATGCATCACAGTTCCAACGCTGGCAATCCATTGCCCGCGGCGACGTACGCGCGCCAGCAGCATCCATACGGAGCACCTTTGACGCCACTCATGCGCTCGTCACGAGCAGCCAAACTGCGCTCCGGAGCGCCCTCGACGCCGACCGGCGCGCGCGACTCGTGTACACGGATGCCGACGCTCGCGTATACGAACTCTCCCCGAATATCGAGGAGCGCCCCAGACCCGACCGCGCAGCAGCTCCTGCGCTGCTCCAAAAAACGAAACCGCTGCCGCGCCGTAACGCACGATGACCACCTGTGCTCTGGATTGTCCTCCCCGCGCGGAATGAATCGGCAATCATCGCGGACGCGATCGTGCAGCTCCGCGATTTTCTCGTCGCACACACCGCAGAGCACTGGCGCATCATCGTGGCAGATAACGGATCCACCGATGCCACCCGCACCGTCGTGCACGCATTTGCGACGGAGAACCCCAACATCGAGCTCCTCGAACTCCAAAAGCCCGGGAAGGGCAATGCGGTGATGATGGGATGGAAGAAACATGAGATTTCGCGAGAAAATGAGGCATGCGACGTCTTTTTGTTCATGGATGCCGACCTCGCCACCGATCTTCGGCACCTCCCCGAGATCATTGCGGCGATCCGCAGCGGAGCCGATATCGCCATCGGCTCTCGGTATCTTCCCGGCTCATCCACCCATCGCAGTGCCCTGCGCCACTCCATTTCGCGCGTCAATCGTTGGCTGCTCCACCGCCGATTCGGCCTCCAGGTCAGTGATCCCCCATGCGGGTTCAAGGCCATCAATGCGCGGACGCTGCGCACCATCGTTCCGCAGATTCGTGATCGGCAGTGGTTTTTCGATACCGAACTCCTCATCCGCGCAACGCACGCGGGATACCGCATTGTCGAAGTTCCCGTCACCTGG